>JAFRVK010000022.1 GCA_017441765.1 Erysipelotrichaceae bacterium
AAAAGGATGAGAAGCGTATCCAGGAATTGGACAAGCTGTTCATCCGTCTCTATGAGGACAATGTGGCTTCCCGGATCAGCGATGACCGTTTCACCATGATGAGTCAGGCCTATGAGGACGAGCAGCGTGATCTGAAAGCGGAAGCGGAAGTCTTACGGCAGGAGATTGAAACACAGGAACAACAGAACCAGAATCTTGAACAGTTCATTCAAAAGGTCAGAAAGTACGCAGAGCTGACGGAATTGACGCCTTACGCGGCCCATGAGCTGATAAAGGCAATCTATGTCGGGGCTCCGGACAAAAGCAGCGGAAAACGCCGCCAGAGCATCCATATCTGCTATGATCTGATTGGATTCATCCCGCTGAGTGAACTGATGACACAGGAAATGGCATGACCCGAAGATCATGCCATTCCTGGAAACTATAAAACTTTCTTACGAGGGGCGGCCTTTTGTCGTATCTTTTTTATTCCAGAATTTCAATTCGTTTCCTCCTTTACATTATTCACAGGAAATCAGAAAAATCCTCAAAAGATTTGGTCTGAATCCTCTTTCTGCATATTCCTAGAAGGAACGGATATGTTAAAATGGTAGTAGTCGGATGATGAAAGTAATCTTGTATTACACATTTCAGATAATTCAAAAGAAACAATAGTTTTTTGTATGGAGAAAGGGTAGGGTTATGGAATTAAAAACACCGCTTTATGATGAACATGTTTCATTGAAAGGCAAGATCGTTCCTTTTGCCGGTTATCTTCTGCCGGTACAGTATGAGGGCGTCATCAAGGAGCATCTCGCCGTGCGTCAGGCCTGCGGGCTTTTTGATGTCTCACATATGGGAGAGATCACGTTCAAAGGAGAAACTGCGACTCAGAGTCTGAATCATCTTTTAACGAACGATTACAGCAAGATGTCGTTAGGCAAGGTCCGTTATTCGCCGATGTGCTACGAAGACGGGGGAACCGTGGATGACCTGCTGGTCTACAAGTTTGCGGAAGACTACTACTATATCGTGGTCAACGCCTCCAACAGACACAAGGATTTCGCGCACATGAAAGAGAATATCCTGGAAGGTACTGTGATCGAGGATATTTCCGATTCTGTCGCACAGGTGGCTTTACAGGGTCCCAGAGCGAAAGAAGTGATGCTGGAACTGCTGCCGGAAGAAAGCATTCCTGCGAAATACTATACCGCCATCGAACATGTCGATATTGAAGGCATGGACTGCATGATCTCGTTTACGGGCTATACCGGAGAGAATGGCTATGAGATCTATACGGCAAACGAGAATGTCGTGAAACTGTGGAGACTTCTCCTGGAAAAGGGCGAGAAATACGGTCTGATCCCTTGCGGATTGGGAGCGCGTGATACCTTGCGTCTGGAAGCGGCAATGCCGCTGTACGGTCATGAACTGAGCGAGACGATCTCGCCGGTCGAAGCAGCCTTGGATTTTGCGATCAAGCTCGATAAGGAAGAATTTATCGGGAAAGAGGCTCTGATCAAAGTCAAGGAACGCGGTGAAGAGATGCTGACAAGAGTCGGTCTCGGGATCATCGACAAGGGTGTTTTAAGAGAGCATCAGGATATCTATCTGAATGATGAACTGATCGGTCATACGACCAGCGGCACTTACTCTCCGCTCCTGCAGACGTCGATCGCCATGGCGCTTGTTCCTGTGAAATACAGCGCATTGGATACGGTCGTCGAAGTCGATGTCCGCGGAAGAAGATTAAAGGCGAAAATCATCAATCTGCCTTTCTATACGAAGAAATAAACATTATTGAAGGAGGAAGAAAAAATGTTTAAAAATCCCGAAGAATTGAAATATGCGAAAACCCATGAATGGCTGAAAGAAGAAGATGGCGTCTATGTAATCGGTCTGACCGATTTTGCCCAGGATGCTTTAGGTGATGTCGTGTTTGTGAATCTGCCTGCCGTCGATGATGAAGTCAAAGCAGGAGAATCTTTAGGAGATATCGAATCCGTCAAGGCTGTCAGCGATGTCTTCTCACCGGTTACCGGCAGAGTCGTCGAAGTCAACGAAGAAGTTGTCGATGATCCGGCACTGGTCAATACAGATCCATATGCCGCATGGCTGATCAAAGTCGCCGATGTGACGGAATTTGAAGAACTGCTGGATGCTGCGGCTTACGCTGAACACTGCGAACAGGAAGGCTGATCATGGGCAATTATATCCCTGATACAGCTGCCATCCAGAAAGAGATGCTGCAGGCGATCGGCAAAGAGTCGATCGATGCGCTCTATGAGGATGTGCCTTCCAATGTCCGTTTGAAGGAACTGCATATCCCTGAAGGAAAACCGGAAATGGCAGTCGCTTCGACGATGAAGAAGATCGCTTCTCAGAACAAGGTCTATGATTCCCTGTTTCGTGGAGCTGGCGCATATCGCCACTACATTCCTGCCATCGTCAAAGGCATCGTTTCCAAGGAGGAATTCCTGACTGCCTATACCCCATATCAGGCAGAGATCTCCCAGGGTGTGCTACAGTCCATTTTCGAATACCAGACGCAGATCTGCGAACTGACCGGACTGGATGTATCGAATGCTTCGGTATATGATGGAGCGGTCGCTGCTGCGGAAGCAGTCTTCATGACGATCGATAAGAATAAGACAGAAGTTTTGGTTTCCAATACGATCGATCCGCGCGTCCTGGAGGTCATTCAGACCTATGGCGAATCACGCAATGTCAAGATTACAGTAACGGATGATCTCTATAAGACGGATGTGACGAAACTGTCGGATCTCATCAATGAGAATACCGCATGCGTACTGGTACAGAGCCCGAACTATTACGGGATCATCGAAGATGTCGAAGAGATCGTCAATATCGCCCATGAGAAGAAGATCAAGGTGATCGAAAGCGTCAATCCGATTTCTTTGGGTCTTTTGAAATCCCCTGGCGAACTGGGTGTCGATATCGCAGTTGGCGAGGGACAGCCGTTAGGCATGCCTCTGTCATGCGGAGGTCCATATCTTGGTTTCATGGCCACCACCAAAGAACTGACCAGAAAACTGCCCGGACGTATCGTCGGACAGACGACGGATCATGACGGACGCAGATGTTTCGTTCTGACCCTGCAGGCCCGTGAACAGCATATCCGCCGCGAGAAAGCCTCAAGCAATATCTGTTCCAATGAAGCATTATGTGCGATGACCGCATCGGTATATCTTGCAGCGGTAGGACCGGAAGGCCTTCATAAGGTGGCAAAGAACTGCTACGATCATGCGCATTATCTCAAAGATTCTCTGACATCCATCGGTTTCAAAGCAGTCAGCGATGAACCGTTCTTCCATGAGTTCCTGACTGATTCTCCGATCGATCCTGTCGTATTGGAAAAGAAACTCAAGGAGAAGGGGATCCTGATGGGTCTGGTCAAGGAGGATAAGATCCTTTGGTGCGCGACCGAACTGAACGACAAAGAAGATATCGATAATCTGATCGAAACGATCCGGGAGGTGATCTGATGAAACTGTTATTTGAATTGAGCTCAGCAGACAAGAAACTGGATCTGATTCCTGATTGCGATGTCAAGAGCTATGAACTTGAAGGCAAGTATCTTCGTAAAGAAAAACCGGGTCTGCCTGAATTGAGCGAAGTCGATCTGAGCAGACATTATACCGAACTGTGCAAGCAGACCTTCGGTGTCAATGACGGATTCTATCCGCTGGGTTCCTGCACGATGAAATACAATCCGCGTGTCGATGAAGAAATGGCATCCTTACGTGATTTTACCGATGTCCATCCGTTGCAGGGAGAAGACAGCATCCAGGGTTCCCTGGAGGTTCTGTACCGTACCCAGGAACTTCTGTGTGAAATCACCGGCATGGATCAGATCAGCCTGCAACCTGCAGCAGGCGCGCATGGCGAATACACGGGACTGCTGCTGATCAGAAGATACCACCAAGCCCATCATGACGACGAGAGAGTCAATATCATCGTTCCAGATTCCGCTCATGGTACCAACCCTGCAAGTGCGGTCATGGCCGGTTTCAAGGTCATCAATGTGCCTTCGAATGCGGATGGCGGTGTCGATCTTGATGAATTGAGAAAAGTCGTAGGAAAAGATACGGCAGGACTGATGCTGACGAATCCGAATACCTTGGGACTGTTCGACCCGAATATCCTGGAAATCACGAAGATCATCCATGAAGCAGGAGGCCTGTGCTACTACGATGGCGCGAATCTGAACGCAATCATGGGTAGAGTCAGACCTGGCGATATGGGCTTCGACTGTATCCACCTGAATCTGCACAAGACCTTCGGTACCCCTCATGGCGGAGGCGGTCCGGGAAGCGGTCCGGTCGGATGCAAGGATTTCTTGAAGGATTATCTGCCGATGGAAACTGTTAAAAAGGAAGGTGACAGATATGTATTCTATAACGCGGAACATTCTTTGGGCAGAGTCAAAAGCTATTACGGAAACTTCCTGGTCATCGTGAAAGCGTTGACTTATATCCTTACCTTAGGCAGAGAAGGCATCATTGCATCCAGCGGCAAGGCCGTACTGAATGCCAATTACATGATGAACGCCCTTAAGAAGTGCTACGATGTCGCCTACGACAGGACCTGTATGCATGAGTTCGTCTTATGTCTGGAAGGAATGAAGAAAGAGACAGGTGTTTCCGCGATGGATATCGCCAAAGCTTCTCTGGACTATGGCGTCCATCCTCCGACAATGTATTTCCCGTTGATCGTTCATGAAGCGCTGATGTTTGAGCCAACTGAAACCGAAAGCAAAGAGGTCATCGACAACGCCATCGCTGTCTATACGAAGCTCTATGAACTTGCGCATGAAGATCCGGAATATCTGCATTCTGCTCCGCATGATCAGCCGATCGGCAGGCCGAACGAAACGGAAGCTGCCCGTAATCCGATCCTGCGTTATCAGAAAGAATGCTGACTGAAGCATATGTAATTATTTCTTCTTCCAGAGTCCCGTTTCACAACCAGGCTCTGGAAGAATTTTTACTTGATCATGTCACGGATCATGACATCGTTTTATATCTGTGGCAGAACGAACGGACCGTCGTGATCGGCAAGAACCAGAACGCCTTTAATGAATGCAATATCGAAGCATTGAAAGAAGATTCCGGCCATCTGGCCCGCAGGCTTTCCGGCGGGGGAGCCGTTTACCATGATGATGGGAATCTGAATTTTACTTTTCTGGCTCATAAGAAAAACTATGATGTTGCTACACAGACGGAAGTGATCCTGCAAGCGATGAAAGACCTGGGCTTTTCCGCGGAACGCAACGGACGGAACGACCTGCTGATCGAGGGACGGAAGTTTTCCGGTCATGCCTACTACAGGCACAAGGACCGCTGTTTCCATCACGGGACATTGATGCTGGATGTGAATGCAGACGATCTTTCCAGATACCTGCATGTATCCATGCTGAAACTGCAGGATAAGGGAGTCGATTCAGTCCGGTCGAGAGTGATCAATCTTCGGGATATCAGGAAAGAGCTGACGGTAGAAGAACTGAAAGATTCCCTGATCAGAGCATTTGGTAATGTCTATGCACTGCCTGTAAAGGAACTGAAAGAAGGAACCTTGGATTCCGATGAGATCGCTCTGCTGGAAGAGAAGTTTGCGAACGATGTCTGGCGCTACGGTGTCCGCAAGGAACACACATACCGGAAAGAAGCCCGTTTTCCATGGGGCACGATACAGTTGAGTTATGATCTGCAGGACGATGTGATCATCGATCCGGAAATCTATACGGATTCTCTGGATACAGAGAGTATTGAAGTCTTGCTGAAAATGATGCCGGGAAAGAGAATCAATGAAATCATTCCCGCAAACCAGATACAGAATGATATCATTTCTTTATTAACGGAGGATGAAATATGAACTATGATGTAGCGATTATCGGAGGCGGACCTGGGGGCTATACCGCTGCCAACAAAGCGGCCGTTTCAGGTCTGAAAACCATCCTGTTTGAAAAGAACAAGCTGGGTGGGACCTGTCTCAACCGCGGATGCATTCCGATGAAATCACTGATCGCTTCCGCCGGGACTTTCAATAAAATGAAAGAAGGGGAAATCTATGGGATCCATTGCAGTGATACCGGTTTTTCCTATGAAGAGATCCTGAAGCGAAAGAATGAAGTGACCGATACCTTAAGAGAAGGCATACAGAAATCTCTTCAGAAGAATAAAGTCGATATCGTTTTTGGCGAAGCAAAGCTCACGGATCCGCATCATATCTCTTGTGAAGGAAATGAATACGAAGCAGAAAGCATCATTCTGGCGACCGGGTCCATTGTCGCAAAGCCTCCGATCGAAGGAATCGAATTCTGCATAACATCCGATGAAATGTTGGAAGGAAATCACCCTCTGCCGGAAAGCCTTGTCATCATTGGAGGCGGCGTCATCGGTGTCGAGATCGGGGATGCTTTGAGCGATCTTGGCTGCAGGATAACGATCATCGAAATGTTCGACCATCTTTTGCCGAATCTGGATAAGGATCTAGGACAGCGTCTGGCCATGTTCTTTAAGAAAAAAGAAATCGAGGTTATCTGTTCCGCCCAGGTCAGAAAGATATCAGCCGATGATGACAGGAAACAGGTTACCTATATCGATAAGAAAGGCATGGAACAGTGTATCTCTGCCGAAGAAGTCCTGATCGCTACAGGTAGAAGAGCCAATGTATCTATGCTGGAAGATACAAGTTTGGAAATCAGCCGTGGCATTGTGGCGGATGAAAACGGAAGAACGAATATCCCGAATATCTATGTGATCGGCGATGCCCGTTCAGGCAACATACAGCTCGCGCACGTAGCGGAAGCTCAGGGTGAGAATGTTATCGATCTTCTTTTGGGGAAAGAAGCATCTCATGATCTGAATGTCATTCCAAGCGGAATCTATACTGAACCGGAAATTGCTGCGGTCGGCATTTCTGAGCAGCAGGCAAAGGATGCAGGCATGGGCTATTCGACCAGAAAGTACCTGACTGGAGCCAATGGCAAGAGTCTGATCGAGAACAGCGAAAGCGGTTTTGTAAAACTGATCGTTGATGAAAACAATGTGATCATTGGCGGGCAGCTTGTCTGTATGCATGCTACGGAACTGATCGGGGAGCTGGCGATTGCCGTACAGAAAAAGATGACATTAAGCCAATTCGCAGAAGTCGTACATCCGCATCCGACTATCAGCGAGATGCTCTGGGATGTCGCAAAATAATAAGAATTAAGGGGGAAGGATTATGAAAGAAAAACTGATCAGCTGCCTCATCGGATATTTCTTGGGCTGCTTTCTGACAGCAGAAATCGTTGCCAGAAAATACACGGGAAAAGGTCCCTCGGAAGTGGGGGAAGGCAATCCGGGCATGGCCAACATCATGATCCATCTGGGTTTTGTTCCGGGGTTGCTCACCGTGATCGGCGATGTTTCCAAGTGCCTGATCGCCATGTTTCTGGCACGTTATCTGTTCCCGGAAGCGGATAAGAATATCATGTTCTATGCGGGATTCGGTGCGACGATCGGTCATTGTTTCCCATTCTGGCGTAAATTCAAGGGCGGCAAAGGTGTCGCTACGACCTGTATCATGATCGTGGTATATAGTTTTCTCTGGGGAGCGGTTTCGGATCTCGCAGGGGCGATCGTAGTGCTTCTAACACAGTATCTGAATCTGGCAGGTCCGGTTCCGCCATTGGTATTTGCGATCATCATGTTCGTATTGAAAGACTATGAGGTCGCAATTATGTCACTGATCCTCGGATTGCTTGCGATAAAACTGCATTGGAATTTCATTGCCGGAATCAAGGATGGTACGACCGACAAGACCGATGTCCTGGGAGCGATCCGGAAGAAAATGAATAAAAAGAAAGAATAATCATATTTCATAAAGAAGATGATATAAGCACAGATCGAACTGTGCTTTTCGTTTGGATTTATTCATCAGATTCAACTTTTATGATTCCTGAAGATAGGAATAGATGAAATGGGACCATTCCCAGATGTTCATTCCTTCATGATCGAGATAATGGACTTTGTTTCGAAGTTCTTCGGACAGATGTGGTTCCAGTTTATTGCGATATACGACAGGAACGATGATGGCATGGACCCATTCTTTCAGGATGACTTTATTTCTGATTCTTAAAGGAAGAACGCCATCGAATATCACATCGGGATGTCTGATCAGTTCATCATAGCGAAAGAAAAAACGCACTCCCGGAGTGAATCCCGGGCCCAGTTCCTTCTCTTCGGGAAAACGTCCCAGCTTCCGCTCCATGACCAGCCGGTCTCCCGCCTGACAGTTGCCCCAGCTGAACATGATGCAGTCGAAGTAGTCTGCAGGATCGTTTGCGGCGTTGCGTGCTTCTTTCTGCAGTTCTGCAGCTGTCATGTTCCGTGCTTTGACCGGAGAAAGCAGACTTCCGCAATCGAGGATCTGTAGCGCATTCTCCAAAGGAGAGGTATGACAGACCAGATCGGTTTTACATCCTTTATCGATGGGACAAGCTGTACATTCCTGTATCAGGTTCGAAGGAGCGATACGCTGATGATCATGATCGCGATACTCTTCGATGGATTCAAGAATGCTGTCCGGAGCTTCGATCTGACAGGTCCTTCCGTTTTTTTCTTCGTAACGGATGAAATCCAAAACGGACTGGATCTCCCAGTCGCTGATTTTCGGATAATCAGAAAGTGTCTTATAGAAAACGCCATCCCATACTTCGGAACAGCTGTATTTTCCAATCTTTATCAGCATTCCTTTTCCTCAATGATGGATATAGATCCTGGATGGTTTGTCTTCACCTTCACCCTGTGCCATACAGCAAAATTCCCATCCGTAACGTTCATAGAAACCGATATGATCGGTAAGAAGGTACAACGGACTAATGCCTTTTCTGCGCATATCTTCCACAGCGAGATCCAGCAGTTGTCCCGCAATGCTTTGTCCGCGATACTCTTCTTCCACATAAACAGCACAGACATTAGGGGTCAGATCTTTCCGGTCATGGAAATCATTATCGATGACTCCCAGACCGCCGATGATCTTATCGTCTTTCAGGCACAGATACCAGCCATTTGGCGTTTTATCTTCAAGATAATCATTCATACATTCCAGATAGGCTTCTTTGGATACGCCCCACTTGGCATGAAACCATTCTGCCGCGATTTCTTTGAGTTCAGGCTTATCTTTCAATGTTACATATTCAAAAGAGTATCTGTTCATTCTTTATTTCGTTTCCTCAAGGATCAGATCGGCGATCTCCGTCTTATGAACGATATAGCTTCCATGTCCCGCACCCGGAATGATGATCAGTTTGGCATCCGGGATATTGTCGGCGATGATCTTGGTTTCTTCATAAGTGACCGCATCCTTTTCGCCTGCAACCACAGTCGTTTTTATTTTGATGGCTTGAAGCTCTTCAGCGCTGATATGCGGTTCTTCCAGAACCATCTTCATCCTTGGATCTCTGCTAAAGAAATAAAGCACCTTGACCAGTTTTCTCAACCAGGGAACGACCCCGTTCGGTGTGATATTCGTTCCGCTCAGGATCATCTGCGAGACCCGGTCCGTTCTGCTTGCCAGAAGCAGACCGATGATACCGCCATCAGAAAAACCGTAATAGACAGCGTCATGCAGATCCAGCTGTTTCAGAAATTCTGCGACGTCGTCTGCCATCTGTTCGTAGTGAATCTCTTTGACTTTCCCGCTTTGTCCATGCCCCCTGGAATCCAAGAGATATACCGCAAAGTGTTCCTTCAATACTTCTGCCGCTTCATTGAAGATCGTATGATCCTCGGTATTGCCATGAATCATCAGCAGCGGTCTTCCTTCGCCTTTGACTTCATAATACAGATTCTGGCCATTGATTTGTGCGTACATATCACGTCCCTCCGTTTTTCTTTATCATTGTAACATGCCTCTTTTCTTCAGAAAGGCAAGGCACTAAAAAACTATCTCCTAAGAGATAGTTCATGTTTAATGGCGTGCCTAGCAAGACTTGAACTCGCAACCTTTTGGTTCGTAGCCAAACACTCTATCCAGTTGAGCTATAGGCACATCGCTCTATCACAATAGCACTATTTCCGAATTATTTCAAATATTTAGAAAGAATCTGTCATATTTTGATGCCTGAATATCGAAATCTTTCTGTAACGACTGTCTTCAAGAAATATGAAAAACGTTCTTTTTCTAAGAATTCTTATCGTTTTGAACTGACTATATGGAACGAAGTTGATACAATGATAATGTAAACAATGGACGGATACTGATCGCTTCTGCAGTATCTGTCTTCACCATAATAGAAGGGAGATTTATGAAAGGCATTCACGTCACCAGTGAAATAAAACCGCTGAAAAAAGTTTTGCTTCACCGTCCGGGAAAAGAGCTTCTCAGCATTACGCCGGACCGCCTGAAGGAACTGCTGTTCGATGATATTCCTTTCCTGAAAGTGGCTCAGCAGGAACACGATGCTTTCGCACAGATCCTAAGAGACAACGGCGTCGCAGTCGTCTATCTGGAGGATCTGATGACAGAAGTATTGGAACAGAATCCGGAACTGATCGAGACATTCCTGTATCAGTGGCTGGAAGAAGGCGATATCCGAACCAAACGGTGGCAGGATAAACTATTCAGGTATATGATTGAGAACTTCCATGGGAAAGAACTAGTGCTGAAGACGATGGAAGGGATCACGCTGAAGGAAATCGGCGAAAGTGCGAAGAAGTATTCTTTGCAGGACAGAGTCGCACCGGATGATGACCTGATCGTCGATCCGATGCCAAACCTCTATTTTCAGAGAGATCCGTTCGCTTCCGTAGGTGATGGCATATTATTGAATAAGATGAAGTATCCGACCAGAAGAAGAGAAACAATCTATGCGGACTATATCTTCCGATACCATCCCGATTTTGCCGGTCAGGTCAGACGGTACTATGACCGCGATCTGCATGCGAGTATCGAAGGAGGGGATGTCTTCAATCTGACGGATACGGTCCTGGCGATCGGCATCTCCCAGAGGACATCTCCAGATGCGATCGAGACGGTATCGAGGAATCTGTTCAATGATCCAAACTGCAGGATCCGTACCGTGCTGGCCTTCAAGATTCCGTCATCCCGTGCATTCATGCATCTGGATACGGTATTTACCAGGATCGACGAAGACAAGTACACGGTACATCCGGCTATTATCGGTCCGTTGGAAGTGTTTGAGATCAGACCGCCTCATAAGGAGGATCACAATCCGGATGATCTCGACATCAGACGTCTTGAGGATTCTCTTGAGCATATCCTGGAGAAATATACCGGAGTCGAAGACGTGAAGCTGATCAATTGCGGAGGCGACGACATGATCGCTGCTGCAAGGGAACAGTGGAATGACGGATCGAACACGTTATGTATCGCTCCGGGTACGATCGTGTGTTACGAACGGAATGACATCACCAACGCGATCTTGCGTGACCATGGACTGAATGTCATTACGATCCCTAGTGCGGAATTATCCAGAGGACGTGGCGGACCGAGATGCATGTCCATGCCTCTGATCAGAGAAGACTGAACATTCAAATAATAAGGAGGATAGATGAATGGGTGTTAACTTAAGTGGACGTAGCTTTTTGAAACTGTTGGATTTTACTCCGGAAGAGATCCGTTATCTGATCGATATGGCGAAAGAATTCAAGAATATGAAGAGGAATGGCGTTCCTCATGATTATCTGAAGGGGAAACAGATTGTATTGCTGTTTGAAAAGACGTCGACCAGAACGCGTTGTTCGTTCGAGGTCGCAGGAAGAGACCTGGGCATGGGTGTCACCTATCTGGATCCGGGTTCCTCGCAGATGGGCAAGAAAGAATCTCTGGAAGATACCGCAAGGGTACTGGGAAGAATGTACGACGGTATCGAATACAGAGGTTTCGATCAGTCGATCGTCGAAGAACTGGCAGAGAAATCAGGGATTCCGGTATGGAATGGCCTGACCACGCAGTTTCATCCGACACAGATGCTGGCGGATGTGATGACGGCAGAAGAGAATTTCGGAGACATGAGAGGCAAGAAACTGGTATTCATGGGAGACGCCAGGAACAATGTGGCGAATTCTTTGATGGTGGTCTGCGCAAAGATGGGAATCAATTTCGTTGCCTGCGGACCGGAAAAACAGATGCCTGATAAAGAGCTGGTAGAAACCTGCAAGAAGATCGCGGCAGAGAACGATTGCACGATCACCCTGACGGAAGATGTCAAAGAAGGAACCAAAGGCGCACATGTCGTCTATACCGATATCTGGGTATCGATGGGGGAACCGGATGAAGTCTGGACCGAGAGGATCAAGCTTCTGGAACCTTACCGCGTGACCAAGGAAGTCATGGTGAATGCTGATGAACATGCCATTTTCATGCACTGCCTGCCTTCGTTCCATGATACGAATACGACGATCGGCGCAGAGATCGCAAAGAAATTCGGCGTGACGGAAATGGAAGTCGCTGACGAAGTCTTTGAATCGAAACAGTCCAAGGTATTCGATGAAGCAGAAAACAGGATGCATACGATCAAAGCGGTCATGTATGCGACTTTGAAATAGTATGGGGAAAAGACTGGTGATCGCTCTGGGAGGGAACGCGTTAGGCAATACTCCCAAAGAGCAGCTTGAATTGGTAAAAAAGACAGCTTCGACCATCGTTGATCTGGTGGAAGAAGGCTATGACGTTGTCGTGGGACATGGCAATGGCCCGCAGGTAGGCATGGTGAATCTGGCGTTTGAGAATTCTCACAATAAAGTGGGAGGAACACCGGATATGCCTTTCCCTGAATGCGGGGCAATGACTCAGGGATACATCGGCTATCATCTTCAGCAATCCATTGGCAGGGAACTTCAGAAAAGAGGGATCCATAAGCCTGTCGCTACTGTTGTGACGCAGGTCGAAGTCGATCCATCCGATTCCGCTTTCCAGAATCCGACCAAGCCGATCGGTTCGTTCTATACGAAAGAAGAAGCGGATAAGATCGTTGCGGAAACCGGTTATACGTTTGTAGAAGATGCCGGCAGAGGCTACAGAAGAGTCGTTCCTTCACCGAAACCTGTCTCGATCGTCGAACTGGATACTGTAGAGAAACTGGTATCGGAAGGCTGTGTCGTCATTACGGTAGGCGGCGGCGGGATTCCGGTCGTCAAAACCGATGGCTGGTTTGAAGGTGTCGCCGCTGTCATTGATAAGGATCGAGCTTCTTCCAAGCTTGCCCTGGATCTCAACGCGGATATGCTGGTGATACTGACGGCAGTTGAAAAGGTTTCGATCAACTTCAACAAGCCAGATCAGATCGATCTGGATGAAATGTCTCTTACACAAGCGGAACAGTATATCAAAGAAGAGCACTTTGCGAAGGGAAGCATGCTTCCGAAAGTCGAGTCCTGTATCGAATATGTCCGGAATACGGAAAACGGAAAAGCTCTGATCACATCACTGGAAAAAGCCAAGGATGCACTGCAGGGCAAAACAGGAACGGTCATACACGTATAGCTGGAAAACAATAAAAAACTATAAGCACACGCTTATAGTTTTTTTGGTTTTGAAGATAATGCCTACTCTTTTGCCATGACTTCTGGAGCGCTGACACCCAGAAGATACAGGGCATTCGCCAGAGTGATCCTGGTGGCTTCCGCCAGCGCCAGACGTTCGTTCGTCAGTTCCGGATTCTTCGGGTCATTGATCTTGCAGGCGCCATAGAAGGAATGGAAATAGGTCGCAAGCTTCTGGATGTAGTTACAGATCTTGTTCGGGCTCCTGGTCTCTGCCGCGTCCGCAACGACATCCGTGAACGTATTGATATGCTTCATCAGATCGACTTCTTTCGGATGGTTAAGCAATGTATAGCTGTCCTGTTTCACAAAAGGCTTTTCTGCCTGTTTCAACACGGAACAGATCCTCGCATAGGCATACTGCGCATAATAGACAGGATTGTCGTTGGACTTCGTTCTTGCCAAAGTCAGATCGAAATCCAGATGGGTATCCAATGCTTTGGACAGGAAGAAATATCTTGCACAATCCACTCCGATATCATCGATCAGTTCCCTTAATGTGATCGCATTTCCAGTACGTTTGGACATCTTGACTTCCTTGCCATTCTCGATCATTCTCACCATCTGGCACAGATCGACTTGCAGGTTCTCTCTCGGGTAGCCCAACGCTTCCATCGCAGCCTTCATTCTAGGGATATAGCCATGATGATCGGCACCCCAGATGTTTATCAGCAGTTCATAGCCGCGTTCGTACTTGTAGATATGATTGGCGATATCCGGCGTCATATAGGTATAGTATCCGTCTGATTTCTTCAGGACACGGTCCTTGTCATCTCCGTATTTGGTCGCTTCGAACCAAATCGCTCCGTCTTTCTCATACAAAAGACCCATCGATTGCATTCTTTCAACGGCTTGTTCGACCATTCCCTGGTCCGTGATCCACTGCTCGGAGATCCAGGAATCGAATCCGCAGCGATAGTAGTCCAGGTCTTTTCTGATGCGATCCAGTTCCAGTTCTTTTCCGATTTCCTTGAGTTCCGGTACGGCTTCTTCTTCATCCATCTTCAGGAATCTGTCGCCATACTTTTCTTTGATTTCCTTCGCGATCTCGATCACATCCGGACCGTGGTAGCCATCTTCCGGAAGCGTGAAATCCAAGCCATAGAGTTCCCTGTATCTGCCAAGCAATGATTTTCCCAGATTCATCATCTGTGCACCGGCATCGTTGATGTAGTATTCTCTGGTTGCATCATATCCTGCCGCATTCATGATCCTGACACAGGAATCTCCCCAGCAGGCGCCACGCGCATGACCGCAGTGCAACGGACCGGTCGGGTTGGCGCTGACATATTCTTCCAGGACTTTCAGCCCTTTTCCGGCATTGGAATGCCCATATTCCGCACCTTTCTCCAGTACCGTATTGATCACATTGGCAATCGCATCTTTATTGAACCAGAAGTTGATGAACCCGGGTCCGGCGATCTCGATTTTCTGTAGATCATCCAGCCGTTTCTCAAACCCGGCTTTCAGTTCCTGTGCGATCTCTTGCGGACGACGTCTGAGGACTTTCGTAAGACGCATGGCGATATTGGTGGAATAGTCGCCATTATTGTTGTCTTTCGGTATTTCGATCATGACCATACCTTCTTCAGGTTCGATCGAATACAGTTCTTTTACCGTTTCGCTGATCGTCTGAAGCAGCTTTTCTTCAATGTTCATAAGTTCCCTCCTCAAACATCCACATAATCATAATACATCACAGAAATGAATATAAAAACAGGTACTCTTTAAGAAAAAAGCCTATGACTTAAGGCTTTTTGTTTTCAACTGGTGCCAACTACAGGAATCGAACCCGTAACCTACTGATTACAAATCAGTTGCTCTACCTATTGCGCTAAGTTGGCAGATCTCGATGGTGGAGACTACAGGGCTCGAACCTGTGACCCCCTGCTTGTAAGGCAGGTGCTCTCCCGACTGAGCTAAGTCTCCAAGGATTGCTTAATAATTCTATCATGGCGATATCTTTTTAGTCAAACAAAATCGGCATTTCCTTTCATCATGAACAATTCAAGAATCTGAAATCAGAAAAAGACAGGAAACAGATGGTTTCGATTCCTGTAGTTGGCACCGGTTCATGAAATGAATGATTGTTAAAAACAGCTGAAAGAGTGCATAGTTACCGACATCAGACACAGTATCCATGGCATTTCTGAATCGCTTTTCTTTTCAGTTACTGACTTATTTTGATAGTATAAACAATGAGGAGGTTCTTATGCTGGAAAAAAAGAAACTGGAAGAATATCTCAACCGATGCATGGATTCCAATGCGGATTTTGCGGAAATCTATGAAGAGAAGGAACTGAGTGAAACAATCAACATGCTGAATGGCAGCGTCGAAAATATCTTTACGAAGAACACTTTCGGCGTCGGGATCCGTTTATACAAGGGCTTGCAGGCTGTCTATGGCTATGCCAATGAAACGGATGATGAGACACTGATCGATCTGATCGATGATCTCAGAGATGCTTTAGGGAAAGAAGAAAAAAGCTCCGATGTGACTTTGGAACGGGTGGAATACGAGAACCGGCATCCGGTCAGGATCCGCTTCGATGAAGTGTCTTTGGCAGATAAAACAGACCTGCTGAAAAGAGCGAACGATGCTGCAAAAGCGGTCGATGAAAGAATCGTAAAAGTCGATGGAACGCTTCTGAATGTCAGACAGGAAGTTCAGATCTCAAACAGCGAGGGCAAACTGATTTCCGATACCAGGGTCAGGACCAGAATGATGGTCACGGCTTACAGTCAGGAAGGAAACAACTTCCAGAGCGGCAAGGATACGCCGGGCGGAGGAATGGGCCTGGAATTCTTTGAAACGACCAAACCGGAAGACATTGGCAAAGAAGCAGCACGTGTTGCTTTGGTCAATCTTGTGGCGAAAGACTGTCCAAGCGGGAAGATGCCTGTGGTTATCGACAGCGGGTTTGGCGGCGTCATTTTCCACGAAGCCTGCGGGCATGCCCTGGAAGCGACTTCGGTAGCCAAGAATCAGAGCGTCTTCTCCGGAAAGTTCGGTCAGAAGATCGCCAGCGATGTCGTAAGTGCAGTCGATGACGGCACGATCCCGAATGCCTGGGGTTCCCAGAACATCGATGATGAAGGAAACTTCCAGAAGAGAAGGGTCCTGATCAAGGATGGCATTCTGACATCCTACATGATCGACCGGTTGAATGGCAGACGCATGCATGAAGAATCCACATCCAGTTCACGCCGTGAGTCCTACATGTATGAACCGACTTCCAGAATGTCCAATACCTTTATCTGTGAAGGAAACAGCGAATTCGAAGAACTGTTCGAAGGGATCGAAAAAGGTCTCTATGCGGCAAAAATGGGCGGAGGCAGCGTCAATCCGCAGACCGGTGAATTCAACTTTGCAGTCCTGGAAGGCTATATGATCGAAAATGGAAAGATCACTTATCCGGTCAAAGGAGCATCCCTGATCGGCAAAGGCAACGAGATCCTTTTCAATATCGAGAAAGTCGGCAAGACAGTCAGAAGAGGCCAGGGCATGTGCGGATCCATGAGCGGTTCGATTCCGACCGATGTCGGTCAGCCGCCGATCAAAGTTAGTTCTATCATCGTCGGAGGTACAGCAAATGAATAAGCAGAAATGGATCGATTATGCCTTAAGCAAAGGCTTCGACAGTTTTGAGATCTACCAGAACAATCTCGAAGAAAAGAATATTACCTATTATCAACGTGAGATGGAAAGTTATGTGAAGTCTCATGTCCTGGGAATAGCATTGCGCGGACTGTATCAGGGCAAGATGGCATCTATCTCTACAGAGGACGGTTCTGATGAGAATATGGAAAAACTCATCGCGACCATGATCGAGCAGGCACAGGCTACAACATCTTCGGATAGCGGTGTCATCCTTGAACCGATGACGACGGAGGAAGCAACGAAAGAAAACCGTTTCATCAGACCGGATGCATCTTCGATCGACAAGACATTCAAGGAAATCGAAGACAAATTCTATGCATATGATGAACGCGTCTTCCAGGTGACCGATCTCTTCTATACGGAACAGGCTTCCGTCCGGGAGATCAGCAATTCCCGCGAGATGCATGTCAAGGATGCTTCGCAGGTTCAGGCGGTCATCGCCGGTGTGGCAGTCAAAGAAGGCGATGAAATCAAGAATTCTTTCAATGTTGAACTGCTGTATGATGTGAATGAATTCGATACGGATGCTTTCGTCAAGAAAGCGGCTGATAAAGCTCTGAACAAGCTTCATGCGACCAGTATCCCTAGCGGTACGTATCCTGTCGTCATTGAAAAGGATGCTATGACTTCGTTGTTTACGGCGTTTTCAGGCATCTTCTCGGGTGATCTGATCGGCAAAGGCATCTCGCCATTGAAAGATAAACTGAACGAAAAGATTTTCGCTGACAATATCACTGTCATCGACGATCCGAAGAATACCGATGCCTTGGTTATCTGCAACTACGATGATGAAGGTTATCCGACTTCCAGAAAGACATTGGTCGATCAGGGCGTGTTCAAAGTGATGCTTCACAGTACAAGTTCTGCGATGCGCATGCAGATGGAGAGCACAGGCAACGGCTTTAAGCAGGGCTATGACTCTCCGGTAGGCGTACGTCCGAAAAACTGCTGCATCGTTCCAGGTGAAAAGTCGTTCGATGAACTGCTGGAAGAAATGAATGAAGGACTGGTCATCGAAGGATTCCAGGGTCTGCATGCGGGCATCAATATGGCCAGCACCAATTTCTCTTTGCAATGCAGTGGCTATTACGTCAAAGACGGCAAGAGAGATAAGAGTGTCACACTGATTACAGCAGCAGCAAATTTCCTGGAACTGATGAAGGATGCCAAGGCAGTAGGCAACGATCTCGAATGGAAAACAGAGACGATTGCCTGTCCGAGCATTCTGTTCAAGGGAATCGCCATCAGCGGAGAATAATCATTTCTTAAACGCAGCAAGAAGCCATGGAAACATGGCTTTTTCTTTCGTTTTCATAGATAATACTGTTAAGGAAAAATCATGAGTATCATTATTAAACAAGCGGAAACGGAAGAGGAAAGAAAAGGAAAAGCCTATGTGCACTGGAGATCCTGGCACGAAGCTTATTCCGATATCGTGGATCAGTCCTATCTGGACAAACTGACTCTTGAGAAATGTGAAGAGATCGCTTTGAAGTTTCCCGACAACCTCCTGATCGCAAAAGACGATGACAGGGTTATCGGTTTTGTGAGCTACGGAGATTGCCGTGATGAGGATCTTTCCGATACAGGTGAAGTCTATGCGATCTATGTCCTTCAGGAATACTACGGAAAAGGGATCGGAAACAGCCTGATGAAAGAAGCCATGGATCAGCTGAAGCATCATTCCACGATTGCGGTCTGGGTGCTGAAAGACAATGAAAGAGCCATCCGTTTCTATGAACATCAGGGTTTTCATTCCGATGGGAAAGAAAGCATCCATAAACTGGGCTCGCCTGTCGCTGTCATACGGATGATCAGGAGGAAAGAAGATGTTTTTTAGAAAAAAGAAAGAAACGCAGCATTACGATGCAACAGTAGTCGAACCTGTCATCCGTGCCAGCATCTGCACAGGGGAACAGGTTGCAGGCTTCAGAGACCGGAAGACAGGACATTTCACGGAAGTGATGCTGATAAGAAACAGTAATGATCTTGAATCATTCAGGAAGAAATACGGAATCGAAACAGAGATCAGGAAGATTTACTAGAGGGAGAATATGTATGAAGACACTATTTAAGAATGGAACGATCTATGACGGTACAGGCGATAAACCGTATCAGGGAGATGTGCTGATTGAAAACGACAGAATCATCGCTGTCGGAGAGATCGAAGAAAAAGCGGATGAGATCATCGACATCGGCGGCTTAAGCATCTGTCCGGGACTGATCGATGCCCATTCGCATAATGATTTCTTCTATGACCGTGAAGATGCCAAGAAATTCTACAGACCTTTCATCGAACAGGGCATCACGACGCAGATCACCGGCAACTGCAGTTTCTCGCCATTTGGAATGGATAAAGATACGCCATATCAGGACAAGATCGGCGGAGGTCTCTTCCAGTCTCTGCATCCGGGTTCTTTTGCGGATTTCAAGAAACGTGCCAAAGGCAATCTTTATGTCAACATGGCACCGCTGGTCGGCAACGGTTCCGTACGCGCAGGCATGACCGGCTATGATCCGACACCTTATACTTCTGAGCAGATCGAGGAAGAACTAACTCATGTAAGAGAAGCCATGGAAGGGGGAGCGTTAGGCGGTTCCTTTGGCTTCATGTATGAGCCGAACCGTTACAGCAAGCCTGAGGAGCTTTACGCATTCGCCAAGACGATCGCTTACTATGATGGCATCGTGACCGTCCATCCGAGAGCCTGTTCCATCGTTTCTGCGGACTATCCGCTCTTCACAAAGAAATCACATCTGGAAATGGGTCTGGATGAAGTCATCGATATCATGAAACAGTCCGGCTGCCGTATGGAATACAGCCATCTCATTTTTACCGGAGCCAGAAGCTGGAAGCTGCTCGATGTCATGCTGAAGAAGTTCCATGATACGAGAAAAGAAGGCTATGAGATCGCATTCGACAACTACGTCTTCCATTACGGAGCTTCGGTTATCACCCTGGTCTTCCCGGAATGGTATGCGGCTTTATCCAAAGAAGAAGCCGCGAAGCCGATCAACCGCTTCAAGCTTTCGCTGACCATTCTGATGTACCGCAAGGTCCTTGGCATCGACTGGGATGACATGGTCGTGGCATATATCTCCGATGAACACCGCGAATACGAAGGCAAGACCGTGCTGGTGGCTGCTGAGGAAGAAGGTCTGTCTCCTTTGGATATGTATCTCAAGCTGGTAGAACTGTCCAACCGTCAGGGCAGCATCTATTTGGGCAAGTACTACAATGACGAGATCGTTCATCGTCTGATGGAAGATGAATTGTCCGTCTTCATGACCGATGCCTGGGTCGAGGACAAAGGTCTGCAGAATATCGCTGCCTTCCAGACGTTCCCGCAGTTCTTTCTCCTGGCAAAACGCTACAATATTCCGATCGAAAAGATCGTCCGGAAAATGACCGGTGCAACCGTGGATCGTTATCATATTTCTGAAAGAGGTTATCTCAAAGCAGGATACAAAGCTGATCTGACGATCCTGGATCTGGATCATCTCAAGGTCGATGAAAGCGTTCCTGACTTCAAGCCGGAAGGGATCGTCCATGTCTATATCAACGGCAAGCCTGTTTTGAAAGATGGAAACTATATCAGCAGCAAAGCAGGGGAACTGGTCCTGAGAAAAGATAAATAACAGTGTCATAGACATCAATAACCATATATAAAAGAGCTGAAAAGCTCTTTTCATCATAAAACTGTTATAAACTGTTGACATCTGTTATAAACTGTTATATAGTGTTTATATCGAATACTGCAGAAATCGAGGAATGACTATGAGAATCATTATCAACACTTCATCGATGGTTCCGATCTATGAGCAGATCATGGATCAGATCAAAAAGATGGTCATCAGTAAAGAATTGAAAAACGGAGACAATCTGCCTTCGGTCAGGGCTCTGGCAGCAGAATTAAAAATATCTGCATTGACCGTCAAGAAAGCCTATGACCTTTTGGAAGAGGAAGGCTATATTGCTACCGTCCATGGAAAGGGCAGCTACGTCAAGAATGCCGACCCCGAAATGATGGCGGAACAGCGCTATCGCCAGATCGAAGAAGAGATGGCACTCATAGTACAGAAAGCAAGATCATACGGTCTGGAAGATGAAGAGATCATTCAGCTTCTGGATCTGATCCTGGAGGATAAATAAAATGTTGAAAGTAAAAGAACTGAAAAAGACGTATCCGGGTTTTGAACTGTCCTGCGATATGGAAGTGCCTGCCGGCAGGATCACCGGTCTGATCGGCCAGAATGGCGCAGGGAAGAGCACTTTATTTAAAACCGTATTACAGCTTTGCTACCCGGATAGCGGTAATATCGAACTGTTCGGGAAAGATCTGAAAGAGATCACCGAAAAAGACAAACAGGATATCGGCGTGGTACTGGCAGAATCGCAGTTTTCTTCCTATATCACAATCGAAGATGTGATTAAAATTATGAAGTGTTTCTATGAAGCATTCAACGAAGAAGACTTCCGTAACAAGTGTGCACAATTCCAGCTGGATACGCATAAGAAGATCAAAGAACTTTCCACCGGAATGAAAGCCAAACTGAATGTCCTTCTGGCCTTGTCGCATAAAGCCAAGATTCTTCTTCTGGATGAACCTACGGTAGGTCTGGATGTGCTCGCAAGAGATGATATCTTGGCCATGATTAGGGAATACATGGTTGAAGATGAAGAACGGGCTGCCCTGATCAGTTCGCATATCTCTACCGATCTGGAAACGCTTTGCGATGATTTCTATATGATTCATGATGGTAAGATCATTCTTCACGAAGAAACGGATCGTCTCTTAAGCGATTATGCGATCATCAAGGTTTCCGAAGAAGAATATGAAAAACTGGATAAGAAATATCTGCTGAAGGTCAAAAAAGAAGCCTTCGGTTATCGTTGTCTGAGCGACCAGCGGGAATTCTATATGGACAACTATCCGCGGCTGGTCATAGAAAGAAGCGGCATCGACGAGCTGATCGAACTGATGCTGAGAGGTGAATCAATATGAAAGGCTTATTCATGAAAGATTTTCTGATTCTCAAGAATCAGAGCAAGACTCTTTTGATGATCTTTGCGATCGGTATCGTCATGTCACTGACCTTCGAACCGGCATCCCTGGTCTTCTATATCGGTATGCTTGGCTGTCTGCTGGCATTAGGTACGATCTCCTATGATGAGGCGGACCACGGCTATGCGTTTCTCTTCAGCTTGCCCATCAACCGCAAGAGCTACGTGATCGAAAAGTATCTTTTCATCCTGGGATCGACTGTCGTCTTTCTGGCGATGTCCCTGGTCATCTGCGGGATCATGACGGTTATGGGCATCTATGACAGACAGAATCTCCTGGAAGAACTGCCATCCATGCTGCTGGCACTGCTGATGATCATCATCGTGGTTTGCGATATCACGATCCCGTTAAGGCTCAAATACGGCAGCGAGAAGTCACGCATCTATCTGTATCTGCTTTCTGCCTTATGCGGAGTCGCAGGTTTTGTAGGCTCAAAACTGTTCCCATCGATGGGTGCGAAATTCGTCGCAGGGATCGAACAGACGCCTGTTATACTCATTGTTGGCGTTATCATCGTCTTTGCGATCGTATCTACATTCATTTCCGTGAAAGTCTGTGAAAAGATCATTGCAGCGAAACAGTTCTGAATATGTATAAAGAAGAAGTCCGACATCCCATTCCGCCGGTTTATGACGAAAACGCGAGGATCCTCATTCTGGGCAGTTTTCCTTCCGTAAAATCAAGGGAAGTCGGCTTTTTCTATGGCCATCCCCGAAACCGTTTCTGGTCGGTCCTTTCTGCTGTTTTGAATGAACCGTTGCCTCAGACAATCGAAGAAAAGAAAACATTCCTTCTTCAAAATCATATCGCCGTATGGGACGTGATCGGAGAGTGTAAAATCAGAGGTTCCTCGGATTCCTCGATCGAAGACGTGAAGATCAATGACCTCAGTGCGATCCTTGAAAAAGCGGATATCCGGCAGATTTTCGTCAATGGGAGGACCGCAGAAAAAATGTACGAACGCTATGCCGAAGATCTCTATCAAAGAAAAGTGATCGCTTTGCCTTCCACGAGTCCGGCGAACGCTGCCTGGAATATGGAACGTTTGATCGATCGGTGGATGATCATCAGGGATTCTCTCTGATCCGTATCTGAAACTGTCAGCAGGATGCGTTATCGCATCCTTTCTTGTGTCATAATAGTGTCATGAAAGAAAAAGAAACAAAAGTCACAAAGTATTATAATGTCCTGTTTCCGATATGGATGCTGATGTGGTATCCGCTTCTGTTTATCATCCTGATTCCCGCGAATTATCTGATGGATACTTTCGTATTGTCTTTCTCGCTGACGGATGAACAGATGAGAAAACCTTTCCGTAGGAAATACACCTGGAAGATCTGCCTGATGGGTTTCCTGGCAGACTTCATCGGTTCGGCATTTCTGTTTGCTATCATCATGCTGACAGATGGGAATTATGATCTGGTCAATGCCATCTGCTATGATCCTTTCAATAATATCCTTGCCTTCCTAATCATCATGGTTGCGATGCTGCTTTCAGCTGTCTTCATCTATTTCGGTGATCTGTGGATCCTGAAGAAAGCCGGTCTCGATGATACGCAAGCCAAACGGTCCGCTCTGTTTCTGGCGATCCTGACTGCACCGTATCTGTTCCTGTTTCCAACCAAACTGATATATCAATAATGAAGATCCGTATCCTCAGCATCTGTCCCGAACAGTTTGATTCATTTCTGAAGACGCCTCTGATTTCCCGAAACATGGCTTCGGGTCTTTTGGATCTAAAGGTCATCGATATCCGTGATTATGCGGAAGGGAGTTTCCGTAAAGTCGATGATTCGCCTTATGGCGGAGGACCGGGCATGGTCATGCGCTGTCAGCTGGTACTGGATGCACTGAAGGATGTCAGAAGCGAATCAAGTCGCACGATCATCCTGAGCCCGATCGGTCAGCCATTCAGACAGGAAGATGCGCATCGCCTTTCCATGGAAGAAGAACTGATTCTGATCTGCGGTCATTACGAAGGCATGGATGCGCGGATCTATCAATATGCGGATGAATTGATCTCGATCGGTGACTACATTCTTACCGGAGGCGAACTTCCGTCAATGGCAATCACGGATGCAGTCATGCGCCTGGTGGACGGTTCGATGAAAAAAGAGAGTACGGAAGAAGAATCTTTCGAAGAAGGCCTGCTGGAGTATCCCCAATATACCAGGCCTGCCGATCTGGATGGAGACAAAGTCCCGGAGATCCTGCTTTCAGGCGATCATGAAGCGATCCGCAAATGGCGCCATGATCAGGCGCTGGAACTGACGAAAGAGAGACGTCCGGATCTGATCCGCAAAAATAAGCTGCTGCTGGTAGATGAAGAACTGAAAGAGTATATCGAGGAAGAAGTATTGCCTTGCTACAGAGAATACGAAGATGGGCATGGCATAGACCATATCCGTAAAGTCATCCGCAACAGTATGGAACTGATCAGCGATCTGGATGTGGATGTATCAATAGTTTACTGTGTTGCCGCTTACCATGATATCGGCATACGCTACGGACGTGATGATCACGAAACGACCTCGGCAAAATGGCTCTATGAGGACAGGAAACTGGAACGCTGGTTTACAAAGGAACAGAAGATCCTCATGAAAGAAGCGATCGAAGATCATCGCGCTTCCCGAAAGGAGAAACCGCGTTCCATTTATGGCTGTATCATTGCGGAAGCGGATCGGGATGTCGATCCGGAAACAGTCATCGAGCGATGCGTTTCTTATGCGTTAAGCAGGCATCCGGAAGAAACGGAGGAAGAAGCCTGTTCCCGTATCCTTCGGCACATTCAGGAGAAATACGGAGAAGAAGGTTATCTTAAGTTGTGGATGCCTAGTAAAAAGAACGAAGAAGGTCTCGCCACATTGCGCCGATGGCTGAAAAACGGTGAAATCATTCCTAAGGTCCGCAGGCATTTAGAGAAAAGAAACAGGGAATCTGTATTATGATAGAAGAAAGAGGAGTAGTACGAGATGGATAATTATACCGACAAAAACAAGATGAAACTTGGTTTCGGTCTGATGAGACTGCCGAAACTGGAGGATGGAAGTATCGATGTTGCGCAGACCGCAGAAATGGCAGATCTTTTCCTGGAAGCGGGAGGTACTTATTTCGATACGGCATTTATGTATCCGGGTTCTGAGGAAGCCATACGTGATGCTCTGGTCAAGAGACATCCGCGTGATTCTTATACTCTGGCGACCAAACTGATGTGTTCAAACGATATCGCTGACGAAGAAACCGCCAAGAAAGAATTCTATACCAGCCTGGAACGGACACAGGCAGGTTATTTTGACTATTATCTGCTGCATGCGTTGCAGCGTTCCAACTATCAGAAATATGAGGAGTATCATATCTGGGACTTTGTCAAGGAACTGAAAGAAAAAGGATTGATCAGACATTACGGCTTCTCCTTCCATGCGGATCCGGAACTGTTGGAAGAACTGCTGAATCAACATCCGGATGTGGATTTTGTGCAGCTGCAGATCAACTATGCGGACTGGGAGAATCCGGGTGTCAATTCCAGGAAGAATCTGGAAATCTGCCGTGCACATGGCAAGTTGGTCACCGTCATGGAGCCGGTCAAGGGAGGTATCCTGGCGGATCCGATCGACAGCGTCAAAGAGATTCTTGACAGCGACGGCCACAATGTATCCTATCCATCCTGGGCCATCCGTTTCGTAGCGTCTCAGGAAGGCATCCTGATCGTTTTAAGTGGCATGAGCAATCTCGAACAGATGAAAGACAATCTCAGTTTTATGACCGATTTCAAGCCGCTCAACGAACATGAGCAGGAACTGATCAGAAAGGCGCAGGAAGCGCTGAATGCCGATCAGACGATCCCGTGTACAGGGTGCCGCTACTGTACCAAGGGCTGTCCGATGTCGATTCCGATTCCGGATATCTTTACGGTGGAAAACCGCAAGAAAGGTTCTCCGGAATTCCGTACCAAGAGAGAATATGCGATCGTCACGCAAGGGAAAGGCAAAGCCAGTGACTGTCTGGAATGCGGTCAGTGCGAAGCTGCCTGCCCTCAGCATCTGCCGATCATCGATCTCTTGAAACAGTGCAGAGCGCTGGAAAACTAAGCAAAAGGGAAGGATCGTCACGATCCTTTTCAAAAGAATAAATGGATTACATCTATCACTATGAATCGCCTCTGGGTGGAATCACCCTGGCTTCCGATGGCGAAGCTCTCATCGGTCTCTGGTTCGACGATCAGAAATATTTCGGCAGTGTCCTGAAAGAACCGTTCCTGGAAGAAAGACTCCCGGTATTTGATGATGCGCTCCGCTGGCTGGATGACTATTTCAGCGGACAGATACCACCCTTTACACCGAAGCTTCATCTGCGTACGACAGCTTTCCGTCAGAGAGTCTGGCAGGCCCTTCTGGCCATCCCTTACGGACAGACCATGACATATAAACAGATCGCACGGCTTATCGATGAAACAGGAAAGATGTCATGTCAGGCGATCGGCAATGCGGTAGGCCACAATGCGATTTCTTTGATCATACCCTGCCACAGGGTGATTGGAAGCGACGGTTCTCTGGTCGGCTATGCCGGTGGATTGGACCGGAAAAAGAGGCTCCTGGCAATGGAAAAGGATAGAATAAATTTAGAGGTTAGGAAATGAAAAAGATACTGATGATATTGCTGATGATCCTGGTCTGTGTATCGTGCGCAAAGAAAGAAGAGCCTATTGACGATACACTCTCAATAAAGGATTATCCGACCATCCATGAAACAGAATTCGGCGGAGTCTATATCGAGATCACGATCGATGACTTCAATGAGTTGGGCTTCTCTTTCGGAGACAGTGTCGATGTGGAATTCTCGAACGGCTATAAGCTGGAAGATATCCCTTACTATAACGGCTACTATGTCGAAGCAGGAGAACCGCTGCTGGTAGGTTATCCGGGCTACGACTACATCAAGGCTGCCATCAATTATGGCGACGACCTGTGGGATACGGGAAAGCTCTATGCTTCTACCACCAACAACCTCTGGCTGCAGGCCGCTTTAGACGAACACTGTACAGCGACTGTCCGCCTGCATGAAAAAGCAAAGTATCTTGCCATCCAGGGAGCACGGGATATCCATTACTATGATGAACGGGAACGCTACGACAGCGATACGGTCTTTGCAAACTTCCGCAGCATCAAGATGGGCAAGATCAAGGAGAACATCCTTTACCGTTCTGCCTCTCCTTGCGATAATTCGCATAACAGAGCCCACTATGTGGATTCCCTCATCAGCAACGCCAAGGTCAACGGCATTCTTGATCTGGCAGATGATGAAGACAAGATCGAAGGCTATATCGAGAAAGAAGATTTCGGATCGCCTTATTTCTTATCTCTCTATGAGAACGGCAAGGTCTTTCCGATCGCTTTAAGCATGAATTATCTGTCAGATGTATTTGCGGAAAAGATCGCTCAGGGATTCATCATGCTGATGACGGTGGAAGGGCCCTATCTGGTCCATTGCACGGAAGGAAAAGACCGTACAGGTTTCGTATGCATGCTGATCGAAGCGTTATGCGGTGCAAGCTATCAGGAGATCGCCGACGACTATATGCTGACGTACGCCAACTACTATGACATCACCAAAGAAAAAGAACCTGACAAGTATCAGATTATTCTTCAGCAGAATCTGGATGCCATGCTAAAGTATCTGATCGACGATGATAAGGTCGATTTCAAGACAGTGGATCTCTCATCCTGTGCCCGCAGTTATCTGATCAAGGCAGGTATGGAAAAAACACAGATCGATGCCTTCATCGCACGTATCTGCGAGTGATCAGTAGATCAGAAGATCATTTCCTTCATCGGGACAGACATAGAGATCGATCTCAGGATCATTGATCCTCTTCCGGGTCGTTTCCAATGCGATTTCCGGCGTATTGTTATGTAGAGATAAGTGGGCAAGCAGAAAATGGCTTGTCCCTTTTTCTTTGAGATAGGCGATGGTTTCCGCGCATTCGTCATTGGACAGATGTCCTGCTTCCGAGCGTATCCGTGCCTGCAGCTGTTTGGGGTATGGCCCGTTCTTCAGCATTTCCACATCATGGTTGGATTCGATGATGACGACATCCGCACCGATCAGTTCCTGCAGGAACTGTTCCTTCATTCTGCCACAGTCAGTCACATAAGCGACTTTACGATTCGCAGTACGGAAAGAATACCCGCAGGTATAAGCGAAATCATGAGGGACTTTGAACATTCTCACGGTCAGTCCCGGAAACAGTTCGATGTCTTCGTACATATTCAGAACCACTCTCTCGGTTTTGGTCTTTCGGATGCTGTACATGACGCTTCTGTTCGCATAGACTTTGCAGACGGTATGATTGGTGATCGGTTCCGCCGCTTTCACATGATCGTAATGACCATGCGTCAGAAAAATCGCATCGATCTCTTCCAAAGAACGATCATGCATCGCCAAAGCGTCTCTGACCTTCTTGTAACCGATTCCCATATCGATCAGAAAACGATATCCACCGATCTCGATATAGAAACAGTTTCCCGTTGAACCTGAACCGATGGGAATGATCCTGATTTCATCCATAACATAATCATAGCAGATAATCCGAGTCTCATCTGTGATCTTATGATGAAACTGTGTTACATTAGAACCATATGGATATCGTCCTTTTCGCCAACATTCTTACATTGATCGCCCAGTTGGTCTCGTTCTATGCTTCGACCAGAAAAAACAAGAATCAGGTCCTGTTCTTTCAGAATATCTTCATGCTGATCATCAGTGTCGCAAGCTATCTTTTGAAATGATACAGTGCAATCATCACCAATGTCGTCTGTGTGATCCGGAACTGCCTGTCGATGAGAGGTATCAGTTCCAGATGGATCACATATGGGCTGATCCTCTTTTCTGTCATTTTTGGGACGATCGTCAACCGCAACGGCTATCTGGGTTATTTGCCTATCCTTGCGAATATCATACAGACCCTTGCGGTTCTTAACGAGAAAGCAGGAGTCAGAAGGGTGAAGATATCATTTGGAATCGCCTGCCTGTTGTGGACGGCTTTCAACTGGTCGATCAAGAGCTATGTAGGATCGTTCTTCAATCTGTTTAACGTAATCTCTTATCTGTTCAACGGAATAAGAGATAGCAAAAACAATTAAAAGATAGTTCGCAAGGAACTATCTTTTCATAAGTCTGATGAATGTGACTACACTATTTTGATTTTATTTTTTGCCAAAGCATTCGACAGTTTCGGAAGCAGATGGTTGCGTACTTCGCTGAAATCATTGAGACTGTCGGTATAGACCGGAAAACTGAGCTGGTATCCTTCCACAGTTAATCCTTTCACTACCAGCAGCGATTCTTTTTCGTGATTCACCAGTTCTTCCTGATCAAGAAGTTCTTTGATGATCTTCTGCAGCTTTTTGAGATCCGTATCCCCGGCAACCTTCAGTTCGATCGCTTTGGAATAGTTGCCGTTGGACATATCCTCGATGATCGCTGAATTCATGACCGTATTCGGAATGATGATCTCAGTCTGTTCCTGTGTCAGCAGGACCGTATGGCGGAAAGTGATTTCCTGGACTGTACCGGAGAGGTCTTTTTCTTTGATAGAGATGATATCTCCGACTTTGAAAGGCTGATGGACTGCAAGGAAGAATCCGGCGATATAGTTGCCAAATGTCGCCTGGGCAGCAATACCGACAGCGACGGCAATGATACTGGTCGCTCCCAGGATCGTATCCCCAAGGCTGCTTAACGGTTTGATCTGACGGATGATCACGATGATCGCCACCATCCAGACCAGAGCACGTATCGTCTGGTAGAGATACTGATTGGTCGTGATCTTGTCCTCGTATTTCTTATTGAAACGGTCAGTCAGTCTTTTGCAGATACGGTCGATGACCAAAGCAAAAAGAACAGTTACTGTAGAACTGATCAGAAAGTAATTCAAACCGTTCGTAAAAATGCTGTCATTCATATTTCAGATATCCTAGATAATTTCGATCTGACACATCTGCATCGTTTTTAAGGCGGCTTCATGCGTTTCAGGAGTCACTCCTGCGCAGCAGTTCGCTTTGACCATGACCGGGATTTCCGGGAAAGCTGTCTTCACCAGATGAGCGTTTGTTACGACGCAGATATCTGTACACAGACCGATCAGAGTGATGCTTTCAATCGGTTCCCTTTCATCATGATCTTTCAAGACTTGGACAAGCTCCTCGCTGCCGAAAGTCGGTTTATCGATGATGATGAAAGATTCTCTTTCTTTCAAAGCATTTCCGACTTCTTCATTCAGCATCCATCCTTCCGTATTCTCGACGCAATGTACGACCGGAAGATGTCTTCCTTCATTTGTTTCCAGATAGTTTTCATGATGGGTATCGCGGGTTGCGATCACCAGGTCATAGTCTTTTCTGATTTCCTCACAGACAGCAGGGATGATCGCGACAGCTTCTTTGGTACCCAGAGCCGCATCAACGAAATCATTCTGCATATCGACACTGATCAAGATCTTTGACATAAGAACCTCCTATTTTATTCCTCATCCAGCAGTTCATCATAGTCATAGTTCAAAGAGATGTTGCGATACTCCTCTGCCACATCTTCCATGACACTCAGAACCTTTAAAGAAAAATCATCGATCGCCTCAAGATTGGTCACAACGATTTTCTTGTCATTTCCTTCACTCAGACACTCATACAAAGAATCCAGATTTTCCCCATAATAGTCCGGGAAATGGAATAACTCTTTCAGATATTCATGCTTCTTTTCATTCAGCCTCTCGATATCCAGAACGATCACATCCTCGACAGTCTCTTCCGGATAATAGAATTCCAGTTCAACATCCTCTTTCTCTTCCATCAGTTCATTCAAATGCTTCAAGATCTCGCTGCTTTCTTCATCCGGAATCTCATCCAGAATGATTTCGATCAACGTATCTTCGACAGCCGAAAGATCCCCGTCTTCCCAGATTTCTTTTAACAGATCTTCATGTTTCTGATTGAGCTGGCTTATTAAAAACGTAACGATATTCATCATGGTTCTCCATATAGTAATTCAAACGTGTTGTAATGGTCCTCGGTGTAATAAATCAGACCATCATTGGAATAGACGATTCTCTTGGCGTTCCGCGTTCCGCCACTGTAATCGATGTCGCACTCATAATACTTTCTTCCTTCTCTCTCAGGAAGATGACCTTCATAATTGGAAAAACGGTCTCCACCGATGCTGCAGCCCGGACAGACCTTGTTCAGATTGCCTTTCTCGGCGTCCCAGCCTTTCTTTTTCGCTTCAGTCTTAGTGATGTAATTGGATGGAAGCTTTCCATAAGTAAAGAGATACAAAGCGACATCGTCCTTCGACGTGTATTGTCCATCTTCGCTGATTTCGACCTGTTCCACGGGATATTCGATGATATCTTGATGGAAATAGTTCTCATAGAAATAAAACAGACCAAGGCCGATAAGAACGATGAGAATGAGCTTCAACAGTTTTTTCATAGTTTCATTATAAGAAAGATAAATGAAAAGAAAAAGAGAATCGAATGAAAAGAAAATGCTAGAATGACATTAAGATGAAAACATATCGTTATGGAAATGAGAATTCGCCGGTCGTTCTGGTTCAGCTGATCTCGGATTATGAACTGTCTTTCATGGAACAGGAATATGCCTGGATCAAAGAGAATGTTGCGAATAAAGAGTTTTTGCTGCTTGGTGTGATAATCGAAGACTGGAACGAAGAACTGTCGCCATGGAAAGCTCCTGCGGTTTTTGGCAAGGATGATTTCGGTGACGGAGCGCAAAAGACGCTTGAAATGATGGAACGGGAACTTTCTTTGTTCCATGAACAAAACAGAGAAATGTACCTTGGCGGTTATTCATTAGCAGGTCTTTTTACGCTGTGGCAGGCGTATCAGAAGGGGCTTTTCGAAGGCATCGCTGCTGTTTCGCCATCCGTCTGGTTTTCGGGCTTTCTAGATTATGCCAAAGAGAATACGATCCGTGCGCAGAAGATCTATCTTTCATTAGGCGACAAAGAACACAAGACCCGCAATCCTGTCATGGCTACGGTCAGAGACAATATCACAGAGCTTTATGAATACTATCAGCAGAAAGGCTATGATTGCATGCTGGAATTCAATCCGGGCAATCATTTTACTGATCCCTGGCTTCGGATGGCCAAAGGTTTTAGCTGTCTTATCAAAGATGAATAAGAAATGATCTTCTAGTATAATAGAAACAGAGGTGGACAACCATGGGTGTAAGATTCAGTAAATCAATCAAAATAGGAAAATACCTGCGTCTGAATATATCGCGCTACGGTATCAGTCTGAATGTCGGCAAGAAGGGTGCTTCTGTCAGTTTTGGAAACAAGGGAACATATCTTAATCTGTCTCCGGCCCTGGCAGGAATCACAGGCACAGGCATTTCTTACCGCAAGCGTATCGGTTCCGGTTTCATCAGCAATAACAAGAAAAAGAAGAATACCAAAAAGAAGACTTATGTCAAAGCGGATGATGCAGTCAAGCCGAAGGAAACGGTAGAAGAAAATGAACTGACCGAAATCGATGATATCCTTCTGGAATATGAAAAAGAAAAAGAAGAGATCATCAATCTGCATAAGTATACCGATAATGTCATGAGCAAGAAGGCGTTCGAAGCCAATATCGAAAAGCTCAAATCGGAAGCCAGCAAGGAGATCTATCATTACAGCGCCATGGGCGATGAGGATATCGTCGAGAATCTGGTGAGCACTTTCATGAACAATCTCGAACTGGCTTATGAAGTCAGAGTCAGCTATGAGCTGGAAGACAATATCCTTTATGTGGACCTGGATCTTCCGGAAATCGAAGAGCTCAGCGACACGTATCCGTCGACTATCAATGGCAAGCTTGTCAACAAGAAAAAGACAGCTGCCCAGCTGAAAGAAGAATATGCCCGTATGGCCATGTCTCTGGGTGTCTTTTTAAGTGCAAATTATTTCAATCTGTCATCCTATATCGATGAAATCGTTTTATCAGGTTTCACGACTTCCCGAAACAGCGATGGCGATCCGATCGACCTGTATCTGTATTCCGTCAAATACAAGAGAGATGTCTTTGAGAAGACCGACTTAAGCAAGCTGGATGATCTTTACGGATTCCTGCTGAAGTTTGAAAACCGGATCAACATGTCTACTGCCTACAATTTCAAAGCGATCAAGCCATTCGAGATGGAAGCTGTCACTCTGAAGAATTCCTACATCGATGATGCCGTGCTTGGTCTCAAAGAACTGGGCTACAAGACAAGCGATATCAATAAGATCCTGCCGAAACTGAATACTTATGCTTATGAAAGTCCGGCAGAATATCTGAAAGAGGGCTTGCGTTTATTGAAGGAAGAAAACTGACAGACAATTGAGAAACAGTTGAAAAAACATTGAGAAGAAAAAACTTATGACAGCGATGATAATGGAAGTATGAGATTGTTCCTGATCATCACGATGCTGGGCATAAGTTTTTTTGATTTCAGGTATTATATCATTCCTGATCTTTTTCATGTGATCCTGGTTTTTAGTAGGATGGTGATATCGGACTCAATGAAAGAGTTTTATTTTGCCTGTCTGAATGGAATAGCCATCGCTTTTCCTTTGATTCTGCTGCGCTATCTCATGAACAGGATCCTGCATCAGGAGTGTATGGGAGATGGCGATATTAAGCTTGTATTTTCATTTAGTATTTATTTCCATCTGCTGCATGATCTCTATGCCTTGCTATTTGCATCTGTGATCGGTTTATGCATGTCATTGCTGTATCTGAGAAAGAAAGAACGTATGATTCCCTTCGGACCATGCATCTGCGGAGGTTTTCTGATCATGATGCTGATGAGAACAAAATTGTTCTGACAGGCAAACGATTTCTGATAAAAACCATACGTTCTATTTTATAATAAAGGTGATGTATGACGTTACAATAATCGGAGCAGGTATCACCGGAACGCTGCTGGCACATGAACTAAGCAAATATCAGCTGAATGTGCTGGTTTTAGAGAAAGAAAACGATGTGGCCATGGGGGCGACAGGAGCCAACAGCGCCATGATCCATTCCGGGCATGATCCCAAGCCGGGCACATTGAAATGCAAGTATAATCTTTTGGGAAACAGGATGTATCCTGTTTTGTGTGAAGAACTGCAGGTAGACTATCAGCCGGTAGGCGCTTTTGTCGTGGCAGTCAGCGACGAGGAACTGGAAACCCTTGATATGCTGATCAGGCAATGCGATGAGCGTAATGTACCTTATGAGATCCTGGATGGCGCCAAAGCAAGAGAGCTGGAGCCTCATTTAAGCGATGAAGTGGTCAGGGCTTTGTCTTTGCCGACTACCGGAATCGTCATGCCATTTGAGGTAGCGATCGCCGCCATGGAAGAAGCGATGCTCAATGGCGTCGAACTGCGTCTGGGCTATGAAGTCAGACAGATCAGAAAAGAAGAGAATTTTATCATCAATGATGAGATCGAAACAAAAGTCCTGGTCAACTGCGCAGGCGTCCATTGTGACGATATCTCGAAGATGCTGAGAGAATCTCCTTATCATGTGGAAGCACGGAAAGGGGAATACTTTGTACTGGATCATCTGGACGGACAGTTCGTTTCCCGGGTGATCTATCCTGTTCCCGGAAGCAAAGGCAAGGGCGTGCTGGCGGTACCGACGACCCATGGCAATGTGATGCTGGGACCGGACAGCGAAGTCAGCGCCAATGTCGACGACAACTCGACGACCGGAAGAGGGCTGGAATATGTCCGCAGTCAGATCAACAAGACCGTGAAGAATATTCCATATCATCGGATGATCCATACATTTGCAGGCTTGAGACCGCATATCGATCTCAATGATTTCTATATCCAGGAAGATGATCAGATCAAAGGTTTTATCCATATCGCCGGCATCGAATCGCCGGGGCTGACTGCGGCGCCTGTGATCGCCAAGGACGTGGCAGAACAGATCATCCTGCCAAAATTCGAGACAGAAAGAAAAGAAAGCTACGAACGCCGCAGAGCGTTTATCAATATCAGCAAGATGTCCATCGAAGAACTGAATGCCTTGATTGAACAGGATCCTGATTTCGGAAGGATCGTCTGCCGCTGTGAGAAGATCAGCAAAGGCCAGATCAAAGACGTCATCCACCGTCAATGCGGAGCACGTACCATCAAGGGCGTCAAGAGAAGATGCCGTCCGGGAATGGGAAGATGTCAGGGCGGTTTCTGCGAGCCGGAAGTCACAGCTATCCTGGCAGAAGAATTGGACTTGGATGTCAGGGATATTCTTTTGGATAAAGACGGTTCTGAGATCGTGGCAGCTACCTCAAAGGAGGAACTGTGATGCGTACACATGATCTGATCATCATCGGTGCAGGATCGGCAGGCATGGCTGCTGCCAGAGGCGCTTTTGATGCGGGCATCAGGGATATCCTGGTCATTGAACGGGAAAAAGAATACGGCGGCATCCTCCAGCAATGCATCCATAACGGTTTCGGCCTGCATACCTTCAATGAAGAACTGTCCGGACCTGCCTATGCGGAGAAATACTATGAATATCTCAAGGATAAGGATTCCATTCATTTTATTTACGAGAGTTCCGTATTAAGCATCGAAGATCATATCGTTACCGTATTGTCTCCTGAAGGAGAGATTCAATATAAAGCAAAAGCCATCATTCTTGCGGCTGGCTGCAGAGAACGTCCGGCAGGAGCGATCGGCCTGAAAGGTGACCGCTGTGAAGGCGTCTATACCGCAGGAACGGCACAGAAGTATCTGAACAAATCAGGTTATCTGGTAGGCAAGAAAGTTTTCATATTGGGCAGTGGAGATATCGGACTGATCATGGCCAGAAGAATGACCCTGGAAGGTGCCAAGGTCATCGGCGTGGCTGAACTGCAGCCCTATTCCAACGGTCTTGCGAGAAACATCAAACAGTGCCTGGAAGATTTCAATATCCCGTTATATCTTTCTCATACCGTAGAAGCAGTCATAGGATCTTCACGTCTTGAAAAGATCATACTCATCGAAGTCGATGAAAAGCTGCAGAAGATCCCGGGATCCGAACAGGAGATCCCCTGCGACTGTCTATTGTTAAGTGTGGGACTGATTCCGGACAATACTTTGCTGGAAGCCTGTAGCGTCAGTATCGATCCGAAGACCAAAGGTCCTTTCGTGGATGATACCTATATGACCTCGATCGAAGGCATCTTTACCTGCGGCAATGCGCTGCATGTCCATGATCTGGTCGACTATGTCTCAATCGAAGGAGAAAAAGCCGGAAAAGCGGCTGCTGCCTATATCCTGAAGAAAACCGATGATGCTCCTTTGCATCTGAATAAGACCGTCGACGGCATTTCTTATGTCATTCCACAGTCCTTCCGCACGAATGACGATCACGAATTCATGTTCCGGGTGAACCGGGTATTCAAAGATTCCTATATCCACATCTATGGCGATGGTATCGATAAGAAAATCAAGAAAACCGGTATCGTACCGAGCGAGATGCAGAAAGTGAAACTGAAAAAAGAAGAACTGCAGGATCTGAATGGCGAACTGTTCTGGGAGGTCCTTTCATGAAACTGGTGTGTATCAACTGTCCGAGAGGATGCCATCTTCTCGTGGAAAAGCAAGGGGATCAGATCAAGGTCGAAGGAAACGCCTGTCCAAGAGGCGTCACTTATGCGACCAATGAGATGACCAATCCATTACGTACACTGACCACGACCGTGCCGATCCTTTCGGATACCTGTCAGCGTCTTCCGGTCATCACCTCGAAACCGATCCCGAGAGATCTGCAGTTTGAGGTGATCAGAGCCTTGAAAGATGTCCGGGTGAATGCTCCTGTCCATTATGGCGAGGTGATTGTAAAAGACGTACTGAATCTGAACAGTGATATCATTGCTTCGAAAACAATACTGAAATGAAGAAGTTTCTGATCCTGTTATTCTGTCTGTTTCTGTGCTCATGTCGTCCCGAGAGGGAAGACTATTTTGTTTTGGAATTCGATGACTATTCTCTGGCCGTCGGCTATGACGATATGAATTATCTGAAACTCGTATTTGAGGCGGATCTTCCCGAAGAGATGGAAGCGAATGAAGAAATGAAAGACATCGAAATGACTTTCTGGGGTAACTATTTTGCCGATATCGATCTCCGGAATCCGATCGATGAAACGATCAGTCCCGACGATGCAATACTGTCGGGTCTCGATCTGTATCTTCCGAATGCGGGCATGACGACATACAAACTGGATGGCATCGAACTGAGCAGCAGCGTCAAAGAAAACTGCAGAATGTTTGATGGGGAATATATCGAACGTAACGGATATGCCTGTCTGATTACCCGGCAGGTGGATCAAAAGCTGAATGTGGTGATCCTGCATGGGGATATATTGAACATGGATCAGGATGAATTGAGCCGGATCGAAATCTATGTTGAGTGATGCATTGAAGATCTGCCTGGGAGCGATCGATGCTTCGCTGCCGAAACAGAGTGTAAAGGATACATTATCAAAATTGCAGATAAGCGGCGATATCTATCTGGTTGCGGTGGGCAAGGCGTCTTTTGCGATGGCAGAAGCAGCTGGTGAACTGCTGAATATCAAAAGGGGTATCGTTTTAAGCAAGTATGGCCATATCAAAGGCACACTGCCTGATATCACATCATATGAAGCGGGACATCCCGTTACGGATGAAAACGGCATTCTGGCAACACGGGAGATCATCCGGATGTGCTCCGATCTGAAGGAAGAAGACAATGTGCTTTTCCTGTTATCAGGAGGAGCCAGCGCTTTGTTTGAGGAGCCGCTGATTCCTTTGAAAGAACTGCAGGATCTGAACGAACAGATGCTGAGAAAAGGCCTGGATATCAATGAGATCAATACGCTGCGCAAACGGCTTTCCAAAGTCAAGGGCGGACGCTTCTATCAGCTCTGCCAGCCTGCCAGGGTCTATTCACTGATCCTCAGCGATGTTCTGGGAGACCGCTTGGACAGCATCGGTTCAGGGCCGACTGTTCAGGATCATTCCAAAAGAGAGGAAGCTCTTTCGATCATCGGCAAGTATGGCCTTGTCCTGTCCAAACAAGCCATGGAATGCATCCATAATTCTGATTCTATTCCGGTCGATGAGAAGAATGTTTCTATCATCGGTTCGGTGAAACTGCTGGCACAGAAAGCCATCGGTATCGCAAAGGATCTTGGCTACAGGCCCGTTCTGCTTAGCGATCATATCGCCATGGAAGCAAAAGAAGCGGGCGATTACCTGTACAGCGAGATTCAATGCCATCGCGGACAGGGGAAGATCGCGTTGATCATGACCGGAGAGACGGTAGTTCATGTGAAAGGAAATGGCCTAGGTGGACGCAATCAGGAGCTGGTTCTTTCACAGGTCGCACACCTGAGAGGCATGGACGGTGTCCTAATCGTGTCACTGGGCTCGGATGGCACGGATGGGCCGACGGATGCAGCAGGAGCCTATGCTGATAGGTATACCCATGACAGGTTCATTGAGAGTGGAATCGACTATCCGGCTATGCTGGAGAACAACGACTCCTATCACGCTTTGAAGCAGATCGATGCCCTGATCAAGACAGGTCCGACCGGAACCAATGTGAACGACATCACGATCGCCCTGATTGAACAATGATATGCTATAATGAAATAAAGGAGGTACATGGTTATGAAGACATTGTACATATCTCCTGATTACAGATATCGCTGATATCTGTTCCATACATGCAAGCTCAGGCTTGCTTTTTTGGTTGCAAACAACAGAAATCATTTGTTGTGACCTGGAATTAAGAAAAGTTTAGTAGATAATTAAGAGGAACTTTGTTTCCTCTTGACTTATAATAGGAATGATAAGGCAAAGGAGGATGGAACGATGCCTGAGGATAAAAACTTTCTGGATCAGTTTTCCAACAGCGGAAAACCAGCCAGTTTTGAAGAAGAAAAACGGATCCCTGTCACCAAGGAAAGAAAACCGCTCAACTGGAAACTGCTGATCATTTTGTTGGCGATCGCTTTGATTCTGGGGATTCTGGCATATTTCCTTTTCCTGGCTCCGAAGATCGTCATGCCTGACTTCGAAGGCAAGAGCAAGTCAGATGTGGCTGCCTGGGTCAAGCAGCAGGGCATCGAACCGTCGGGAATCATTTTCCAGGAAGCCTATGATTTCGATACCGATGAAGGGACCATCCTGACCCAAAGCATCCCTGCAGGCAAGAAAGTACGCAAGGATGTCAAACTGAATTTCGATCTGTCCCTGGGCCCGGATCCGGAAGAACGGATCAAGGTTCCTGACTTCTACAGCATGGATAAAGAATCCGTTCAGGAGTGGATCAACAAGCATAAACTAAGCAAGACCCGCGTCATTACCGCCTATTCGGATACTGTCGCGGAAAATGAAGTCATCGACTACCAATTCACAGGCTGCGATGAAGACAGTTTTACCAGAGGCTGTACCTTAAAGATCAATGTTTCCAAAGGTTCTGCTCCGGCAGGAAAAGTCACCGTCGAAGACTTCGAAAAGAAGATCTATGAGACAGCTGAAAGCTGGGCGAAAGCACATAAAGTGAATCTGGTCAAGACAGAAGTCTATTCCGATAAGGTCGATGCCGGTTATATCGTTTCACAGTCCATCCCATCCGGCAGAACGATCAACGAAGGCGATACGCTGGAAGTCGTTGTCTCCAAAGGGAAGGCCATCTTTATGCCGAATATGGCAGGCTGGGATGAACATAAACTGGATTCCTGGATCCAGGAAAATCCGAGCGTCCGTGTCTATCGTGAAGAATACTATTCTGATTACGCCAAAGGTATTGTCATCTCACAGAATGTTGCTGCCAAGAGCCTGCTTGACGATGACGACTATATCGAACTGAAGATCTCGCTAGGCAATATCGTTGAATTGCCGAGCAGTTATGTCGGACAGACCTATCACGACTATGGAGGACTGCATGACTGGAAGGATAAGCAGAACGAGCTTGGCGCAAACATTAAGATTGAGCGTACTTTCGAATTCTCCGACACCGTTCCAGCCAAAGCGATCATTCGTCACGACATGGCGGTTGAAGTCGGAGGAACTCTGCACGTGGTCGTTTCCAAAGGTAGAAATATTCTTCTAAAAGACAAGGATAATCCATACCATGACGATGATACGACAAGACCAGCGAAACTGGAATGGGCAAAACTAGCCAAAGGAGACAACATTACCGAAGAAGAAGCGCGAAGTCTATGCGAACAAAACGGAGTTACAAATTTTGAAATAAGATACAGTTATAGTGCGAGCCGAGAGAATGGCTATGTCATCTATGCTGAACGCTGGGACAAATTGAAGATTGATCAGAATACCTATCTCCCTGAAGATATCATTCTTTATATCTATATCAACGATCTCAGCATGAAACCTTAAGGAGGTCAACTATGAATTTTATCAAACGGGCAATCAGGAATGTTACAAGAAAACCGTCGAAATCGATTCTGTTGATTCTGACCTTTTTCCTGATCGGCAACCTGGTCATCATCGGCTTAGGCGTATCGAATGCTGCCGAAAGCGCAAAGATCCTGACCAGACAGAAAATGCGGGCAGTCGTATCCTATAAGATCGACTACAACAAGATCAATGAGTACGTCATGCAACTGACGGATGAAGACGAGATCAACAAGTTCTATGAGAACTACCCGCGGGTGAAACTGGCAGATGTTGCTTTGCTTCTGCAGGATGAACGTGTCAAGACGGCCAACGCGATCAATACCAACATGTGGTACAGCGACAAAGACAATACACTGGATTTCGTTCATCTGAACAACCAGGTAGAAGAAAACATGGGCGAGAACGGCCAGTCCTGCTGGTACGATGAAAACAACGTGCAGCAGTGCGAGACTTATAAAGAGCCATATTTCCTGATCAAAGGAAACATGTTCCCAAGCATGATCGAATTCGAAGATGGCGATTATCAGATCGTCAACGGACGTTTCTATACGCAGCAGGAGATCGACAATGCCGATATGGTCTGCCTGATTTCCGAGAATCTGGCAGCCTTAAATGGCATCAGCATTGGTGATACGATCACCCTGGCGATAAATTATTATTCGACCTGGCTGCAGCAGTATGAGATCTCGGAAGACGATCTGGAAAGCAGTTTCGAAGTCATCGGCATCTTCTCCCATAACAACCCGGTCACTCCGGATGTACCGAATTTTGATTATATCTATCCTTATGAGAACCCTGACAACATGATCTTTATGCCTTCGACAGCGGAATACACAGCACAACTTACGCTGTCGCAGAAACAGTTCGACTACTTTGCCAAGATGTATCCGGAAGAGAGCTACTACAGTGAAGACAAACGTCCGAGCATGGAGACCATGGAAGAAAATCTCTATATCGAGAATGTGACATTGCTGCTGGATGATCCGATGAATGTCGACAAATTCGTGGAAGACCATCAGGATTCGCTGTCACAGTTCACTTCTCTGGATGCGAACAACGAGGAATTCAACAAGCTGGCGAAGCCGTTGGATACATTGAGCATCTATGCGAACTTCATCGTCTGGCTCGTTCTGATCAATGCGATCGTCATTATTACGCTTGTGACGGCACTGACTCTAAAGACCAGAGAATATGAGATTGGTGTCTTATTGTCTGTCGGCGCATCGAAGCTTAAGGTCATCGGACAGTTCTTCATCGAACTGGCGATCGTCGCCATCATCGGTTTCACATTGTCCATCGTATCGGGGAGTCTGATTGCGAAATCATTGGGCAATAAGGTACTGGAATATCAGATCGCTTCCAGCGATATCGATGAAAACAACAATAACTTCTATTACTATGACAACGGCTTCGATCCATGGAACACGGATTATTCTACGGATATCACACTGGAAGATCTGGTCAGCGAATATGAAGTGAAGATCTCTCCGCTGATCATCGCCGAGATCTATGTCCTGGGACTTGGCATCGTGTTCATCTCGGTCATCATCCCATCGTTCATGATCATGCGGTACAATCCGAAGAAGATCCTGATGAATCAGAACTAGGAGGTCCATATGTCTGCAATCTTAGAATTAGAAAACCTGAATTATTCCTATATCGATGGCGGCTACGAGCGGCAGATCCTCCAGGATCTTTCCTACAGTTTTGAAGAGAAACAGTTCTATACGATCCTCGGTCCTTCCGGTTCCGGCAAGACCACATTATTATCACTGGTCGCAGGGCTGGATACGCCGAAAAGCGGCAGGATCCTGTTTGAAGGGAAAGATATCAAAGAGATCGGTCTTCACAAATACAGAAGAAACGACATCTCGATCGTCTTCCAGCAGTTCAATCTGATCTCCTATCTGACGGCGTTAGAGAACGTCCTGCTGGCGATGTCCGAGACAGATAACGAACTGCCTAAGGATCGTAAAAACGTGGCCTACAACCTGCTGGAACGCTTCGGTATCGTTGCCAGCAAGGCAGACCGTCTAGTCAACCAGCTCTCCGGTGGCGAGCAGCAGCGTGTGGCGATCGCCCGTTCATTGGCAAGCAATGTGAATCTCATCTTTGCAGATGAACCGACCGGCAACCTGGATACGGCGACCGAGAAGGAGATCATCGGCATCTTCAAGGATCTTGCCCACGAATACGGAAAGACCATCATCGTGGTCACCCACTCCGATTCCGTCAGTTCCATGTCCGACCAGAGAGTTCTTCTCAAAGACGGAAAACTGACCAAACTATAATCGTTAGAGAACACACAAACATAAGAAAAGGGTCCGCATCTGCGGACCCTTTGAACTGAAATCTCTTTTATTCTTTCGGTTCTTCGACGACTTCTTCAGCTACTTCTTCAACAGCTTTCTTCGCCTGTTCGATCTCTTCGGTATTCAGGACTTTCTTCAAGCCTTCCACACCTTTTTCAGCGATATTCACTGTCTTGATCTTTGCCTTGTCGATCGCTTCCTTGACATCCGGTCTCTCGAAGAATTCGTTGATCTTCTTGTTGATCTCACCCAGGAATTCAGCTGTCTTCTTCAGAGTTTCCGATTCCTTGATATTCTCGAACGTAGACATGATATCATTGCTGGCTTCATCCAGCGCCTTTTCCGGTTCCTCTTCTTTCTTAGCTGTCAGTTCCTGAACTTTCTCTCTGGTAAAATCTACAGCTTCCATGGATTTTGCCTTCACTTTATCTAAGAATTCATCAAGTTTTTCATCTTCCTTGACATTGGTGATGACTGTCCTGACTTTTTCAATAGATGTTCTGATTGCTTCCTCGGTTCTTTCTACCAGAGCCTTGGCCTTTTCTTTGCCTTCTTCATCAAGCTTATCGATCTCTCCAGCCAGATCATCTTCGAGTTCCTTGACCTGAGATTCCATTTCTTTTACAGTATCTTCAAATTTACTCATAATCCAATACCTCCTTTAATTTATATTATAACTAAAATAAAAAGAAACTATCCTATTTTAATGTAAAATTAGCACACTTTTATTACTCGTTGATGATATAATTATTAGTACTATGAGAAGAAGACGCGGTGGTTTAGGTATATTCGGTTTTATCTTATTTATCATGATGTTCGATCTGATCGATTACGGGATCGATTTGCTTTATTATTTCATGCCGCTGATCGTATTCGGACTGGTCGGTTTCGGTTTCGTGAAACTGTTCCAGAACCTGTTCGGTATCAGCAACATGCAGCAGAGAAGGAATACAACATACACACAAAGCAATGTCCGTAATGCGAAGCTCAACAGCATCGATAAAGTATTCGGAGACTATTACAAGAATAATGTTTCTTTCGTATTGTTCGATGATGTTTCATTGTGCACGAAATCAGGAACGTACAGCACGGTAGACAATCTTTATGTCTGCTACAAGGATGAGAAGATCTGCCAGCTTTCCGAACTGAAGAAGACGTATCCGGGCGCTTATGAGAAGATCATTGAAGCGTTAGGCAAGGTCACCAAGAAAGATCTGAAGGCCATGACGGAGAACGGCAAGAAGAAAGAAGAAAGCAAGAAGGATAAAAAGGAAGAAAAGAAGAAAGATGCCTTCTCACAGGCGGAGGAATTCATCGACAAGATCAACAGCCTCAACAACAATCTGAATAACGAAGAAGTTACCAACGGCCTGTATCAGACCTGTGATCTTTTGAAACAGATCGATGTCGTCGACCGTGAGGATGGTACCGTCGATCCAAAACTGAATAAACTTTATGAATACTATCTTCCTATATTGGAAGGCATTCTGACCGACTACAAGCGTCTTTCGGAATCACCGATCAAGGGTGATGACTTCAAGAAATGCGAGACTCAGCTGGTCAAGACGATCAAACTGATCAATGAAGCGTTGAAGATCATCTACAATTCATTGCATGAAGCGGATTATATGAATCTCAATGCGGATATCAATACCTTGCAGTCTTTGCTGAAACAGGATGGATATGTTGATACTCCATTCAACAAGGAGGGTTAATTATGGCGAATAATCAGATCGATATGTTCGAGCTTGTGAAAGAAGTAGAGAAACAGCAACTGCGCAATGTCGACGATGTTTTCAGCAGCCTGGACTCTTTGAAGAATGAAGATGTGACCTATGTGCAGCAGGAAACCCCGCGCTATTCAAATACCAATGAAGTCAAGCGTGTCAGTAAGCCCGGTCTTCCTGAGAATATCGGACCTTATGATACCCGTTTCGAAGCTTTCAAAGGAATCGTCGAACATGTTTCCTACGGAACAATCGATGTCAATAACTATATCGAAGGCCATAAGACCGCATTGGAGAAATACTTCAGGGATGCTTATGAGAATGCCAAGGATCTCTATGTCGTCGAAGGCAGAGTCAATGATGAGATCACCAGATATACATCCAGAACGCATCTGTATGAGAAGGGCTACTATGATGGCTTATTGTATGTCTATAATGCTCTGAAGAAGTCTAAGGAACTGCTGATGGGTAAAATCAACAAGGAGATCACAAAGAACTTATAATATGAACAGACAAGAAGAAAAAGAAAAACTGCTTAATGAAACTTTCTCCAGAAGGAGAAGTTTTTCTAATATCTACAACGATTCCGTGGATGTTCTGAAGGATACCGAGAGTGAACTTAACAAGATCCTTCAACAGAATCAGAAGGATATCGAAGAGATGCTGGGTTCCTATCGCTACTCGGATGAGGATCTTAAGAAGCTGAAATCCGATATCGAAAAGGATTTCAACATCACTATCGAGACGCCGGATACGGTCGTTTTAGGCAAGGCTTCCAAGGAAGTATTCAACAATATCTACAATGACCTTTCCAACGAGATCATCGGCCAGGATGAAGCCTGCAAAGCGTTTACGATGGCGTTCCGCAGGCCGTATGTCATCGGCAGCGATCCTAAAAAGATCCGTAACAGCATTATCCTGTACGGTTCCAACGGCACGGGACGCTACC
>JAFRVK010000004.1 GCA_017441765.1 Erysipelotrichaceae bacterium
GTTCTTCAAGCAGATGGTCATAAGTCTTGAATACTTCTCCTTTTACAGGAGATTCGGTCTTGATCGCAACGATCTCCCCTGTTTTTCCTTCGCTGACCAGAAGCTCATCCTTATAAAGCATATTCACGATGCAGCCGAATTCACCGATACGGATCCCATCAAACTGTGAAAGACGGTCGTTCAGATGAATGTAAGTGTAGCCATTGCGGTGATTAACGACTTCACCGATGCTGATTCCGAGATGATTCGGCGTTTTCTGTCCGAACAGATCATTTCTGCCTCTTAACAGATCATTGGTGAAATTGCGGTTGAATAATGCTTTCAGATCTTTCAGTTCCCGATCGGAGATCTGATAATGTCTGCCTTCATAATATGAATCGATCGCTTTTCGGTATATAGAAGTCACATAGCCGACATAAGCACTTGATTTCATCCTTCCTTCAATTTTCAGAGAACTGACACCTGCTTCGATCAGATCAGGAACATCATTGATCAGCATCATATCTTTGGTCGATAACGGATATTCTGTAGTTAGAGGAATCCTGCTGTTTCTGTCATCGTAAAGATGATATTTCAGTCTGCAGCATTGCGCACAGGCACCTTTATTGGCGGAACGGTCTTTTGTATGTGCCGACATAAGACATTGTCCCGAATATGAGACACAGATCGCTCCATGAACGAACACTTCGATCTCGATCTCCTGTCTGCAGCATTCCCTGATCAGTTCCAGACTTGATTCTCTGGCGAGAACGACCCGCTTAAATCCCAGCTGTTTCGCATTGATAACGCCATGCACATTATGAACATGCATCTGGGTGGAACAGTGAAGTTCAAAATCCGGATAACGTTCTTTTAACACGTAATAGAGTCCTAGGTCCTGTATCAGCAAGGCATCGACATGATTCTTGTAATAAAAATCTGCCATTTTAAGGGCGTTTTTTATTTCGTATTCATTCAACAATGTATTTAAAGTCACGAATATCCTGACATTGCGCAAATGGGCATATTCGATGGCTTTGATCAGCTCAGCGTTGTCAAAATTCTGGGCAAACGCTCTTGCAGAGAAATTTTTTCCGCCAAGATAAACAGCATCCGCGCCATTGCTGATGGCAGCCTTAAGACAGTTGAAATCCCCTGCTGGAGCAAGCAGTTCGATTTTTTTCATTTGTGATACTCCAGCGAAAGTCCGCCAAGTGAAGTTTCTTTCAGTTCGACTGCAAGTTTGTTTCCGGTATAATTCATGACATTGACGACAGAATCGAAACTGATGACGTTTTCTTTGATATTCTTAAATTTTAATGACAGATTCGCGCAATCGAAAGCTCTCAGAATGTACATCGCATTGCGTTCGATACAAGGAATGATCACATAACCCAGAACCGGATCACAGGTCAGGCCAAGACAGTGTTCGATGCCCATTTCAGCAGCATATTCGATTGCCCGCAGATCGCCATTGAGATGATAGGCTATGGCAGCAGCAGCCATGGCACAAGCTGTACCGACTTCTGCCTGACATCCGCCGATCGAACCGGCAATCGTCGCATTCTGCTTGATGCAGTTTCCAAACAAACCGGCTACAGCCAGCATATCGCACAAATGATCCAACGATTGCTTTTCATCATGATAAAGATAATACATCAATGCCGTCAGGATCCCGCAGGCGCCAAGTGTCGGAGCGGTGCACATCAGTCCGCCTGATGCATTCTCTTCGCAAGCGGCATAGGAATAAGCAATTAGCTTGTCGTTCATATCTTTTGCTGTTTCATTCAGTTTTTTGGCAATCCTATGATATTTCAGGCTCTCATTGAGAAGCCCTTCACGCTGAAGACCGATTTCTACTGTCTGGAACATGACATCAAGACATTCTAAAAGATGTTTCTTGAGATCCGGTTCATAATGGTAAAGATATGTCACAAGATCGCAATCGTGTTCAGCAAGATACTTCTTGACATCATCAAAGCAGTTCTCTTTATAAACCTCATCATCATCTCCTACGTTGTATTCAGCGATACTGACAGAGCCTCCACCCAGAGATAATCCATGCCAGGTTATTTTTTCTTCCATGCCGTGATATCCTGTGATATCCATGTTGTTTTCTATTGATTCGTTATTAAAAACGAATGAAATATCATCGCAATCCAACGCCCGTTTTATGATATCCAAAGTGCCATGGCCTTTGGCGGTCAACGCCAATGATCCGCCTAAAAGGACTCGATAATGATCGCAGTCGGGATATTCTTTCTTATAATACTGGGCTATGCGGTATGGTCCGATCGTATGTGAACTGGATGGACCATAACCGATGCGATATAACTGTTTAATTGCTTTCATAAGCGCCTCTTTCTGCCAGATCGATTATCAGCAGTTCCAAACGGGAAAAATCAATCAGTGAACTGTCAGTCTTGCATCGGATATCCAGATCCGATAGATCAGCAAGCAGTTTCATGATCTGTTCCATCGTGAGATGATCCAGTGTTTTATAGACATGATACATGCGGTTTTCTGATGCTTTCGTGATCTCGAGTATCTCTTTTTTAGGTGTATCGATCGATCTGAGGTATGCGACATGATACAGGAAACGAAGCTGATTGCTTAAAAGCGATAGGATACCTAAGACGGAATCATTGTTTTGTGCCATCAGCCTGGCGTGATAGACCGCTTTGGAGACGTTTTTATCAACCAAAGCATTGATCAGATCGAAAGCATCGTTATCATCATTCTGGCTGCACAGTTTATCGATGACCTGTGAATCGATCGGATCAGGATACAATTTTAATACCTGGATATTCTGATTCAGTAATGTCGCATTCCGTTTACACAGTTCAGTTAGATGTGCGATCGCGTCATTTTTCATAGACAATCCTTCTTCGGACAGACGGGAACGGACATAGTTGCTGAAACTTTGCTGGTTCATGCTGTTGCAAACAATGACTTCAGCGTTTTTCATAAATGATTTGTAGATTTTCAGACGCTGGTCGAAATTGTTGAAATATGTATAGAGGACCAGATCGCTATCTGACGGCGGATCATTGATAAATCGTTCCAGCAGTACGCTTTCCTGATCGGATATCTTCTTTTTAAAAAAGACCGGATCTTTTACCAGAACGAGCGTTTTATCGCCAAACAGCGAATTCGTATCGCACGCTTCCAGCATATCCCGTATCGAAAAAGACTTGTCATTGCCGTCAAAAGAGATGACTTCCACATCCTCTTTTTTCAGTTCGTCAAGCTTTTCCCGTATGAAACATTCTTCCTGTCCGCAAATTATTCTGATCATCTATCTCATTATAACAAATTCGTTTTTCTCCGTTTGAATAAAGTCGATCAGTCTTGTTAAATAGACTTTGATGCTGCATGTATCTTTAGTGACGAAATAATGACATGCATAGTGTTTCAATGTATTTCAAATACGATAATGTGAATAATAATTCATTCCGGAAGTGGAAATAAACGCAAATTCAGGTCGTATATATGCAGATAAACGTAAGAAACTCCGATGGATATGCTTAAAAAGACGATAAGAATGACTTTAAACATAAAAAATGAGCAGGTTCCCCTACTCATTATTAACTTCAGATCTGGACTTTCCTAATTGATCTTTAAGATTTTTACTTGATATGGCACATCTACTTTGACGTCGCAGACATCATTTACTTTGTGGTCGATGATCGCTTCAGCCAAAGGTGTCACATTCGACAGCAGTCCGTTCAATGGATCTGCTTCAACGGAACCGACGATACGGTATGTATGAACATCGTTTGTATCAAGTTCCTTGATTTCAACAGTCGATCCGATTCTGACGATATTATCTTTTTTCTTATCGGAAATGATCTGTGCATTCTTGATCTGATGATCCAGTTCGGCAATTCTCGCTTCGACCTGAGCCTGTCTGTTTCTTGCAGCATCATAATCGGCGTTTTCCGACAAGTCACCTTGCGCTCTGGCGGCTTTCAGTTCTTCTTTGACCTCTTCACGGGTCACATGGATCAGTTCATCATATTCACGCTTGAGTTCATTCAAGCCTTCTTCAGTCATATAGAAAATGTCTTCCATAATAATCCTCCAGCCCGTAAATTATAGCATTTTTTCTTGGATAATACTATTGATCTTCGTTTTTAAAAGATCGATGGCAACCGTATTTGTTTTGCCCTGAGGGATGATCACATCGGCATACTGTTTGGTCGGTTCGATAAACTGGTCATGCATCGGCTTGACAGTCGTCAGGTATTGATTGGTGATCGATTCGACGGTACGAGCACGTTCGATGACATCCCTTTGCAGACGGCGGATGAAGCGTTCATCAGCTGCCGTATCTACGAAGATCTTGATATCTTCGAGATTTCTGATTTCTTCGTTGTATAAGGCAAATAACCCTTCGATAATGATGATATCGCTCGGATGAACGACTTCCGTGACTTTGGAACGGTTATGAACGGTATAGTCATATGTCGGTTTTTCAATCGTTTTGCGATCGATAAGGTCATGGATATGATGCTTCATCAGATCAAAATCAAACGCCAATGGATGATCGTAGTTTGTTTTGACCCTTTCTTCCATCGGCAGATGGCTCTGATCCTTGTAATAGTCGTCTTCCTTGATGATCGTAATCGTTTTGTTGTCTAGGTCTTCCACCAGGATCTTGGCGATCGATGATTTTCCGGAACAGGTTCCTCCGGCAATGCCGATAACGATTGGTTTCTCCAGTTTCATAAATGATCTCCTTATATCTCAGTCTGCACAAGCCAGATAGTAATGCTGGATATTGTATTCGTGTTCTGCATAAGTACGGGCAAATACCGTACCGCCGTCGCACATATTTGCACAGAAATAGAAATAACCCTGGGAACTGTCAGGTTCCAAAGCTGCTTCGATGGCAATCTCATTTGGATTGCAGACTGGTCCAGGAGGCAAGCCCTGTACGGTATAGGTATTGTACGGATCATAGCTCCAGGTATAATCCAATGTATCGCCTACGGCATAACATTCTTCTTTGCTTAAATCAAAAGCATAGCATGCGGTTACTGTCGAACCCAGTATTTCAGGTTCATTCAGTCGGGTCACAAAGACACCGGCAATCAGTTTTGAATCTTCCAGATCACCTGATTCCCACTGGACAATCGAAGCGAGCGTGAATATTTCATGGATCGAGAAGTCGGAAGCGTTGAATTTATCTTCATATTTCTCATAAATCTCCAAAGTACGATCCAGGAACTTCCGGGTGATTTCATCCGGATTGGTAAATTCGAAGAAATCATAAGTATCCGGGAAAAGATATCCTTCCAGATAGTATTTCACATCCGGATTGAAAATATCTTCGGTCAGGAACGGATATTCTTTCATATAAGAACGGATCACCGTCTCATCATTCCAGTATTCCAGCAGTTCTTCTTCGCTTACGGTGGTATATTCAGCGAGCCTGTAGGCATAGCTCCTGACGAAATCGCCTTCATCAAATGTGATCGTGACAGTATCCTGATGCGCATTTTTCGGATCGGATAAGAAAGCCATGATTTCATCCAATGTGATATCGCGGACTGTTCCATCGTCTTCCGTGATTTTGTGAGGGATCTCGAAATAGCCAGCAGGGAAACTGTATCCTGTAAAAATACGGTTGTAGTAGTAGACGATATCGGCGTCTTTAATGATTCCGGTCGATGCCAGTTTCTCTATCGTCGTTTTTCCATAAGCCCCCTCATCCACGATAAAAGCTGTGATTTCACATGGACTGTCGATTTCTCCGCAGATCTCGCCATTCAGAAAAGCTTTGGAAGGCTTCAATGAAGATTTGATATAAATGATCGAACCTGCAATGATTCCGATGATGACCAGAAAAATGATACAGATGGCAATGATGATCTTATTTCTCTTCTTCATATGCGTCTAAAACCTCTTGAATCAGTTCTAATTCTTCAGGATCTTCTACCGGAAAGATATTACCTTCATCATCGTATATGAAAGGATAAAGATCATCTTCATGATCGATCTCATGCAGGACAGCATACTGCTTCTCGTTCATATCGAAAGTGAAATAAATCTTCATTTCAATTTCATTTCCGTCATCATCTACGATGAATATCGAATCTTCTCTCATAGTTCATACCTCACATATACAAATACTAAAGACTCCCCTTAAGGGAGTTGCTTCAGTTTGATTTTCAGTTAATGCCAATAAACATTCTATTCGCTTTCCAGATAGTATCGGACAAGTTCTTCGATGATCTCATAACGCTCGACTTGCTGGATATTGTTTCGGGCATTCTTATGAGATGAAATGTAAGCTGGATCATTGCTGATAAGATAGCCGGAGATCTGGTTGACAGCATTATAGCCTCGTTCCTGCAACGCTTCGGAAACTTCTTTCAGAAGCTGTTTCAGGTTTTCTCGTTTGATATCTTCCGAAGTAAAAAGCATCGTTCTGGAATTATTATGATCACCCATAAAAACACCTCCTGCCACCATTATAACATTCCTTTATTCCCCTGCAATGAGTTTTTCTACTTCATTTAAAACTACATTGGAATCCGTAGAATCGATGCCTCCCTGTGCTAGATCCGGCTTTCCCCCGCCCTTTCCGTTATGCAAAGATGCGATGGATGAAATGATCTTGCCACAGACGATTCCGTTCTCTACAGCTTTCGGACCGGCACAGGCAATGATGGACGACTTCTCACCTTTATCATTGACGACGAAGACAAAACCGCCATCCAGTTTGTTGCGGATGCTTGTGGCATATTCTTTCAGATCATTCGTATAATCTTTCAAGGCCAGTAAGATGTATTTGAATTTTCCGTTATCCTTGGCTTTGCTGATCAGATTGTCTGCTTCTTCATTGATCAGCTTTGTTTTCATGACATTCAGTTCCTGATTCAAGGTATCGTTATCAGTCTTCAGTTGAATGATACGGTCTTTGATCATGTCGCTATTCTTGAGTTTCAGAAGTTCCTTCAGTGTTTCAAGTTTCTGATGATTCTCTTCAAAAGCTTCATATGCTTTCATTTTAGTAACGGATTCGATGCGGCGGATGCCGGATCCGATGGATTCTTCAGATAAGATCTTGAATGAACCCAACTGTGAGGTATTCTGCACATGTGTACCACCGCAGAATTCTTTGGAAACATCCCCCATCGAGACGACTCTGACGGTATCTCCGTATTTTTCATCAAACAAGGCAATGGCTCCTGTCTTTTTTGCTTCATCGATCAATAAGACATCCGTCACAACAGGGAGTTCGTCGATGATATATTCATTTACCAGTTTTTCGACTTCCGCAAGCTGTTCTTCACTGACTTTCTCATAATGAGAGAAATCGAATCTTGCGTAATCTTTGCATACATAGGAACCAGCCTGGGCGATATGATCACCTAGGACTTTACGTAAAGCAGCCTGCAAAAGGTGAACAGATGAATGGTTTGCTTTGATCAGTTTGCGGTCCATCTGATTGATCTCAAGATTCAATTCAGTTTCTTTCGTGATCGAACCATTCGTTACCTTCACATGATGCATGAACTGTCCGTTCGGTGCTTTCTTGACGTCGGTAACTACCGCTTCGATTGAATCGTTAAAAATCTTTCCGGTATCGGCACACTGTCCGCCGGATTCCGCATAGAAACACGAATGGTCGAAGATCACATCGCCTTCTTCAGCGATTTCATCAACTGCTTTTCCATCGATGAACAATCCGGTTACTTTCGAGAGATCAGTCAGATTCTCATATCCGGTAAAAGTAAACTGTTCATTGAAATTCAGAAGATCTTCCGACTGGTTGTGCATGGATTCTTCCACATCTCTGGCATTTTTGGCCATGGTGCGCTGTTTCTCCATGCATTCATTGAATCCTTCGATATCGCACTTGATCCCTTTTTCTTCCGCCGATTCGATGGTCATTTCTTTCGGGAATCCATAGGTATCATACAGTTTGAAGATGACTTCCCCTGCCAGAATGCCGTTAGACGCATTTTTAAGCTCTTCTTCAAGGAGTTTCTGGCCGTTTGCTAATGTTGTAAGGAAAGACTCTTCTTCCTTCAAAATGAGCTTTCTGACAAATTCTTTCTTATCCATCAGATACGGATAGAAATCCTTCATGTTTTCGCAAACGACATCAACGATCTCATACAGGAAAGGCTTGGTGATGCCAATATTCCTTCCATAGCGCATTGCCCTTCGAAGAACTCTTCTTAATACATAGCCTCTGCCTTCATTGGAGAATGTCGCACCATCCGCCAACGCAAATACACAGGTACGGATATGGTCCGAAATGACACGATATGCCATTTTATCTTCTGCATATTTGACTTTGGCAAATTCTTCCGTTTTACGGATATAAGGAAGGAAAAGATCCGTATCAAAGTTGGTCTCGCCATCCTGGATCATGCAGACAAGACGTTCCAGGCCCATGCCGGTATCGATATTTTTCTGAGGCAGTTCTTTGAAATCTTTACGATCAACGCCTTCTTTCGCATCAAACTGGGAAAAGACATTGTTCCAGAGTTCGACATAACGGTCGTTCTCGATCTCGTCAAAGAAGAGCTTTTCTCCTATCCCCTGAGGATCGTATTTCGGACCGCGGTCATAATAGATCTCGGAATCCGGTCCGCACGGACCTTCGCCGATCTGCCAGTAGTTGTCGTAAGACTTCAGGATATGATCAGGATTCAAACCGATTTCTTTCGTCCAGATATCATAGGATTCCTTGTCATCCGGATAAACAGTGACATATATCCTTTCAGGATCAAATCCGATCCATTCCGGAGAGGTAAGGAACTCCCAAGACATCTTAAGCGATTCTTCCTTGAAATAATCACCGATCGACCAGTTCCCCAGCATCTCAAAGAACGTGTGATGTCTTGATGTCTTTCCGACATTTTCGATATCGTTGGTACGGATGCACTTCTGGGCATTCGCTATTCTATTGGACTTTGGTTTTTCTCTTCCATCCAGATATTTTTTCAATGCTGCAACACCGGAATTGATCCACAGCAGAGTGGGATCGTTGATCGGGATCAAAGAAGCACCCGGTTCGATCATATGATCTTTCGATCGGAAAAAGTCCAGGAACATTTTTCTGACTTCATTGCCTGTAAGATTCTTCATATGCGTTTCCTCCTAAACAAAATAAAACGTCCTCTAAGGACGTAATTTACGCGGTACCACCTTAGTTCACATATGTCATGTGCCCTCTAATCCTTAACGCGGATCCGACGCTGAATATTGCTTCAGAACCAGGAAGTAGCTTCGCTTATCGTTCCTGTATATCTTTCCACCACACAGATACTCTCTATGACAGTACAGACAAGCTACTTATCTTCCCAACTATCTTAACATATTTTACTTATTAATTCTAATAAGTTTCCTGTCCCTTATGGATCAGTGACAGCAAGCCCGGAGCAAGCAGCACATTCGTAACTAATTCCAGGAAAAAGTTGAAGCTCATGAATGCGGCGATCATCATCGTATACTGTGCGCCGAAGAAGTAGATCAGGAAAAGATATAATGTGCCGGTATTGACGATCGGAGCGATCGCAGAAGCAAGGATGATCGCGATCTTTTCGTTCTTTTTCTTTAACAGATGATAAACGATGGAACTGATGAATCCTGCCAGAGCTCCCTTTACAAGGCAGGCAACGACGGTAATGACAGGTTTCATGCTGAAAAGAGTCGCTCCGCTTGGATCAGCTCCAACGATGACCATCAAAGCAACGATGATGCCGAAAATGAATCCGAGAAGCAAGCCGGTCAATGGTCCGAAAATCGCTCCGCCGACAATGATCGGAATCAGTGTCAAAGTGATCGGAAAAGATCCGAAATTGATGAATGTCGATAGCAGCTGCAGGATGACGATGATCGCAGCAAATAGTGTGATCGCCGTCGCTTTTTTTGTTTTACGCATTTTCTAGTCTCCTTAATAGAGTTGTTTTCCGTTTGTTCAGGATACGCGATAATCCTTGCAAGATAAGGTTCTGTTCCCCTATGATAACAAGTTTCGTTCTTGCTCTGGATATCGCCGTATAGATGAGCTTTTTGCTCAACATGTGTAAATTATACCTGTTTATGACAAAATATACAATTTGATATTCCGAACCTTGTGCTTTATGGACCGACATTGCATAAGCCAGAGAGATATCCTGAAGGTCATCAAAGCCATAGAATACGAACGTACCGGTGAAATCGATCAGGAAATACTTTTCTTCTTCATTGATTTCCAACAGTGTTCCGATATCGCCATTATATACATCATCCACAGGACGGTTCTTCAGCTGTAAGATCTTATCCCCTTCTCTGAACAGATACTTGCCTACGGTTTTCTCATTCTTATCGACCGCTTTCGGGTTGTATCTCTCCTGAAGCAGTAAATTGAGATTATCGATCCCCCATTCTCCTTTGTACATCGGAGTCAGGATCTGGATGTCATCCAAAGTATAGCCATTATTCAGATCTTCGTCGATCAGACCGATCAGACTGAAATGCTTGATCTTGGGATCATAAAAGCGGATATCCTGGCTGAAACGGTTCAAATCGACATCGTTACGTATGATATCGTTGGCCAAGGTGATGATCTCATTGCCTTCACTCTGACGGTAGTTGGAGGTCAAGGCTGTGACAGGAAACTTGCCTGAACGGACGATATCATCCAGAAGATCTCCGGGACGGATCGAAGGAAGCTGGTCATTGTCCCCGATGATGCAGATCTTTTTGACTTGAGCGGAAGCCTTCAGTAACGAAGCAAACAGCGAGTTGTCGACCATGGAGAACTCATCGATGATGATAGCATCACACATGATCGGGTTCTCTTCATTAAAAACGAATACATTGTTTTCTTTATCCCATCGCAGTAATGAATGAATCGTTTTTGATTCGACGTTGCATATCTCATTGATTCGTTTTGCGGCCCTTCCGGTCGGAGCGACAACGATGAGATTATTGTATGGCAGATAGGTCTGGAAGATCTTTGCCATCGATTTGATGATCGTCGTCTTTCCGGTGCCCGGTCCTCCAGTAATGATGGAAAACTCATTGATCAGGAAATTGGCGATCGCATTCTTCTGCTGATCATCATAGGTAATGCCGTATTCCGTTTCCAGATCGAAGATCGCTTCCTGAATCTTCTTCTGATCGATATGGAAGTCATTCTGCAAATTATTGAGATAATGAGCGATATATATTTCATCGGAGTAATCCTGCATGAGGTAGATATGATCGTCTTCGATATGGATATAGTCATGAGATGAAGCAAGCTCTACGATTTCATCAAGATCCGCCATCCCTCCATAGTAATTCAGATGATCGACAAGTTCGTCATAAGAAACATAGATATTGCCGGTATTAAACGTATATTCATTGAGTGTATAGATCAGGAAAGCTTCTTTAAATTTGATTTCGCTGTCAGGAAATTCGATTTTGCTGGCAAATTTTTTGACTGTATCAAAGCTGATCGCATAGATCTCGTTGTAGAAACGGAACGGATTGTCTTGAGCGATCTCTTTGCAGTCATACTTGAATCGGTCAAAGATCTTGTGGGCATCATTATTATTGAAGCCATTGGATACCAGGTAAAACAAAGTATCATTCTCCGGATCATCCAAAGCCTGCAGCCCTTCGGATAAGGAGATCTGCTGTTTCATCGACAGATCAAGCTCATTCATGCGTTCCGGAGATTCTTTCAGGATCTTGAGCGTATCATCACCGAAATGATCATAGATCTTCTTTGCCGCTTTTTTGCCGATGCCGGGAAACGCTTTGGACGACAGAAAAGAGATGATTTCTTTTTCATTGCTTGGAAGAAGCCGTTCGATCGTCAGGACAGAAAACTGTCTTCCATATTTCGGATGTTCAACGAAAGATCCGCTTAAGAGATATTTCTGGTTTTTCTCATAATCAAAAGATAGTCCCGTTACAGTGATGAGTTCATCCGTAGTTTCAAAACGGGAAACCATATAATTATCGGATTTATAGATGGTGTTAACGAATTCACCTTCGATAAGTTCAATTAAATTATCTTCCATTACTGACTCTTTGATATAAGGCTTCTGTGACATCCAGCCCGTCAAGATATGTTTTTTCGATCGTACCTCCGCCTAAAAGCTCGCCATTGCGATAAAATACAGCCTGCTGGCCGGGTGTAACGGCTTTGATTTTCTGCGGATATGTAAGCAATGCAGTATGTTCGTCAATTTTCTTCAAATGGACTTCGTTGTCATTCTGACGGTAGCGGAATTTGCACTGGATATCTTCTTCTTCATCGGCATGACCGATCCAGTTGATATCGCTGATCAAGGAAGAATCGGAATCAAGATAGTGATCGTTTTTTACTGAAGTCAGATACAGGACATTGTTTCTCACATCCTTGCCAACGCAATAAAAAGGTCCTCTGTTGCCACCTACGCCAAAGCCTTTGCGCTGTCCTATCGTATAGTAATAGACCCCCTGATGGGTTCCGATCACTTCCAATGTATCGATATCAATGATCTTGCCTTCTTTCATTGGAATATAGTTGCTTAAGAATTCACGGAAATGACGTTCTCCGATGAAACAGATCCCGGTCGAATCCTTTTTTTCTGCGACATCCAGTTCCAGTTCCTCAGCGATCCTTCTTACATCACTCTTCAGAATATCGCTCAAAGGAAACAATGTCATATCCAGAGCTTCTTTCTTGACTTGCGCAAGAAAATAGGACTGATCCTTGTTCAGGTCGCACGCTTTATAGTAACGGTAACCATCAGCTGATTCGACGCTTTTGAAATAATGTCCGGTAGCAATCTTTTCAAATCCGTTTTTCTTCGCAAAATCAAGGAAATGATCAAATTTGATGTATTTGTTGCAAAGGATATCGGGATTAGGCGTTCTGCCTTTCGCGTATTCATCGATAAATACCTTGAATACCTGATCCCAGTATTCCTGAATATAGTCGCTTCTCAACAAAGTCAGATCAAGCTGTTCAGCGACACGCTTCGCATCGTTATAGTCTTCTTCCTGGGGACAGATGTCGTTGTTTAACGTATCATTGCCCAACGTATCGTTATTCAGAACGGAATCCCAGTTACGCATAAAACAGCAGGTTACATCGTGACCTGCCTGTTTCAAGAGATATGCGGCAATGGCGCTGTCGACCCCGCCTGATAATCCGACTAAAACCCTCAAGCGCATTCCTTTCTGACTTCGCCACAGCTGATATAATGCGAACATTTCGATTCGCATTTCGCAATACTGCGCAGTTTTTTGAAAAGTTCGATCTCTTCCTCATCGTAACCTATCTGCATATTCCGGTTATCGATAATGATCGGACGTTTCAGGATCGAAGGATTCTGAACGATAAAATCGCAAAGATCGTTGACCGACATGGATTCGATGTCAATATCGCTTTCCTGGATGATCTTTGATCTTTTGGAGATGATGTCATCGGTACCGTTCTCCGTACGGGAAAGCAGATATTTGATCTCATCTTTGTTCAGAAGTGTATTGAATATATTCTTTTCAATGAATTCCAAGTGATTGTCTTTGAGGTAATTCTTTACTTTCCGGCATGAAGCGCAACCGGGAGATGTGTATACTACTATCATAGTCTTTATTATACACTAATAATTGAAAATGCAGCCTTAATAAGATAATATATTTATGGGAAAAAGTAGTCTGTAACCGCTTCCTTGAAGAGAGATCATGGCTGGTGGAAATGATCAGAGCCTTTATGGATGAATTGGGACCCAAGAAATGAGTGGCATGAGTCATTCACGTGGGATGCGCGTTAAGTATCAGAGTGATAAATGAAGGTGGTACCGCGTTTCGACGCCCTTTGGTTCACCTTTTTCTTTTGGAGGGAGATAGTATGAAAAGAATGTTGTCGGGGATCAAACCCACAGGCCAGTTGACATTAGGAAATTATATCGGAGCGTTAAAGAATTTTGTCGCCTACCAGGATGATTATGGGATGATCGTATTCATTGCGAATCTGCATTGTATCACGGAGTACCAGGAACCGAAAGAATTAAGCAGGAACCTGACAGATGCGATCGCCTTGTATCTGGCATGCGGACTGGATCCGGAAAAGTCGATCATATTCCTGCAGACGGATGTGCATTCGCATGCGGAACTGGGTTATATCATGGCTTGCAACACGTATCTTGGCGAGCTGAACCGGATGACGCAGTTTAAGGATAAATCTGCCAAGGGAGAAAAGAATATGACGGCAGGATTATATACCTACCCTTGCCTGATGGCTGCCGATATCCTTCTATATGATGCGAATTATGTCCCGGTCGGCGAAGACCAGAAGCAGCATGTCGAACTTACCAGAGACCTGGCACAGCGAATGAACAACAAGTATGGCGAACTTTTCACCGTTCCGGAACCGCTTGTTGCGAAAGTCGGAGCACGTATCATGTCACTTCAGGATCCTTCCAAGAAAATGTCCAAATCTGATGAAACGAATAAAGGTTGCATCTATCTTCTGGATGATCTGAAAACCGTCAGAAAGAAGATTATGTCTGCAGTAACGGACTCATATGCCGACATCAAGCTGGACAAGATCAATCAACCGGGACTATATAATCTGATCGAGATCGCATCTGCTTTGAGCGGACGTCCGATGCAGGAGATTGCTGATGAATTCCATGGCCAGGGTTACGGCGTCTTGAAAGGCTATGTCGCCGATGTCGTCTGTACTGAAATGGAAAAGATCCAGAACAATTATCATGAGATCATGAATTCCCATAAAATAGAAGAAGTACTCGCTTTAGGCGCAAAAAAAGCGTCAGCGATCGCTGACAGGAAGCTTGAACTGGTCAAGAAAAAGATCGGTTTGGAGATTATCTATTAGTCATTCTTCATCGTTGTTGAGATAATCTTTTATAAGCTGAAACTTGCTGAGATTCTGCGTCTCGATCTGACGGTTGAATACGAATACCAAAAAGAACCTGAAGGCAACCAGGGAGAAATAAATCAGAACGATCAGAGACAGATAGTCGGAAATATTAAGCAGCATTTTCTTCTCTTAATTTATTATACAACGCTTCAGCAACATTATCATTGAGGACTGTTTTCAGTTCTTCCAATGATAATGTTTTTATGTTGGAAATGGATCTGTATTTTCTTAGAAGCCTGTTTCTAGTTTTTGGACCCAGACCTTTGATGTTGTCCAATGGAGACTTGTATACCGATTTTGATCTCAGTTTCTTGTGATAGGTTATCGCAAAACGATGCACTTCATCCTGCATATTCGTCAGGAAGAAGAACAGGTTCGATCCTTTATCGATATCGATGATCTCATAATCGCTGTTCATCAGATAGGAAGTATTGTGATGATCATCCTTTCCCAAGCCACAGATAGTGATGTCCATTCCTAATGAAGAAATGATCTCTTTAGCGATATCTATCTGTGTTTTTGCACCGTCCACGATCAGAAGATCCGGCTGTTTCAGGTTATCTTTCAGTACCCGGAAGTATCTTCGATAAAGCATCTCTTTCATCGAAGCCAGATCATCCGCGGAATCTTCGAGCTTATAGAGACGATAGTCATTCTTGGAAGGTTTAAAATCTTTGAAAACGACCATCGCCCCTACGGTATCCTTTCCTCCGGTATGAGAATTATCGAACAATTCGATATGCGAGATCTTTTTATGGAAGATCCGTTCCAGCTCTCCATCAACCTGTTCATGGTATTCATCTGAACGTGTGATGATATTGCGGTTCTGCTTCAGTTCCTCATAGGAATTCGTCTGAGCCTGTTTCAGCAGCTGATATTTGTACCCGCGATTGACTGTCGCAACATCATAAACATCTTCCAGATAAGGCAGCAGTTCATTTGGAACGTAGAGCTTTTTCGGTTTCTCGTTGATCTCATAGAAATGATAGATATAGGAACTTACGAAATTCTCTGGATCCCCTACAAGGTAATCCATGAATTTGTCATGATAAAGAAGTCTTCCTTTTTTGATGAAAAGGATCGTGATCGCGATATATCCGTCTTCGACATAATAATTCACGACATCGAAAGTTTCTTTGTAGTTCTTCTGCACATCCTGCTTCTGGCTGGTTTCTTTGATATCGGCAATCAGATCACGGCAGTATGCCGCCTTTTCGTATTCCAGTTTTTCTGTCGCATCGTTCATCTGATGCTTCAGATCGCGAATTATCTCGGAAGTATTCCCGTTCAGATAATCCGTAATCTTGTTTTTGATGTTTTCACAGATCTCAGGATCGATTTTATTCTGACAGTAGCCAAGACATTCATTGAGATGATAATAGAGACAGTAATCGCTGCCGAGATTCTTGCATTTTCTTGTAGGATAAAGTTTATTGATCATCTCCGTCATATTGCGGGCTGCTCCGACATCAGGAAACGGTCCGTAGATCTTTCCCTTGTATCGGTTCTTTTTGTTCAACCTGACGACAGTCAGATAAGGTTCTTTGCAATCATGTAAAAGAATATACGGGTAGGACTTGTCATCTTTGAAAACGATATTGTATTTCGGATCATATTCTTTGATCAGATTATATTCCAGGATAAGCGCTTCTTTCTCTGATTTGGTAACGATATAGTCAAAATCCGCGATATTGCTTACAAGCTTTGTTGTCTTATAATCATGAGCACCTTTGAAATAAGAATTCACACGATTAAAAAGATTGATCGCTTTTCCGACATAGATCACAGTACCGTCTTTATCTTTATGCAGATAACAGCCCGGTTTCTTGGGGAGTGTCTGCAGTTTCTCTTTCAAGGTCATTTCTTGAACTCTACCATGGTAACTGCGCTGCCGCCGTCATGGTAGTCTCCATCTTTGAAGGATTTGATGTAAGATAAGGATCTCATGCGGTTACGTAATGCCGTACGCAAAGCGCCTGTACCGATTCCGTGAATGACTTTGACCTGAGACATTTTGGCGGCATTCGCTTTATCAAGATATTCCTCTACGATATCCAAGGCATCTTCGACACGTTCCCCTACCACATTGATTTCCATTGGCACTCTGTTGTAGCGTTTTGCTTCGACTTTCGCTTTCTTTTTGGCGATTTTAGGCATCAGAGTCAGCTTGCTGATGCTCGTTTTCACCGTGATCCCGCGGATATCGATGGACGCTGTATCGTTATTTATAGCCAGAATCGTACCGACCTGCTCATTACCGGAAATACGCACGTTATCTCCGACCTGGAATACGACCGGTTCTTCTTTGGCAGGTTCTTCAACAAGTTCGTCGATCTCTTCAACAACATCTGTTTTCTTTTCTTTGATGCTGTCAAGCTTATCCTGTGCTTTTTCTTTGACTTCATCGATATAGTCGCGAAGTTCCTGCATGTATTTCTCTTTCAAAGCAGTTTTTTCTTTCTCGAATTCATCGATTTTAGCCTGATATTTCGTCTTTTGCTGCTGAAGAGTTTTTTCTAAAACAGAAAGCTCTTCTTTGAGCTGATTGGTTTCATCGATCCGGACGGATAATTCATCCAGAAGCTTGTCCTGTTCGGTCTGATTCAGTTTCAGATATTCATAGGCACGGTCGATCAGTTTCTGATCATCAATATATCGGGAAGCGATTTCCAGCGCATTGGAAGAACCGACAGAATTTTCATAGTAATGATAGGTTGGAGCTAATGTTTCCATATTGAATCCTACCGATGACAGCATGATATTTTCATCTTCGTAGGAATACTTCTTGATATCGTCGAAATGAGTCGTGATGACGAAAATGGAGCCCAATTCCTTGATCTTATCCAGAATGGACAAAGAAATCGCCTGTGCCTGTTTCGGATCTGTTCCGGAAATCAGTTCATCGATCAGGATCAGTGAAGAAGCATCGGCTTTGTTCAGGATATCGTTGATATTTGTGATATGGGCTGAAAATGTCGATAAGGAATTCTCGATCGACTGGTTGTCATCGATATCGACAAAAATATGATCATACAATGGGATTCTGGCTTCGCTGGCGATGATCGGGATACCCAGGTATGTCATGACAATACTCAAGCCGATCGCTTTTAAAGAAACAGTTTTTCCGCCTGTATTGGAACCGGAAATAACGATGCCTCTGAATGGTTCATAGATACGATAGGAATTCGATACAACTTTATTTTCATCAATCAAGGGATGACAGAGATCTTTGAAATCGAAATATTGATCCACGCTCAGTTCAGGAATGATCGCATTGTGTACCTGGCCGAATCTTGCTTTCGCAAAAATAACACATAACTGCATCAGTGAATCGAAATTTGACTTATATTCTTCTGAGACGGAAGCGACTTTATACGAAAGAGAAATCAGAATCCTGGCGATCTCATCTTCTTTATCTTGCAGAAGACTGATTTTTAGATTGTTCAGTTCAATAAATGCCTGTGGTTCGATATAAAATGCCAGACCGCTGGAACTGGTACCATACGTATAGCCTTTGAATTTGTTCTTATCATTGCTTTTGACCAGGAATGTCATTCGGTCATTCCGTATGATGATGGACTTTTCCTGAAGGCTTCCGCCATTGCGATCCATAAACTGGTAAGCCTTGCTGTAAAGATCGTTCTCAACTTTCTGCAGATCGCGATTGATCTGTTTCAGTGCCGGAGTCGCATCTTCTTTGACTTCGCCGGAATATTCGATCAGATTATCGATCTCTTCAAAGATCGAAGCCGCAAGATAGATCCCATCGGAATAATCACGGATGGATAGTTCTTCATCGAAAGACTGGAACTGTTTCTTTATTCGTGCGCAATGGTTGTGAAAGACAGATGTATTTTTCAGTTCGATACCTGTCAGCATGATCTGTTTCTCTGCCTTAGTCAGGATATCGTTGATATTGATGATTCCATCGAAACTGACATTGACGCCATCATGCAGGATCATGACCGCTTCTTTTGTCTCTCTTGTCTTCTTGCGGATCACCAGCGGATTGAAATCCACAATTTCATCATCAATAAAAGCCTTTGCCTCATCGATACTAGCAAAGTCTTTCAATTGATTCTTTATCGCGTCCAGATTCAGATTCTTGTAATCATTCATGATTGAAATGCAGGATCCACTCCTTGAACTGCTCACGCAGTTCATCTACTTTCATATCTTTGAGATCGATATCAAGCTTGTCCGTAACGATCTTCTCCATCACAAAACTGTATGCCTGAGCGGTATATTTGTTGATGTATTTCAGGATCGTCTGTTCACGTACCTCATCGCCATTCTTGAATATAGGCAATGTAAATAGCATGGAAATAGCCAATGTGATCAGAGTCGCATTGATGATGCCGGAAAAAGCGCCTAATACCTGATTGAACTTGCCTACCACCGGAAGCTTGTTCAGTGATTTCATCAGCATGGAGATGAAGATATAGAAAACTTTCATCACCAGGAAAATGATAATGAAATAAGCGACGATATTCAGAATCTCTTCCAGATGGAAAAGATCGATCATAATCTTGTACTGACCTAATTTCTCGGTATTGATCAAAGGAAATAGTTTCGCCAAGACAGGAGACAGGAACCATGCTAGCAGTATGGATAATCCTGTATAGACTAAAGACACAAGTTCATAAAGAAAGCCCTTATGATATCCGATGATCATCATCACGATATATAAGGCAACGATTAAGATAGATATAAAGATAAAAACACTCTGTGGTATGATCATATTTCCTATTTTACATCATTTATAAATGAGAACCAAATGCTATACTAGTGATATGAGTACTTTTTCATTAAAACTTGATGATGAGAAGATTCTTAAGCTGAAAGATACCTTTAAGGATTATATTCAGAAGAGTCCGAACGAGTATGTAGATACGTTCATTCAGAAAGAAGATCTGACGATCACGATCTACAGCTCAAAAAAAGTAGTCTTTCAGGGAAACGATGCCTTTTTTTATGCACAGGCATTTATCGACAGCAAGCCGATACGGCAGGCAGGTTCGGATGAAGTAGGAAACGGAGACGTCTTCGGACCGGTATGCGTCTGCGCAGCGATCGTCGAGGCAGACGATTATGACTATATTACAGAAAAGAATATCACGGATTCCAAAGCATTGAATGATGATTATATCCGAAAGATCGGTCCGGAACTGCTCAGACGATTCAAGCATTCTCTGCTGATCCTCGACAATAAGACGTACAATGTTGTCCATGAGACAAGCAATCTCAACGCAATCAAAGCGAAGATGCATAATAAAGCCTATTTGAATCTCATTGACAAAGGCTATGAGATTCCGAAACTGGCATATGTAGATCAGTTCTGTTCGTTCGAGAACTATTTCAGTTATCTGATTGATGAACCAAGAATCTACCGCGATCTGATTTTTGAAACGAAAGCTGAAGAGAAATACCCTGCCGTTGCCGTGGGATCCATCATTTCAAGATATGCTTTTCTGGAATATATGGACAAGATGTCCGAAAGATATCATATGAGCTTCCATAGAGGCTCCTCCGACACGGAAGCGATCGATAAAGATATTGAGACCTTTGTATCAAAATATGGCAGGAACGAGCTTAAAAATGTCGCTAAAATGCATTTCAAGAATTTAGAGAAATACCGATAACGTTATATAATATCTAAGATTGGAGAAAGATTATGAGATTAAAAAACAGTTTCTTTTTCACCATAAGAGAAGATGTCAAAGATGAAGATTCCGTGAGTGGAAATCTTCTGGTAAAGGCAGGTTTCATCAAGAAAACTTCTGCCGGTATCTATATGTTTCTGCCTTTAGGATTAAAGGTCCAGAACAATATCGAAAATATCATCCGCAAATACATGAACGCTTCAGGTGCGATGGAAGTCAAAATGCCGGCACTGATTGCAAGCGAATACTATGAAGATTCCGGAAGACTGGCAGGGTTCGGCCCTTCGATTTTTCAACTGAAAGACCGTAATGCGAAAGATTTCGTTCTTGGTCCTACACATGAAGAATTATTCGCATATGCGGCTAAATCAAAGATCCGCTCCTATAAAGATCTTCCTTTCAACCTTTACCAGTTCCAGACGAAATACCGCGATGAACCACGTGCCCGTTTCGGACTTGTCAGAGTCAAAGAATTTGTCATGAAAGATGCCTATTCTTTTGATATCGATGAAAAAGGACTGGATATCGCCTATCAGAAAATGTTTAATGCCTATAAGGATTCTTTTGATGAGATCGGCATCAATTACAAGATTGTCAAAGCGGATACCGGTATTATGGGCGGATTATTATCGGAAGAATTCCAGGCGATCAGTGAGATCGGTGAAGATACCCTGATCTATTGCGATAAATGTGGTTTTTCTTCGAATATGGAAATCACCCCGGTCGTTACTGAAAACAATAAAAAAGAACCTTCAGGACAGGCAAGGACTTTGGTTGAAACACCAAACTGCGAATCGATCGAAGATGTAGCAAAATTCCTGAAGATGGGTATTCATGATACCGTGAAATGTCTTCTTATGAAGGTCGATGATGAATTGGTTGCATTCTTTGTGAATGGAAAACGTGAACTGAATGAGACAAAGGTTTTAAAGCTATTAGGAGCGAAAGAGATCGCTTTTGCAGATGATGAATTGATCGCTTCCAGCAATGCGGTTCCTGGCTATTGCGGGCCTTTAGGATTGAATTGCAAAGTCGTAATTGATAATGAAGTATTGAGTATGACTGACTTTGTCTGTGGTGCCAATATGAAAGGCTATCACTATGAAAATGTGAATGTTTCTGATATTTCTTATGATCTCACAGGTGATATTGTTAATGCCCAGGAAGGAGATGTCTGTCCGATCTGCGGTCAGCCATTGAAATTCACCAAAGGCATTGAAGTCGGAAATACATTCAAACTTGGAACGAAATACTCTAAAGCGATGGATCTGCAATATACCGACGAAGAAAACAAGCTTCAGGATGTCTGGATGGGTTCCTACGGCATCGGTTTAGGCAGAACGATGGCTGCAGTCGTCGAACAGAATCATGACGATAAAGGCATCATATGGCCAGTCAATATCGCTCCATATAAGGTAATTATCCTGATCATGTCTAACAAGGATGAGCTTCAGAATCAAATGGCAGAAGAATTATATGAAAGATTGAATGCCAATGGTATCGAATGCATGCTGGATGACAGGGATGAGCGTCCTGGCGTCAAATTCAATGATGCGGAACTGATCGGCATCCCATACCGAATCTCTGTTGGAAAGAAAGCGACCGAAGGCATCGTTGAATTCAAAGGAAGAACCGATCAAAGCAATCAGGAACTCACGATTGAAGAAGCAATTGCCAAAATGAAAGAAATCTGTGGTTAAGCCACAGATTTTCTTTCACTGATTTCTTTATAGATCTTGTCAAGAAGTTCCTGAACAGACATGGATTCAGATCCTTCGACACCGTAATGTCTGACATTGACCGTACCATTTTCGACTTCCTGGTCGCCAACAACGATCTCATATGGTATCTTGGACATCTGAGCTTCCCGGATACGGTAGCCCAACTTCTCATTTCTGCCATCAACATGTACTCTGACACCCAATTCTTTCAGTTTATCCTGAACTTCATAGGCATAATCCAGATGTCTATCATAGTGAACAGGAATGATGACGACCTGTTTCGGAGAAAGCCATAAAGGGAAAGCTCCTTTGGTTTCTTCGATGATATAAGCCGTGAAACGATCGAATGTTCCGAAGATAGCCCGATGTAGAACGACTGGTGTCTGTTTCTCACCATTTGAATCGATATAATGCAGTTCGAAACGTCTAGGAAGCAGAAAGTCCAACTGGCAGGTTGAAAGTGTGATCTCCGGTCCAATAGCCGGCTTCACTTCGACATCCAGTTTCGGTCCATAGAATGCTGCTTCACCTATCGCTTCAAAGTAATCGACGCCTAAGTCATTCAATACTTCTCTCAGTTTTGCTTCCGCATTGTTCCACATTTCATCATCATCAAAATATTTTTTGTGGTCTTCCGGATCTCTTAAGGAAAGACGGAACTTGTAGTTCTTTATTCCGAAATCGCGATAGACATCCAGGATAAGTGTGACGACTTTCTTGAATTCATCACCGATCTGTTCTGGAGTCACAAACAAGTGTGCATCGTTCTGGCACATGTAGCGTACTCTTTCCAATCCTTTGACTGCACCTGAAGCTTCATAACGGAAATCTGTAGCAAATTCTCCGATCCTGACAGGAAGATCACGATAAGAATGAAGTTTGTTCTTATAGATCAGCATATGATGCGGACAGTTCATCGGTCTTAAGACGAATTCTTCATTTTCGACTTTCATCATCGGGAACATGTTTTCCTGATAATGATCCCAGTGACCCGATGTCTTATATAGATCGACCGTACCGACACACGGCGTATAGACATGTTCATAGCCTAAGGCACGTTCCTTAGCATAGATATAGTTTTCCAGTTCCTTGCGGATGATTGCTCCATTCGGGAGCCACATCGGCATTCCCTGTCCGACAAGCTGATGGGTCATGAACAGTTCCTGTTCCTTGCCGATCTTGCGGTGATCTCTCTGTTTGGCTTCTTCCAATTCCTGAAGATAGGCTTCCAGATCCGCTTCATCATAGAAAGCGACACCATAGATCCTCTGCAGCATCTTGTTGTTTGCATCATTCTTCCAGTATGCTCCGGAATATTTGATCAGCTTGAAATGTTTGATCTCCTTGACGGATTCCACATGCGGGCCTCTGCACAGATCGGTAAAGTCTCCCTGCGTGTAACAGGAAATGACCTGGTCATCATCCATATGGCTGATCAGATCCAGCTTGTATTCGTCATCCTTGAACATTTCCAGCGCTTCTTCTCTGGTCAGTTCACGGCGTACGATACGTTTTCCGTCTTTGGCGATCTTTTTCATCTCTTTTTCCAGCTTTTCGATCGCTTCATCATTGATGATGTCATCGCCTAAGTCGATGTCGTAATAGAATCCTTCTTCGATGACAGGACCGACCCAGAATTTGGCCTGCGGATAAAGATGCGAAACAGCCTGAGCCAGCAGATGGGCACAGGAATGGTTCAAAACATTCAGTTCGGGGTTTTCTTTAATATTGATCATGATATCCTCCTAAATGAAAAAGGTGCTACCAAGGGCGTTAAAACGCGGTACCACCTTTATTTATCACTTGTTCTCTTAACGCGAGTCACGTCCATGATTGGATGGAAACTATCAGGCGGTAATCCTGAGGGCTGCTGAATGCTTGCACCGACCGCATTCTCTCTTGAAACAGTATCCATAGGATCATGTCCTGCTTACATTACAAAGACCATTATAGTGAATTGGAAAACAATTTTCAATTACTGCAGATACGTTTTGATGAATTCATTGAGATTTTTATAGTAATCAGGATCCTGATTCGCTTCCGTATGTTCCTTACCCGGAACCGGATAGTATTTCTTTGGACCTTTATTGTGATTATATAACCTTAATGACATTTCAAAAGGAACGAATTTATCCTCTTCTCCATGAACGAACAGGATCGGGATCTCATTATCATCGAGCACTTCTTTTACGACGACATCTTTGAAATGGAAACCGAAATCATTTCCCATCCTGTCATCCAGCATTTTAAGAATGATCTTGGTGAAAACGAGATTGTAGTCTTCCCTGAGTACGGTATCGAACTGTTCCTCCATGGAAGAGAATCCGCAATCTTCAATGATACATTTCACGTTTTCTGGCAAGCCATTTCGCGTACTCAGCATGACTGTCGCAGCGCCCATGGAAACACCGTAGAGGCAGATCTGCACATCAGGATACGTTTTAACAAGATAATCGATCCATAAGCTCAGGTCCATCGATTCTTTAAAGCCATAGGTATAATACTTCCCTTGAGAATCACCGGCAGCACGCTGATCAATGATCAGCAGATTATATCCGAGCTGATCGAATTCATATCCTCTGGGATAACTGAAGCGTCTGTTTCCCCATATGCCATGAACCAGGATCATGTATTTATTGTCTTCATGATTATGGATATCTTCGCCATAAAGCTGCAAGCCATCAAATGATTTGAGATGAACTGATTTGACATTGGATTGATCCAGCCATTCCTTTACTTTTTCATCGACAGGAATCTCTCTTTTTCTTTTTTTGAATGCTCTCTTGAACATGTGATCGGAAATCGCCTGATAGGTCAGATAGGAAGCTCCTGTCGTACCTCCGACGATCGCCGCTGTTTTTTTCAGATTCATTGTTCCAGCTCCTTTTTCTTCGCTAGCAGAGTATCGTAATAGTTCTGATATTTCTGCAGTTTTTCTTTTTCTTCTTCGACTTTTTCCGGTTTCGCTTTGTTTACAAATCCCGGATTTTTCAGCATTCTTGTGGATCGTTCGATTTCTGACTGATATTTCGTCAGTTCTTCATTAAGTTTTGTGAGTTCCGCTTCTCTGTCGATGATTTCATCCATGATATAGATGATCTTGCCGAAAGAGGCAGGTCTTACGATCGTTTCCTTATCGTTTTCTGTTAAGATACTCAGCTTTGTCATTCGGGAAAGGATCGCTTTCATATTTTCTGTCAGAGCCAGTCCATCAACCAGGATGTGAAGTTCTTTTCCTGGTTTGATGTTGTTTTCTGTACGAATCGTTCTTGTTGTATCGATGATTTCGATGATATGATCGATCTCTTTGGCTTTCCTGATATCGACTTTTTCATTGATTTCAGGCCATCTTTCCAGCATAATCGATGTATCCTTGCCGTGGATATTCTGATAGATCTCTTCCGTCACGAACGGGATGAACGGATGCATGAACTTCAGGATGGCTTCCAGAACATAGATCAGTGTATTGAGTGTCTGATGCTTGATCGCTTTGTCATCGCTGTTCAGGGATGATTTCGTGAATTCGATGTATCTTGAACAGAAATCGTTCCAAACAAAATCAATGATCTCGTTACCGGCAATTGCCAGTTCATATTTATCCAGATTATTCGTAGCCGAGATGATGGTTTCGTTAAGCTTGCTGATGATCCAGTGATCGATATCGGAATCGAAGGATTCCGGTTTCTGATACCTGTATTCATCATCGCGGTTGATAAGGACATATCTTGCCGCATTCCAAAGCTTGTTGATGAAATTCCAGCTGGCAACCATCTTTTCTGTAGAAAAGTTCATATCCAGACCCGGTGTAGAGTTGGTAGACAGGAACAGTCTAAGAGAATCTGCACCGTATTCGTTGACCAGATCGATCGGATCAATGCCGTTTCCTAGAGATTTCGACATCTTTCTTCCCTTTTCATCTCTGATCAGGCCATGGATCAGGCAGTCTTTGAATGGGACTTCATTCAGGAAATGACGTGCGCTGAATGCCATTCTGGCGACCCAGAAGAATATGATATCATAGCCAGTCACCATGCATGATGTCGGGAAGTAGCGCTGAAGATCATCGGTCTTTTCCGGCCAGCCCAATACAGAGAACGGCCATAAGGCACTAGAGAACCAGGTATCAAGAACATCTTCATCCTGTACATAATTCTCGATATCCTTCGGAGGTTCGACTTCGCAATAGATCTCACCTGTTTCTTTATGATACCAGACAGGGATGCGGTGTCCCCACCATAACTGACGGGAAATGCACCAGTCTTCGATATTTTCAAGCCATTGCGCAAATGTCTTTTCGAAACGCTGCGGATAGAAATTGATCTTGGTTTCGGGATCTTCCTGGGCTTTCAGTACTTCTTCTGCCAACGGCTTCATCCTAACGAACCACTGCTTAGACAGATACGGTTCCACCATGACGCCTGTGCGCTCGGAATGTCCGACAGAGTGAACGATTTCTTCTGCTTTAATGAATGTGCCATCTTCTTTGTATCTTTGAAGCAGCTTCTCACGACATTCAAAGCGATCTAAGCCATTGAATTCTCCGCATAATTCATTCATCGTTCCATCTTCGTTCATGCAGATAGGCATATCTAGATTGTTTCTGAGCGCGATCTGATAGTCATTCGGGTCATGCGCAGGCGTACACTTCATGATGCCTGTACCGAAACCGATCTCGATATATTCATCACCAATGATCGGTATCACCTTTCCATTGGCAGGATTGATACATTTCTTACCGATCAGATGATTCACTTTCTCATCGTTCGGATTCACAACGATGCAGACATCGCCGAACATCGTTTCCGGTCTGGTGGTAGCAACTTCGAATGTTTCATCAGAACCGACCAGATGATATCTGAGATAATACATATATGCTTTGACATCTTTATGGATGACTTCGATATTGCTTAAAGCAGTCTTCGCTTCCGGATCCCAGTTGATGACACGCTGTCCCTGATAAATCAGTCCTTCCTTGTAGTAAGTCACGAATACCTGGCTGACCGCATGGGAAAGGCCTTCATCCAATGTGAATCTTTCTTTCCGATAATCGGTTGAATTGCCTAATGTTGCCCATTGCGAACGGATGAAATTCGAATATTCCTCTTTCCAGCTCCAGGCATGTTCAAGGAACTTCTCACGGCCGATATCATAGCGGGAGATCCCCTGCTTCTTCAGCCGTTCATCGACTTTCGCCTGGGTCGCGATACCCGCATGGTCCATGCCCGGTACCCACAGGACATCATATCCTTTCAATCTGTTATAACGAGATAGCAGATCCTGGATCGTATTGTCCATCGCATGGCCAAGATGCAGCTTTCCTGTGACATTTGGCGGCGGAATAACGATACAGTAAGGCTTTTTGGACATATCTCCGCATTCGAAGTAATGCCGATCAAGCCACATCTGATATTTTCCTTCTTCTACCGCTTTGTGATCATATTTGGTATCCATAACAATCCTCCTAAAATAAAAAGATGGCACAAAGGGCGCTATTGCGCGGTACCACCTTATTTTCTCTCTCTTAACTCTTAACGCAAGTCACACGTGCCGAAGCAGACTCCAAGACAACATTTTCAACGTGCCCAGTATAAGTTCCACCAACCCTTATATCTCTATGTTTCCGGCAGGTTTACTTCCTTCTTATCATCGTCTTTTCAATTATAAAGGAATCATAGGTTTTAATCAACTTCGAGATAAGAACAAATCGCTTTTTCTAAAAGATCGATATTTGTTTTCTTAAGACAGGAGACATAAATGATATTATCTTGCTCCTGAAAGAATTCTTTCTTATTCTTGGCAAGTTGATTATTGCTTAATTTGTCGATTTTATTTGCGACGATCACGTATGGAAGTTCTGAATCTTTCAGATATTCGAGCATATCGAGATCGTCCGCTGTAAATCCGATCCTTGAATCAACGATCATCACCACAAGTTTAATTTTGTCTTTTCTGCTGAAATAATCATCCATCATCTGACCGAATTCTATCAGCTCTTTATCGGATCGTCTCGCATAACCGTAACCCGGAACATCCACAGCAGTGTATTTTCCATGGATATCGAAGAAATTGATCAGTCTGGTCTTTCCGGGAGTTTTTCCCGTATAAGCCAGCTTCTGCTGATACAAAGCATTCAACAAGGAAGATTTTCCGACATTGCTTCTGCCCACAAAAACAATTTCCTGCTGAGTCACAGGAAAACTGTTTTTTGTTTTGGCTGAACAGAGGAATCTAATCACTTATGATCGCCTCATTGATGACCTGATCGACTTTTTCGACAGGAATGTACTGTACATCTTCTTTCACGGTATCAGGGATATCATCCAGGTCTTTCAGATTGCCTTTTGGAATGATGATCGTCGTAATGCCGCTGCGATGGGCTGCAAGCGATTTTTCTTTCAAACCACCGATCGGCAGGACATTTCCACGTAATGTGACTTCACCTGTCATAGCGAGATCTTTTTTAACAGGTTTATTAGTCAGCGCAGAAACGATGGCTGTCGTGATCGTGACGCCCGCAGATGGACCGTCTTTCGGTACAGCGCCTTCCGGTACATGGATATGGATATCGTGATTCTCAAAGAACGAAATCGGAATATTATATTTCTTGGCGTTTGCCTTGATGAAGTCCAGCGCGATCTTGGTCGATTCCTGCATGACATCACCTAACTGCCCGGTCACGATGAGGCTGCCCTTTCCATCAAAATAATTGACTTCCACAGGCAGTATATCTCCGCCAAACGAAGTATATGCCAATCCGGTAACGACACCGACCTGATTCTTCTTTTCTTTCGTTCCATAGTCATAGATCTCATGACCCAGCCAGGTATTGATCAGTTTCTTGGTGATCTTGACGGATTTTTTATTGTCTTTCAGGATCATCAACACTGATTTACGGCATAATGCGCCGATCGTACGTTCCAGCTGTCTGACGCCGGCTTCTCTGGTATAATGCCGGATCAGATACAGAATCATGTCGTCATCCAAAGTCATCTGATTGTTTTTCAGCCCATTGAGATCAAGCTGTTTCTTGATCAGATGATTTCTGGCGATATGCAGTTTTTCTATTTCGGTATAGCTTGATAATTCGATGATTTCAAGACGATCCAGCAAAGCGGCAGGTATGTTGTCCCTGTAGTTTGCGGTGCATATGAACAGAACATCGGACAGATCGTATGGTTCTTCCAGATAATGATCCGA
>JAFRVK010000023.1 GCA_017441765.1 Erysipelotrichaceae bacterium
AAATGTGAAACTGCTGATCCTGGCAAGCGATATCTCGGAGAAAAGCAGAGAAAGGTATCTGAAGAAGTGCCACTACTATCGGATCGATAGTATGGAGGATTTCAGCTCTGTCGAACTGTCTCAGGCTTTAGGAAAAGAAAATGTCAAAGTCATAGGCATTATCGATGAGGGTTTTAAAAAAACGATATTAGAAAAATAGAAGGAGGGTCATTATGGCTAAGCAAACTTATAAGAAACATCTGAATAAGAAACCAAAATACAAGCCGACTTATGAGAAAAAGGATGAAGTCAAGATCGAATCGATCACGTATCATGACAGCATCACAGTAGGCGATCTGGCGAATAAGCTGCACAAGAATTCCGGCGATATCATCAAGATCTTATTCATGCTTGGCAAGATGGTAACGATCAACTCCGTATTGGATGATGAAAACATCGAACTCGTATGTATGGAGTTCAATGTGGATGCGATTAAAGAAGAGAAACAGGAAGATGAGATCCTGCTTGATACCGAGGAAGATGATCCTGCGGATCTGGTCGAGAGAGCGCCGATCGTAACGATCATGGGTCATGTCGACCATGGCAAGACGACGCTACTGGATTATATCCGTAATTCGAGAGTCGTCGAAGGCGAATTCGGCGGTATCACGCAGCATATCGGCGCGTATCAGATCGAAGTCAACGGAAAGAAGGTGACATTCCTGGATACGCCTGGCCATGAAGCATTTACAGCCATGCGTGCCAGAGGCGCAAGCGTCACGGATATCGCAATCATCGTGGTCGCTGCCGATGATGGTGTCATGCCGCAGACGATCGAAGCCGTGGACCATGCGAAGGCGGCGGGAGTGCCGATAATTGTCGCCATCAACAAGATGGATAAAGCCGGAGCAAATCCGGAAAAGATCAAGAGAGCGATGGCGGATCTGGATCTGATGCCGGAAGAGTGGGGCGGCGATACGATTTTTGTGGAATGTTCCGCAAAGACCGGACAAGGTGTTCAGGATGTTCTGGAGACGATTCTGGTCGTCGCAGAAGTCCGTGATCTCAAAGCCAATCCGAAAAAGAGAGCTACTGGAACAGTCATCGAAGCCAAACTGGATAAGGGAAGGGGGCCTGTTGCGACCTTGCTTGTACAGAACGGCACTTTGAAACAGTCGGATTCCGTAGTCGTCGGTACGGCTTACGGCAAAGTCCGTCGCATGACCAACGATCTCTCGCAGGAAATCAAAGAAGCTCTGCCGGGTACGCCGGTTGAGATCATCGGTTTGAACGATGTACCGATTGCCGGAGACAACTTCAAGGTATTTGATGACGATAAGGATGCCCGCAGTGTCGCTCAGGCGCGTATGAGAGAACGGATCGAAAAAGAAAGAAAGAGCTCCAGCGCGATGTCTCTGGATGATCTGCGCAATCAGATTGAAACAGGCGACATAAAAGAGATCGCGGTCATCGTCAAATCGGATGTCACAGGTACGGCAGAAGCGGTAGCATCTTCTTTAAGCAAGATCGATGTGGATGGCGTCAAGGTCAACGTCATAAGAAAAGCCGCAGGTACGATCAATGAATCGGATGTCATTCTGGCTTCCGTATCGAATGCAGTCATCTACGGCTTCAACGTACGTCCGGATGCGAATGTGCGTAAGAAAGCCCAGGATGTCGGTGTCGAGATCCGTCTGCATAACATCATCTACAAAGCAGTCGAAGAAATGGAAGCTGCCATGAAAGGTATGTTGGCACCGGTCTTTGAAGAAGTGATCATCGGCCAGGCGGAAGTACGTAAGACCTATAAGGTATCCAAGATTGGTACGATTGCCGGATGCATGGTTACGGAAGGCAAGATCACCAGGGACTGTGGTATCCGTCTGATCAGAGATGGTATCGTTATCTATACAGGCAAGCTCGGTTCACTGCGCCGTTTTGAGAACGATGTCAAAGAAGTCGCGGAGGGCTATGAATGCGGTATGACGATTGAGAACTTCAATGATATCAAAGAGCTGGATATCATCGAGGGCTATGTCGATAAAGAGGTCAAGAGAGACTGATGGCTCGGACAGATAAACTGGATTCTCTTCTGCTAAGAGAGATCTCAATGATCATCTCGCAGGATATCAATGATCCGAAACTCGGCTTTCCGACGGTAACGGAAGTAGATGTTTCTCCTGATCTGAACAATGCCAAGGTATATGTTTCTTTTTTAGGCAAGAACTATAAGAAACGGGATGGAATCGATACATTGCGCAGAGCCAAGGGACATATCAAGTCTGAACTGGCAAAACGTTTGAAGCTGCGCAAGATCCCTGATCTGACCTTTGTGGTCGATGATACTCTGGATAAGGCAGACAGGATCGAAGAATTATTAAAGAAATAATGGCGTTTTACGCCATTTTCTTAAGAGGGGAAAAACGATGAACAAGAAAGAAGCATTAAAGATCTACTATGATCATATCGAAAAAATCAAAGCATACGATCTCGTACTGGCGACTGCTAACTTTGACAGCAGCACGATCGCTCCCAAAAAAGGCAACGCTCATCGCAATAAGATGATGAGCATCGTTCAGGGAGAAGCGTTTCCGATCCAGACAGATCCTGTGCTAGTCGAAGCGATCAACTACCTGAACGGTATCCCACTGGATGAAAAGATGACAAGAGAGATCTCTTTGGCCAAAAAGAATCTTGATGAAATGTTATGTTTTACCAAGGAAGAAGTCATGGAATATGCACTGGTGCAGATGAATGCGAATGATGCCTGGCTGGAAGCAAAGCAAAAGAAGGACTACAGCATTTTTGAACCGCATCTTTTAAAACTGATCGAACTGACAAAACAGAGGACTTTAAAGAAAAAGCCGGATGCAAAGGTGTATGATACCTTGCTGGATGACTATCAGGAAGGCATGAACATCAAAAAATACGATGCTTTCTTTAAGACGGTAAAGAAAGAACTTGTTCCTTTGATCAAAAAGATCAGCAAGAAACAGGGATTTATCGATGATTCCTTTATCTATAAGTATTATCCGATTGAGAAACAGGAACGCTTCAGCGAGGATCTCAATAAATATCTCGGTTTCGACAAGTCATGGGGGTACATGGGCGTTTCCGAACATCCGTTTACCAATGCATTCTCACGGAACGATGTTCGCATCACGACCAATTACGATGAACATAATGTCATCGGTTCAATCTATTCGATCATTCATGAAACAGGCCATGCCTTCTATGAACATCAGCTGGATCCCGCATATGACAAACTGATCGAATTGTCAGGTATGTCCAGCGGCATGCATGAATCGCAAAGCCGTTTTCTGGAGAATTATCTGGGCCGAAGAAAAACGTTCTTTACAAAACTCTATCCGAAACTGCAGAAGCTCTTTCCGGAGAATCTTGGCGATGTATCCTTGGAAGACTTCAGTAGGGCAGCCAATGTCTCAAGGTGTTCACTGATCCGGACGGATGCGGATGAGCTGACCTATCCGATCCATATCCTGATCCGCTATGAAATTGAAAAGATGATCTTCAATGATGAGATCGATCTAAAGGATCTGTCAAAGATCTGGAACCAGAAGTATAAAGACTATTTGGGCTTGGATGTGCCGGATGATGCTTCGGGGATTCTGCAGGATATCCACTGGTCGCTGGCTTATTTCGGCTATTTTCCAACCTACGCGTTGGGCAGCGCGATCGGCGCGCAGATCTTCCATCAGATGAGCAAAGAGCTGGATGTGGATGAAACTCTTGCCAAAGGAGATTTCAAGATATTGACGGACTATCTGAAGAATCACATACAGAAATATGGAAACCTCTATGATTACGACAGGATCCTGCAGATCGTGACAGGGGAACTGTTCGATCCGCATTACTATACGGATTATCTGAAAGAGAAGTATCAGAAACTTTATGAACTGTAATTCTGCAGAATATGAGAAAAGAAATCAGAGGAAACAGCATTGTCCTTCGTGAACAAAGAGAGGAAGATGCATCCTATTTCACATACTGGTTCAATCAGCCGGAAGTCATGTTCCGATGCGGATTCGAGAAAAGGACCGATCTGGAAGAAGCCAAAAAGCAGATAAACGTCTATCATAAATCGGAAGACTCTGTCTGGTATACGATCACGGATCCTGATGGCAATGTCATCGGGGAAACAGGCTTGCTGAGAATGTTTCCGGCATGGCATCAGACGGATCTGAGCGTCATCATTCCTGATCCAAAGATGCAGCACAGGGGATACGGAACGGAAGCGATCCGCATCATGCTGGATCTGGCATTCAACGAATATGAAATGCATCGCGTTTCGATCGGAGTCGTTGCCTTAAATACGGAAGCATTGGAATTTTACAGGAAGATCGGTTTTAAACAGGAAGGCGTATTGGAAGAGTCCTATTACTATAACAACGAATACAGCGACTTCATCATGATGCGTATCCTGGAACAGGAATGGAAATAGAATGAAAAACTAGTAAAAGAAAAGCCATATCATTGATCGATATGGCTTTTGCTTTCTTCTTTATTTTGCGGCTTTCTTGGTTTTCTTGACCGCTTTTTTCACTGTTTTCTTTTCTACAGGTTTCACGCCATGCTTGATAGCAGCCTGGGCAGCAGCAAGTCTGGCGATCGGAACTCTATATGGTGAGCAAGAAACATAGGTCAGACCCACTTTATCGCAGAATTCGATAGAAGCAGGATCGCCGCCATGTTCGCCGCAGATACCCAGCTTGATATCCGGACGGGTCTCTCTGCCGAGTTTGACAGCTGTTTCGATCAGGATACCGACACCATGCTGGTCGAGTCTGGCAAATGGATCCTGTTCGAAGATCTTGGCATCATAGTATGAGCCTAAGAACTTGCCGGCATCATCTCTGGAAAAACCGAATGTCATCTGTGTGAGGTCGTTGGTACCGAAGGAGAAGAATTCTGCTTCTTGTGCGATCTCATCTGCCAGCAGGGCAGCACGCGGGATTTCGATCATCGTACCGACATGGTAATCGAGTTTTGCTTTCGCTTTCTTGATTTCTTCATCGGCAGTCTTGACAACGATATCCTTGACATACTTCAGTTCGGCAACATCGCCTACCAGCGGAATCATGATTTCCGGAACGACATGCCACTTCGGATGTTTCTTGTTGACTTTGATGGCAGCACGGATGACAGCCTTGGTCTGCATTTCCGCGATTTCCGGATAAGTGACAGCCAGACGGCAGCCTCTGTGGCCCATCATCGGGTTGACTTCGTGCAAGTTATCGCAGACAGCCTGCAGTTCTTTCAGAGTCATGCCCATTTCTTTGGCGAGAACTTTCTGTTCCTTTTCGCCCTGAGGTACGAATTCATGTAGAGGCGGATCCAGATAACGGATCGTCACAGGATTGCCCTGCATCGCTTCGTAGATGCCTTCGAAGTCTTTCTGCTGTAACGGCAGGACTTTTTCCAAGGCAGCCTTACGCTGTTCAGGAGTGGTTGAGACGATCATCTCACGGATGGCCTTGATCTTGTCTTCCTGGAAGAACATGTGTTCCGTTCTGACAAGTCCGATACCTTCGGCACCGAATTCCAGAGCCTGAGCGGCATCTTTCGGCGTATCCGCATTGGTTCTGATCTGCAGTTTTCTTCTTTCATCTGCCCATTTCATGAATTTCTTGAAATCGCCTGAGATCGAAGCAGGGACTGTCTTGATCGCTTCGCCATAGATGTTTCCGGTTGAACCATCCAGTGACAGCCAATCGAATTCTTTATAGACTTTTCCATTCAGAGTGAACTGTTTCTTCGCATAGTCGATCTTGATATCGCCACAGCCGGAGACACAGCATTCACCCATGCCACGTGCAACAACCGCAGCGTGAGAAGTCATACCGCCACGTACCGTCAGGACACCCTCGGCAGCAGCCATACCTTCAATATCTTCCGGAGAAGTTTCCAGTCTGACCAGAACGACCTTCTTGCCATTCTTGTGTTCCTTGACAGCATCTTCCGCATTGAAGACGATCTGACCGCAGGCAGCGCCTGGAGAAGCCGGCAGCGCGGTAGCGATCGGGGTCGCTTTCTTCAGAGCTTCCGCATCGAACTGTGGGTGCAGCAAAGCATCCAGCTGTTTCGGTTCGACCATCATCAGGGCCTGATCGATGGTGACGAGACCTTCTTTGACCATGTCGCAGGCAACCTTCAGAGCAGCAGTCGCTGTTCTCTTGCCGTTTCTGGTCTGCAGCATGAACAGTTTTTCTTCCTGGATCGTGAATTCCATATCCTGCATATCATGGTAGTGATGTTCCAGGGTATTGCAGATATTGACGAATTCATTGTATGCGCCAGGCATGACCTTCTTCAGTTGATCGATCGTCTGCGGAGTTCTTACACCGGCAACGACGTCTTCGCCCTGGGCGTTCATCAGGAATTCACCGAACAGTTTTCTTTCACCGGTTGCAGGGTTTCTTGTGAATGCGACACCTGTGCCACAGTCGTTACCCATGTTACCGAAGACCATCATCTGTACGTTGACAGCGGTACCCCAGGAAGAAGGAATATCATTTTCCTTACGGTAGAAGATCGCACGAGGATTGTTCCAGGAACGGAACACGGCCTCGATGGCACGTTCCAGCTGAACATTGGTATCCTGCGGGAAGTCTTCTTTCAGTTCTTTTTTGTAGAAAGCCTTGAATTTCTTGACAAGTTCTTTCATATCATTGGCATCCAGTTCGGTATCGAGCTTGACGCCTCTTTTATCTTTCAGTTCATCGATGATCTCTTCGAATCTCTTTTTCGACAGTTCCATGACGACGTCTGAGAACATCTGGATGAAACGACGATAGGAATCATAAGCGAATCTTTCATTGTTCGTCTTTTCAGCGATGGTTTTAGCGACTTCATCATTGATACCGAGATTCAGGATCGTATCCATCATGCCAGGCATGCTGGCTCTTGCACCGGATCTGACCGATACCAGCAGCGGATTCTTCGAATCGCCCAGTTTCTTGCCTGCCTGTTTTTCAAGTTTGGTCAAAGCCGTCTTGATCTGCGACATGATCTCTTTGTTTATTTTTTTACCATCGTCATAGTAAGCGTTGCATGCTTCGGTCGTGATGGTAAAACCATAAGGTACCGGTAAACCAAGGCTGGCCATTTCTGCCAGGTTGGCACCTTTACCGCCAAGGAGTTCACGCATGTTTGCATTACCTTCCGCAAACATATAAACGTATTTCTTGCTCATTCTACTCTCCTTTATCAGTCTTTTAGACTACAATATTTTACCATAAAATAGTTTATTTTAAATAACGATATGTATAGAAAAAAATGAAAACAATATGTATCGGTCATTGGAAAGCGTCCTATAATATTGGTATGAGAAAAAATGAATATGATCCGAAGATAAAAAAGATCAAAGGCGGCCTGAGCGAGGCGGAATGTCGGATGATCGACACATATTTCGCGTCGCTGGAAAAAAGGATCGATCTAAATATCCTGAAAAGGAATCTGCTTTTCGATCACTTCTGCAACGCTTTTGATTACTATCTGGATCATGGATATGCCATTGAGGAAATCGTTTCCCTGATGGATCCTGAGCATCTGGGCTTTTTCTACAAGGACAATAAACGTTCCTATTTCTCGTTAGACAATGCAGCGATCGTTTATCCGTTAGGTATGAAATACGGACAGATGCCGTTATTCCGGCTCTCTGTCGATCTGAAAGAAGACATCGTTCCAAGCATCCTGCAGGTCGCAATGGACTTCACGATCAAGCGTTTTCCGACATTCTCTGCGGTGATTAAAACCGGCATGTTCTGGCATTATATGGAAACCACGAACAATATCCCTTTGGTCGAAGAAGAGAAGGATATCCCGTGCAAACCGATCTCCATCATATTAAGAAGTTTCCGTTCCTTCCGTGTCTTCTACTACAAGAAGCGGATCAGTATCGAGTATTTCCACGCGATCACTGATGGAACAGGTGGAATGATCTTTCTCAACACATTGTTAAGCGAATATCTGCGTCTTCTGAAGCATCCGCAGACCTATGCGGATAATGTATTGAACGTGGATGAAGAAGTGAAGCAGGAAGAACTGGTCAATGAATTCCGCAATACGACAGCCGCAAAAGATTTCAATACCTTTCTGGATAAATCCTCATTGCAGCTGGATGGCAAACTGGAGAAGATCGAAATGAAACGGATCATACATTATGATTTCGATCTGAAGGAAATCAAGGAAAAAGCCAGGAAATACGATGGCAGCATCACCGCATATTTTCTTTCCGTTTTATTCATGGCAAGTAAAAACTGTATCAGCGCAAAGAAGGGTCTTGTTAATATTCAGGTCCCGGTCAACATGCGCAAGTTCAATGGTTCAAAAACGCTGCGGAACTATTCGATGTATTTTTCTGCCAGCAAGGACGTCAGTGAGATCGGCGATCTGCAAGAACTGGTTCCGGATATGAAACAACAGATCCGGGAAAAGGGCAGGGAAGAGATCATGAACCAGATGATGGCAACCACTGAAAATCTGATCAGAGCCCTTTACCATGTCCCTATTTTTTTAAAGATCCCTGTCGCTCAGATCGCTTACGGGTATCTCGGAAACAGCATCATTGCTTCCTGTCTGTCAAATCTGGGAGAGATCAAGGTGCCAGCTGGGATGCAGCCGTTCATTGATCACTATGATTTCCTGCTTGTTCCGGCAAGCCCGAATCGGGCAACCAGTACGCTGGTCAGCTTCGGTGACCGTGTCCGTCTCACCATAACCAAAGCAACAGCAGATACGAAATATGAGGAAGAAGTCTACCGCATTCTGAAAGAAGATGGCCTGCAGATCCGTCTGGAGGGGAGTGAAGAATATGAATCCTAAGATCGTTTATCCGATTCCGAAAAGACAGATAACGATCTATC
>JAFRVK010000024.1 GCA_017441765.1 Erysipelotrichaceae bacterium
GATGAACCGACCAGAGGCATCGATGTCGGTACGAAACATGAGATCTATGTGATGATCGATCAGCTGGTAAAAGAAGGCTGCTCCGTCATCATGGTTTCTTCGGAAAATGAGGAACTGATGGGTATGGCGGACAGGATCGCGGTCATGTCGGAAGGCGAGATCGTCGGTTTCCTGAACAGAGATGAATATGACAAAGAAAAAATGCTTGATATGGCATCCGGAAAGAGGTAATCAAATGCTTGAATCTAATAAAATAACTGAAACACTGAAGAAGTTTATTCCTCAGATCATTCTGCTTGTTCTAGTGATTTTCTTTACGATCATGAACAGCAGATTCCTTTCTACCAAGAACCTGGTATCTGTCGTCAGACAGGTCTCGACATCCGGTATCGCGTGTCTGGGTATTTCTTTCCTCCTGATCACCGGCGAACTGGATTTCTCAATGGGCGCTCTGTATGCGTTCACGGGCGTTTTTACTGCGTCGATCTACGCTAAGACCGGTATGCCGATCTATCTGGTCATGCTGATCTCGCTTGTTTGTGCAGCAATCATTTCCTGCTTTACCTGCTGGATCACGATCAAATTCAATGTCCCGCGTCTGATCATTTCCATTGCGATGCAGACAGCCATCAACGGTCTGAACGTCATCATTTCCGGAAACAAGACTCTGTATGGTCTTCCGGACAGCATCAAGTGGATCGGACAGGGCTATATCGGACCGATTCCGATTTCAACGATCATCTTTATCACTCTGGCATTTGTCGTTGCTTTCGTCCTGAATAAGACTTATCTGGGAAGATACATCATGGCAGTCGGCGGAAACAATGAAGTTGCTCGTCTGTCCGGTATCAACACCAATAAGATCAAGTATATCGCCAGCATCATCGCTGCGGTGCTTGCGGGATTGGCTGGTCTGGTTGCGATGTCGAGAACCTTCTGCGGATCACCAAGCGCAGGCAGTTCCATCAGTTCAGACATCATCTCGGCAGCCGTCCTGGGCGGTGTCTCTATCATGGGCGGTCAGGGCAAGACTTCCGGACTGGTCACCGGTGTCATTATCATCGGCGCATTGAACGTCGGTCTGAACATGATGAACATGTCTTCGAATGCCCAGGATATCTTCAAAGGATCGATGCTGGTGGTGGCGATCATCATTGACAGTCTGACGAAATCAGGCAGAGTCAAATCAAGAAAAAAGAAAGCGGATTAGTTTTCTATCATATCATTTCGAAATCATTAAAACCGTTCTTTGGTTATTTTAACAACGCGAATATATAGGAGGTCAACATGGTTGATGTTAAAGTGAAACCGTTCTATCTGAATGAGGAACAAGAAAAATGGGTCTATGATACTTTGAACAGTATGACACTGGAAGAAAAGTGCGGACAGACCTTGTTACCTGTCGGTTTCGGTAAAAGCGATGAAGAATTGCTTGAATTATACGAAAAAGTACATTTCGGTGGTCTCATGCATCGTCCGGGTGTAGCAAAAGAGATCAAGGAAAGAAATGATCTCATGCAGAGTAAAGTGAAGATCCCGTTGCTGGTAGCAGCAAACATGGAATTCGGTGGATCAGGAGTCGCAACTGATGGCACGTTCTTTTCGAACCAGATCGGTATTGCTGCCACCAAAGATCCTCATGAAGCTTACAACCTTGGTTATATCTGCGGTGCGGAAGCCAGATCGGTCGGTGTGACTTATGCATTCGCTCCGGTTGTCGATATTGATATGAACTGGCGTAATCCGATTACGAATACCCGTGTCTATGGCAATGATCCTGAGTTTGTAAAGGAATGCGGATTGGAATATCTCAGAGGTATCCGTGAACACAATGTTGCTGTTTCAATAAAACACTTCCCAGGCGATGGTGTCGATGAAAGAGATCAGCATATCCTTCCTTCCGTAAACTCATTATCTTGTGAAGAATGGGATAAGACCTATGGAATGATTTACCAGGCTCTGATCGATGCGGGTGCAAGAACGGTCATGGCCGGACATATCATGCAGCCAGCGTATACGAGAAAATTAAGTCCCGGTATCAAGGATGCCGACATCATGCCTGCGACCTTGTCTAAGGAACTGATTACCGATCTTCTTAGAGGCAAGTTAGGTTTCAATGGGCTCGTATGTACGGATGCTGCCAATATGGTCGGAATGTGCTGCATGATGCCAAGAGAAGAACTGGTTCCACATTCGATTGAAATCGGTTGTGATATTTTCCTGTTTGGACGTAATGTGGAAGAGGATTTCCATTATCTGGTTGACGGCGTGAAGAAGGGCCTGTTGAGCGAAGAGCGGCTTAATGACGCAGTTGCCAGAATACTGGCATTAAAAGCTTCATTAGGTCTGATTGGCACGGATAAATTCACGGATGATGATTATATGGATGTCATTGCCTGTGAAGACTTCCAGAAGAGATCGGAAGTTGTGGCCGATAAGGCTGTCACGCTGGTCAAAGATACCCAGCATCTTCTTCCTATCACTCCGGAAAAATATCCGCGTATCCTTTTGTCTATGATAGAGGATGAAGGCTTCATGGTTTCCACGATATGCCAGGATGTGGTGAAAGAAGAACTGGAAGCAGCGGGCTTCCAGGTTGAACTCATGCCTCGTCATGTCGATCTGATGTATACGCAGATTCCGGTCAGTGAATATAAACAGAAATGTGATTTGTTGCTGTATGTCGCTAATATCGCCAATGCCAGCTATCAGACGGTAGCGAGAGTCAAATGGTCGATGCCGGCAGCCTTTAACGCGCCTTTCTATCTCAAAGATATTCCGACCGCATTCGTATCGGTTGCGAACCCATATCATTTTGTAGATGTTCCGATGATCCGTACGATCATCAATGCCTACTCATCCAACCGTGCAACGATCCGTGCGACGATCCAGAAGATGATGGGCAAGAGCGAGTTCAAGGGCGTTTCACCAGTCGATCCGTTCTGCGGATTCTTCGGAAAGGATATCTAAAACATGTATGAACACATTCTGAAACCACTGAAGATCCGTAAAAAGATCGTTAGAAATCGGCTGGTTGCCGCTCCGGAAGTTCCTTTCGCATTGTCTGATGATCATCCGCGGATGACGGAAGCTTTCATGGAGCATTTTATACGCAAAGCGGAAGGCGGTTTCGGAATGGTGATGATGTCAGGCTTGTGTTTCGCTCCCAGCAGGAAGAGTGGCGATGGCGCCAGCTTCGATATCTGGGAGTACGAGAATACCAAACGTCTGGCTGAATTTATCGATCGCATGCATTCAAAGGGTTCTCTGGTGCTGTTTGAAGATATTCCCGGACTCATGTTCGAATACAATGATTATTCTGTCATGGGAGAGAAAGGGTTCGGCATGGGACCATTCCCGGAAGATTTCATCAAAGACAAGATCCCTGTCACCAAAGAGATTCTGGAAGAGATCGCCGAGAAATATGCGGTAGTCGCCAAAAGACTGCTGAAACTGGGAGCGGACGGAATGATCCTGATGACAGGTCCTGCTGGAATAGATTTCCTTTCTCCAATCAGCAATAAACGCAGCGATGAATTCGGAGGATCTCTTGAGAACCGGACCCGTTTTCTGAGAATGGTTCTCAGCAAAATAAGAGAAACCGTAAAAGATGATATGATCATCTATCTTCGAACATCTGTCTCTTTGGATGAAGATGATTTTGGCATCGATGATGAAATCGAAATGTGTCGAAGTCTGGAAGGCTTGATCGATATCGCGGAAGTATCGCTTCGAAATCCACATCAGACAAAACCGTGGGAGATCAATGAACTCATCGGTATGCCGAATGATCACATGCCTGAACTGCGTACGCATCAAGTCGTGAAACAGATCAAAGCAGCAGAAATTCCGATGCATATCAGTACGATCGGTGCTTTGCAGGATCCGGAGATCATCGAAGATATTCTTGCCAAAGATGAAGCGGATATCGTCGCCATGGCAAGAGGAGCGATCGCCGATCCGGATCTTCCTAAAAAGCTGTATGAAAACAGGGCTAAAGACATTATTCCATGCATAAGATGTTACCGGTGTGTCGATACGCCATTGCGTGACAGATGTACTGTCAATCCGACAATGGGCAGAGCGCATTATCTGGAAAAGCCTGTTCTTCTTTCTGAAGAAAAGAGACTGAAAGTTGCAATCATAGGTGGAGGTCCTGCAGGAATTGAAGCTGCGATCATCGCTTCGAAACGCGGACATAAGGTCACACTTTACGAAAAGGAAGAACATCTGGGTGGAAGACTGATGTATGCGGATGTCATGCCATTCAAGCATTCTACTAAGAAATTCAAACAGTACTTACTGGATCATCTGTATGAGGCTGATACGGATATCCGGCTGAATACGAATGTGACAAGAGATCTGCTTCTGAAAGAGAAATTCGATAAAGTCATTATTGCGATCGGTGCGGATTGCAAAGATCTGAATGTCAAAGGGTCAGAGAAAGCCATACAGGCTGCGGACATCTATGAAAAAGGTCTCGAAGTCATTGGCGATGTCGTGATCATCGGCGGAGGTACGACCGGGTGTGAAACAGCGGTGTATCTTGGAGAACTGGGGCATAAAGTGACGATTCTGACACGTGGCGAGAAACTGTGCAGAAATACCCATGTCGAGTATATGCGCTCTATCCTGTATCCTTTGCAGCAGCTAAGCAATGTGGAAGTCGTATACTTTGCACAGATCAAAGAGATCCGTGACGATGAAGTGATTTATGAAAAAGAAGGTCAGGAACTGAGTGTCAAAGCCGATACGGCGATCCTGTCTGTCGGTTTCAGGGAAAGATGCGATGAAGCATTGGATCTGTGGCTTGACGGCATTGAAACGCAGATAATCGGCGACTGTCGTGAAGCGAAAGACCTGCTGGCAGCGATCGGCTCGGGATACGATGCTGCCATGAACCTCTAAGGAGCATGTATATGAATATCGATGCATTAGAATTGCTGATCAAAGCTCACGTGACCGGAGAAGAATCCTTCTTTGAGAAAGGAATCGAGGTCTTGGCTCAAGAAGAGGAAGAAAAAGGAAATCCTGAGAATGCCAGAAGGATACGTGAAGCTTTGAAATATCGTGCATATATGCACAGGCCTGAAGATTACGGGGTCAAGAACAATGAAAACTAACGACTTGAAAAAAGGAAAATATGCGATCCTCTCGCTTGCATTCCTGACGATGATCAGCGTATTGAATGTCATCACATCTTCGTTGAAGACGGCTTTTCCTGAAGCCAGTACGCTTTCGATACAGCTGTCCGTCAGCTGTGCCGGACTGACGACGATGATCGTGTCATTTCTGACGCAGAAGATCTATCAGAAAGTCGGCAGAAGAAACGCAGTCATCGGTTCTCTGATCCTGCTGATCGTGAGTTCTCTTCTGGTATATTTCTATCATCCGAGTATCGTTGTGATCTATATCTATTCACTGATATTTGGCATCACAGGATCTCTGTATATTCCGGCAGTCACCAGTGCGATCATCGACTTCTATGACGGTCCTGACAAGCTTGATCTTCTCTCGAAGCAATCCGTAATGTCCAGTGCCGGAGGGATGCTGTTTACGTTTGTGATCGGTTTCCTGGCGAATATCAGCTGGAACACTTCATTCCTGGTCTACCTGCTGGCGATTCCATCTTTGTTGCTGTGCGTCTTATATTATCCTCGCGATATAGAAACAGAAGAAACTGCTGTCGACAATAAAAAATCGAAAGTATCGACGCCGATCATCAAATACGGACTGATCGCTTTGACCTTTATCGTCTGTTTCGGTGTCTATATGGCCAATATCTCTTTCTACATCGCTGAAAAAGAGATCGGTACAACGGCACTGACCGGAATATTGAGTTCCGTCCTGATGATAGGCGGAATCATTGGCGGCGCATTGTTTAAGAAGATGTCAGAAAAGCTGGACAACAAGATCTTCATCGTATCCTTTGCCCTGCTTGGACTGTGCTATATCATCCTGGCCAATACGGATAGCGCGATCGTCTGTGGCATCGCGTCCCTGCTGATCGGCTTTGCTCAGGGGATCCTTATGCCGCAATGCATGCTGGCAGTCTCCCGGGAGATCCCGCAGGATCAGTCTGTCCTGGGCAGTGCTGTCATCTGCAATATCGCTCCGTTTGCCGGGAATCTTCTTTCGCCGATCATCGTCACCAGTATCTCAACACTGCTGTTTGGCGACGTGATCCGCAGCCGTTTTCTGATGGTAGCTGTATTCGCATTGCTGATCGCTGTCATCTTTGTCATAAATACCGTTAAGAAAGGAAAAACAGTATGAAACAGTATAAGTATTTGACCGCTCCACTAAAAATCCGAAACAAAGTCCTGAGAAACCGCTTTGTCACCTTGCCCATGATGCCGTTCCCATTGACGGATGAAAGAGCCAGACCGACAGAAAAGTTCATCGAACATTTCGTAACGAAAGCCGAAGGCGGTGCTGCCATGGTAACGATGTCGGGATGCGGTTTCATGCCGGATTCTTCTACCGGCGATGGCACGATGGATCTCTTTGATCTGGTCAACCGCAGAGCGTTATTCAATATGGTCGAACGTATCCACAAAGCAGGTGCTTTGGCTTGCGTGGAAGACTTCCCGGGCACGATGCAGATCAGCGCGGGCTATACCGTGTGCGGCAATGCCGTGATCGGTTCCGGCTATGATCCGGAATCCATGGCGTATCAGGGTAAGATGATGACGGTAGAAGATATGGAAATGATTTCCGATCGATATGCGGAAGCGGTCTATCAGGCTTATACGCTTGGTTTCGATGCGCTGCTGATGCACTTCTTGGGCAATGACCCGGTCGGTCAGTTTATCTCACCCGTAACAAATAAGAGAACCGATGAATTCGGAGGTTCTATCGAAAACCGTTGGCGTTTCCCGATCATGATCATCGACAAGGTCAGACAGAGAGTCGGAGACAATATGATCCTCTGGCTGAGAACGACAGGTGCGGATCCTTTCGAAGGCGGTATCACTGTGGAAGATACGATTGCTGCAGCAAAGCTGCTGGAAGGCAAGATCGATATCCTGGAAGCCGGAAGAGCGGCGATGCCTGTCACTAAGGCTTGGGAGATCGTGGAACTGCCATTTATCAATGACTATTCAGCAGATCAGGAAATGCATCTCAAACTGGCGAATCAGTTCAAAGCGGCGAATCTGAACATGCTGATCATGTATACCGGCGCAAACCAGGATCCGGACAAGATGGAAGAAGTCCTGGAAAACGGTTACGGCGATATCATCGGCTGCTGCCGCGGCGCTTTGGCAGATGCCAATGTCATGAACAAGGTCTACAACCACAATGTCAAGGATATCGTTCCATGCGTAAAATGTCTGAAATGTGTCGATACGCCACTGGAGATCTGCTGCACAGTCAACCCGCGTTACGGCCATGAGTTCGACTACAACAATATGGTGATTCCGGATTCGACGATCAAGAAAGTTGCGATCGTCGGTGGCGGTCCTGCCGGCATCAGCGCAGCGATCTATGCCCACGATTTCGGTCATCAGGTCACTTTGTATGAAAAGAGCGACCGTCTTGGCGGACGTATGGCATTTGCCGACAAGATGGAATTCAAAGTCAGTTACAAGAAATATAAAGACTATCTCTTGAGACAGCTGGAAGACCGCAAGATCGATGTACGTCTGAATACGGAAGCAACAAAAGAACTCCTGGAAAAAGAGAACTATGATGAGGTCATCGTAGCGATCGGCGCAGACAACCGTGCGATCAGAGTCGAAGGCATGACAGATTATATCTTCGCTTCCGATATCTATGAGAACGATGTGGAAGTTAAAGGCGATGTCGTGATCATCGGTGGCGGTGCGACCGGTTGCGAAACAGCGCTGTATCTGGCCAGAAGGGACCATAAGGTAACGATCCTGGAAGCGATCGACAAGATCTGCGGTAATGCCCATGTCGAATACATGAGAGCACTGATGTACCCATTGCTGAAAGAAGAGAACTTCTCTTACTATACTTCTACCCGTTTTACAAAAGTTGAAGATGGAAAAGCTTACTTCGAACATGAAGGTGAACTGAAGTCCGTCAAGGCAGATACGATCATTCTGTCGGTCGGCCTGAAATCCAGAATGGAAGAAGCGGTCGCTTTGGCTCCGGATAACACCAAGGTCGTCTTTATCGGCGACTGCAACAAGGCTTCGGATGTCAAGTATGCGGTAGCTTCCGCATATGATACTGCTTTGAGGATCTAAATGAATCTCATATCTGCGAAGGAATATCTTCACTTATATGATTCTGAGAAACATGTCTCCGGTGAGGGGACATGTTTTGATGGAAAAGGGAACTTCTATTGCTGTGTCATGGGAGACGGGTTTCCGAAGATCCTGAAGATCGATCCCTGGAAGAATGTTTCCGTTTTCTGTGAACTGTCTACAGACGATATCCCTTGCGGTTTGATCGAGCATCAGGGGAGATTCTGTTGCTGCGGACTTAACGGCATTCTCTATGTGATCGATGAAGAAGGGACTATTCTCTTCAAGAAAGAATCTCTTTATCAGAATCGAAAGCTGAAGATGAATGATCTGATCTTTATCGAGGACGATATCTATCTGACAGACTTCCGTGGCGATTTTCTTCATCCGGATGGAGGGATATTCATCCTGAAAGCAGAAGACAACTATGAAAAACCGCATCTGTTTCTGGATGGACTCTGTTCGCCGAATGGCATCGCATTTCATGAAAATGATCTGTTTATTTCTGAAACGACGAGAGCAGATCTGTTGAGGATTTCCTTGGATGAAGACTTGCAGATCAAGGAAGAATTCGGAATCATGCCGATTTATTCGAACGTCGGAAAAGGCGGGGCTCTGGATTCGATCAAGATGAGTAAGAATGGTTTTCTTTATCAGGCTGTCATGGCTGCTGGGAAAGTAATTATTTTGGACAGGGAAGGACTGGAATTAGCAGAGATCCATGTGGAAGGCAAGAACCGGATGACACCGAATCTGGCTTTGAACGAAAAAGAAGGATATGGTTTGATACTGGCGTTTGGTACAGATGGATTGGATTTGATGAAATTTGAGATAGAAGGAGGTTTCAAAATGAAAGCTGCGATATTTGATCTGGATGGGGTGATCCTTAGTACGGACGATCTTCATTATGAGGCATGGAAAAAGATCGCCGATCAGGAAGGGATCTATTTCGATCGGGAAATAAATAACCGTTTGCGTGGAGTAAGCAGGATGGCTTCTTTGGAAATCATTCTGGAAAATGCAGACAGGGAATACAGTCTGGAAGAGAAAGAAAAACTTGCAGAAGAGAAGAACGGCTATTATCGTGAACTTCTCAAGACGATCACACCGGATGCGGTATTTGATGGAGTCAGGGAAACCATCGATGCATTGAAGAAAAAGGGAATCAGAGTAGCGATCGGTTCTTCCAGCAAGAATACAAAATTCATTCTGAAACAGATCGGCATGCTTGAGGAATTCGATGCGATTTCTGATGGAAACAATATCACTCATTCCAAACCGGATCCGGAGGTCTTTTTGAAAGCGGCAGAAATGCTCGATATCGAGCCAGAAGACTGTGTAGTAATAGAAGATGCAATTGCCGGAATTGAAGCCGCAAAGGCAGGGAAAATGCGTGCTGCAGCGGTTGGTGATGCGAGGAAGAGCAAACTTGCGGATGACTGTCTCGATGATATCCGTGATCTGTTGAATCTGTTCGATTAGCATCCGATAAAACAAACATACACAAAGCCCTTCGAGGCTTTTTATCTGGATAGAGGATCCTGTGATGCGCAATTCCATTTCTGTTCGTGTAAAATAGATATATGGTCTGCAGACCGAATTCTTGGGGGCATATTATGAAGAAATCACAGAAAATCATTAACGGCGCTTTGTTCGCTGCGATATATGTCGTGCTATGTGCTGTTTTGCAACCGATCAGTTTCGGTCCGATCCAGTTCCGTTTTGCTGAGATCCTCTGTTTGTTCACCATCGATTACCTATGGGCACTGATCGGTGTCACGATCGGCTGTTTCCTGTCAAATACTTTTTTCGGCGGTCTGGGAATCGCGGACATGATATTCGGGACGCTGGCTACCGTGATCGGCTGTTCCTTGGCTTATCTGTTCAGGAAGATCAGATACA
>JAFRVK010000025.1 GCA_017441765.1 Erysipelotrichaceae bacterium
CCGGTTGACGATCGCCAGGGTATCGCCGCTGAAGTAATTGATGAAACCTGCCGCCGGATAGACGACCAGGGAAGTCCCGCATACCACCAGCAGATCCGCTTTGGAGATGGCTCGTATCGCTTCGGTAATGACCTTGTCATCCAGCGATTCTTCATAGAGAACCACATCCGGCTTGATGATGCCGTGGCATTCGTCGCAGTAAGGAACACCATCGGCATTGACGATATCATCCAGATCGAAGAACTTTCCGCACTTCGTACAGTAGTTTCTTAACACGGAACCATGCAGCTCACAGACCTTTTTACTACCAGCCATCTGATGCAAACCATCGATATTCTGGGTGACGACGGTCACATCTTTGCTGTCCTGCAGTTTTGCGATGAACTCATGGACATAATTCGGCTTGGCATCGGGGTAAAGCATCTTGGTTTTATAGAATTCATAAAATTCTTCCGGATCCTGGACGAAGAAATGATGTGAAAGCATCTCTTCGGCACGGTAGATGTTTTTGTACAGTCCTGTAGCGGAACGGAAATCCGGGATCCCCGAGGCGGTAGACATGCCTGCTCCGGTAAAGAAAACGATCTTGCGGGCCTCTTGAATGGCATTTTGAAGTTTGTTGATCATATCTCTATTATAGCTTATAGATTGATAATAACGGGACTTCTGTTATAATTTTACTAGAAACATCAGGGCAGGGTGGAATTCCCTGATCGGCGGTATACCCCGCGAGCAAAAGCAGAACTTGTGTGATTCAAGTGGCGACTGTACAGTCAGGATGAAAGAGAGGTTTTTTTATTTTGAGAAATCGTTTAAGTGTAAGAAATATCGCGACGATCGCGATTCTGGGCGTCTTGGGTGCGATCCTGATGCTGTTTGATTTTCCGATCGCCATCGCGCCAAACTTCTATAAGCTGGATCTGTCAGATCTGCCTTGTTTGATCGGAGCTTTTGCTTTGGGACCGGTTCCGGCATTCTTTATTCAGGTCATCAAGATCATCGTCAAGATGCTGCTGAAGCCGACTTCTACGGCATTTGTGGGCGAACTGGCAGCTTTTGTGATCTCCACGACCTATTGCGTCAGCGCAGCTCTTGTCTATCAGAAAAACAGGACCAAGAAAGGCGCGATCCTGGCGATGCTGGTGGGTTCGTTATGCATGGCGATCATCGGCACTTTCGCCAATTACGCCTTCATCATTCCGTTCTATGTGAACTGGTTCCATCTTCCTTTGGAGACCATTATCGGCATGGGAAATGCCATTTTTCCCATCATTCATGACAAGTTCAGCTTTGTTTTGTGCTGTGTTCTGCCGTTCAATCTGATCAAAGCGCTGATCGTCGATATCGTGACATTTGTGATCTATAAGCATGTCTCACCGTTGCTGAAGCAATAGAAAAGAAAACGCTTTCTTATTTAACAATATTTAGATAATATGATATAATCTTTTAGTATCACATTTGGAGGTTTTGTTATGGCTAAATTAACAAGAACACAAAAATATGCAACATTAAGAGAAAATCTCGCGAACGATTCAGAACCGTCGTTATCAACCAAAGACTTATCTTCATACGAAAACAAACTGAATGATATCGCTGCCCGTTCAGAAGTCAAAAAGCCTGAACCAAGCAACGATGATATCACCTGGGTCGATTATCCTGACCTGATGTCTGTCGATGATCTGGTTGATTCTTTCATCAATCAGAACAAAAAAGCTTTGGAAACAACGCCGGAACCTGTCACTGAGCCGGAACCTGTCGTGGTCCAGCCTGAGCCTGTCGTCCAGCCGGAACCGGTCACTGTTGAACCGGAACCTTACAGACCGCAGCCGATCATCGACAGCAGCTTCGAAAACAAGATCAGCGAAATCATCGATGATGTTTCCCTGAGCGAACTCTACAACAGACCGATCGTCAGCGAGCCTGTCAGACAGGAAACGCCGCAGACGGTCCAGATCCAGAAAGAAATCGCTGAACTGGAAGAAAAACCGGCAGAATCACCGTTTATGGGCTACTACCACAGCCCGGAAATCGAACCCGTCCATCAGGAAGTCAAGCCGCAGCCGGTAGAAACGCCATATACGCCACCGGTCTATCAGCCTACACCGGAACCTGTCATTCAGCCTGAGCCAGTCGTGGTCCAGCCTGTCCAGGAACCAGTCAGCTATCAGCCTGCTCCGGAACCGGTCGTGGTTGAGCCAGTCATAACGGAACCGATCCTGAACCCTGTGATCGATCATACACAGAATGTTGCAGCTAATTCATTGATCAATGAAGTCATTGATGAAGTGGATCAGCACATAAGAGCCTCCGGTGAACAGGATATCGATCAGATCACGAACGATATCGTCAATGAAATCAGACATGCAGAAAAGCCGGTTTATCCGGAAACGGAAACGAAAGAAGATGAAGCTTATTCCAATACCGTTTCGATGGAAATCAGCAAGATCATGGATGAAATGATCGATACTGCGCCAACAAAACCAGTCCAAGAAGAAATAAGAGAACCTGAGCCTGTCGTCAATGAACATCCGGTTCTGGCCAAGACTCTGGAAGAAGAAAAAGCCGAAGATATCGTTGAAATCAAGAATATCGATGAGATCGACCTCGGACCGCGTCCGACCAAGGAAGTTCCGACCGGTACGATTCCGTTCATCGTTTCCGCTACGGATGATGAAGACCTGATCGAAGATGATGAGGAAGGTTCCAATACGGTCCTGAATATCATCCTGGTCATTCTGATCATCATTCTGCTGGCTGTATTAGGTCTGATCATCTTCTATATCCTGAAGACGAAAGGAATCATCTGATGCTGATCAATATAGCGATCGATGGCCCAAGTGCCGCAGGAAAGTCGACGATTGCCGATCTGCTGGCAGAAAAACTGGGTTATATCCATTTGGACACAGGAGCCATGTATCGGGCTGTCGCATATGATGCTTTGAAGAAGGAAATTCCTTTCGATGATGAAGAAGCGATCGTGGCGATGATCGATGATATGGATCTGGTCATGGATATCGATGGAGATGTCATACTGGATGGCGAAGACATCACGGAAGCGATCCGTGCCAACGAGATCTCCATGGGAGCATCCGATGTGTCGAAACTGCAGAAATGCCGTGAAGCGATGGTAACGATGCAGCAAAAGATATGCTCGGGCGGGGGCTATATCCTGGATGGCAGAGACATCGGGACAGTAGTCCTGAAAGATGCGCCGGTCAAGATCTATCTGACAGCGACGCCGGAAGCCCGTGCTTTACGAAGGATGAAGCAGAACGAAGAAAAGGGACTGGATGCGGATTATGAAACGATCCTGGAGGATATCATCAAACGGGATTATCAGGATATGCATCGGGAGTTCTCTCCATTGACCAGGGCTGAAGATGCGATCGAGATCGATACCTCTGAACTGAGCATCGATGAGGTCGTCGATCAGGCAATGGAACTCGTTAACCAAGTATTAGGAGAATAAGAAATGATAGATGGAACTGTCGCAATCGTTGGGAGACCCAATGTCGGTAAGTCGACAGTTTTTAATAGGATGCTGTCGGAGAGGCTGGCGATCGTCGAGGATACGCCGGGAGTGACCAGAGACAGGATCTATGGGGATTGCGAATGGCTGTCGAAGACCTACCGTCTGATCGATACAGGCGGTTTTCAGATCGAGGATGTGCCGTTTCAGAAGGAGATCAATGCTCAGGTCGAGATCGCGGTAGAAGAAGCGGATGTCATCCTGTTTATCGTGGATGGCCGAAGCGGCTTGTCTGCGGATGATGAGTATATCGCCAGATTGCTGAGAAAGTCGAACAAGCCTGTCATTCTGGCTGTAAACAAGATCGATGATGTATCATTGATCGATAATATCTATGAATACTACAATTTAGGGATTGGAGAACCTGTCGCGGTTTCCGGAGTGCACGGGATCGGGATCGGCGATCTTCTGGACAGGGTCACGGAAGTCATGCCGGAGAGACAGATCGATGATCATGAAGGCATGATCCGTTTTGCGGTGATCGGACGTCCGAATGTCGGGAAATCTTCTCTGACGAATGCGTTCCTGAAACAGGACCGGGTCATCGTTTCCGATATCGAAGGGACGACAAGAGATGCGATCGATACGGTATTCCATGTGAATGGCAAGGATTATGTGGTCGTCGATACCGCAGGAATCAGAAAAAGAGGCAAGATCTACGAGAATATCGAGAAATACGCCGTATTGCGTGCCAAGAGCGCGATAGAGCGATGTGATCTGGCTCTGGTACTGCTGGATGCCTCCACCGGAATCATCGATCAGGACAAGCATGTGGCAGGCCTGGCACATGAGGCGAAGAAGGGCGTCATCATTGTCTACAATAAGTGGGATCTTGTCGAGAAGGATGACAAGACCATGGTGAATATCACCAAGGAGATAAGAAAGCAATTCGTTTATCTCGACTATGCGCCGATCGCTTTCATCAGCGCAAAAGACAACAAGCGTGTCGATACCCTGCTTCCGCTGATCGATCTGGTCTATGAAAATCTCAATCTCAGGATCAAAACGAATGTCCTGAATGAAGTGATCCTGGATGCCCAGCTGGACAATCCTGCAAAGCCGCATAATGGCAAACGTTTAAAAATCTACTATGCCTCCCAGGTATCCACCGCGCCTTGCACGATCGTGCTGTTCGTGAACGATCCGAAACTGATGCATTTCTCTTATGAGCGATACATCGAAAATAAGCTGCGGGAAGCATTTGGCTTCGAAGGCGTTCCGATCAATATCGTCTGCCGAAAGAAAAGCGAAGACTAAAAAAGATCATGTATACACAATCGCTGATTGGAAGGAAACATGATCTTTTATTATTGCTTATTGAGCTCCTGTATCCTGACCTGCAGCCAGTGTGATGCAGGCTTGTGATTTGGATGAACTCGGCCAGACACAGGCAGTTACTTTCGAGGATTCCGGTACACCGACCGAGAAGCCCATATCATCGGTCGCGCCGCTGATGACTTCACCGCTATCGACTTTGACCGAGAACATGAATGGCGGTTCTGCCGTTCCGGTATAGATCGTGTTCCAATGCGGGAACCAGACGACACCGGATGCGTAAGTCGTTTCGCCGTAAAGGTTGGTCGCAGACAGGTCGCAGACACCGGAACACATACCGCTCTCACCCGAACCCGTTCCGAACCAGACAGAAACGGTCGAACCATCGAAGGCTCCGCCGATATTGGCGATACCGCCATGGATATATTTGGTATTCTGACGGGAATAATCATAGGCTGCGGAAACGGAACCAAGAGGATGCTCCTCAAGAGCTTTGGCACTGATATAGCCTGTAACGCTGCCGCTTTCGCCTGAGCCTGACGCATATGGATAAGCACCTTTCACATGGGTGATCTTGACTACAGAATCCGGCATCTCCAGCGGAACATACGGATCGTATTCGCCGCTGTAATGGGTTTCCAGCTGTTCCAGGACCTTGGTGACGATCTTGCTCTTGGTGTTATCCTGATACTCTCTGCTGCTGAAATATGCTCCAGGAGCCAGTTCATCATATCCGGTCCAGCAGGAGATCGTATACTTGTTTGTTTGCATGACCAGCCAGCTGTCTTTGGTGGAACTGACAGGGATGCCGAATTCGACGCCGGAATCACCCCAGTCGGTCGTACCGGTCTTGCCATAGAGCGGATAATCCAGATACTTCTTGCAGTACCACATCAGGGAAGAGAAGTTTCCTGACATGTTGTATTCTTCAAGGTAGGCCACCATCCAGGCTGTCGCATCGGAGATCATCTGTTTTCCCTGTGTATCGGCTACGAAATTCGGTCTTCCGTCATTGTATTCGATGTAATTGACCGTATGCGGACGGATATAGCGTCCGCCGTTGATGAACATCGCGTGCGCACCTGCCAGCTGCAGCGGGGTGACCAGACAGCGGTTTCCGCCGATGGCGAACTGCAGGTCGAAGTCTTCATACTCGAATTTGAAGCCGATCGAATTCAGATAATCGACGACTGCTTCTTCGCCGATTTCCTCTACGACTGCTGCCAGAGCCTGGACCGCAGGCGTGTTCTGCGATCTTCCCAGCGCTTCCGTCATCAGCATATCTCCATGGTATTCATGGTCGTAGTTGGAAATCAGGACATTGCCGTCATACAGATAATACGGCATATCGGTAAAGGTATGCGAAGTCGCATAGCCCAGTTTTTCAATACATAACGCATAATCGATGACCGGTTTGATGGAAGATCCCGGGTTGAGATATGCGCTGGTTGCGCGGTTGAACTTTCTTGCGCTGTCCGTTTCACCGCGGCCGCCGCCCAATGCTTCGACTGCACCGATCTGGTTGTCCATGACGACGATCGCGCTCTGGCACAGTTCGTTCGGGAACTTGATCGTGGTGTATTCTTCCTCATTCTGCAGGTCATAGATGTATTCCTGCATGTAAGGATTCATATTGGTATAGATCCTCATGCCGACATTGTACGGGCTCTCTCCGGTCGTTTCTTCGACTTCATCAATGACCGCATCGATATAGGACTGATACTTCTCGTTCATTTCCGAGAAACGGACATCCTGTCCTGCCAGAAGATCTTCGATACGCACGGATTTTGCCAGATCTGCTTCCGCTTCCGAGATATACCCGTGATAGACCATCAGATCCAGCACTTCATCGCGACGTGCCGTTCCGGCCTTCAGATATTCGCTGTCCGGATCGAGATAGTAGTTGTCATTCTTATACAGATCGTTATATGGATTATAGGTATTCGGCGAGTTGATCAGACCGGCCAGGAATGCCGATTCGGTCAAGGTAAGATTCTTTGCGTCTTTGCCGAAATAATACTGTGCGGCTTTCTGCACGCCACGGATATTGTCGCCATAGTTGACCTTGTTGATATACATCGCCATGATATCCTGCTTCCGGGTATCGGTTTTCAGTTCCAGTTCCAGCGCCAGCCAGATTTCCTGCATCTTACGCTTGATGCCGGACATGCCTTCACGGGCAGCGATCGTGGATTCATCATCCGCATCGATCGAATAGTAGGTATTCTTGATCAGCTGCATCGTGATCGTTGAACCGCCTTGCGAGAAGTCACGTGTGCGGATATTGGCTAATGCCGCTTTGGTGAAACGCGGAATATCGAAACCGGGGTGTTCAAAGAAACGGGAGTCTTCGATGGACAGGAACGCATCGATCAGGCTGTTCGGCATTTCTTCATAGGAAATGTTCTCTCTGAGATACATGCCCAGTTCCATGATGATGTTGCCTTCGGAGTCGTAGACGGTCGTTGAATCCGGAGCTTTCAGATCATCGACATGCAGTTCCGGTTTGCCTTCCAGCAGTTTGGAAGCGAAATAGATCGCACCGGCTCCTCCTGCCAGACATACCAGCAGGAACAGACACATCAGGATCGCCATGACAAAAGTGAAAACCTTGGCTTTCGGACGTGGTTCTCTCTGTTTCCTGACTCTTTTTTTCTTGGGCTCTTTCGGCTCTTTTATTTCTTCCGTAATCTCTTTGGTTACGACCGGGGCCGCAGTTTCAATTATCGGTTCAACATGCGGAATGAATTCTTCGATCTCACGCAGGACATCTCTGCTTTCAGTAGCAGCTTCTGCTTTAAGAAGTCTTTCTTCCTCTTCTTCTCTTTTTTTACGCTCTCTTTCCAGTCTTCTGCCGGTCCTGGTTTCCGTGATTTCCCTGTGGAACTTTGTCAGACCGTCAAAGACAGAAGTCTTGACCTTCGTTTCCGTCTCCACAGGTTTTTCCGTATAGAAAAGATCCTGTTTCTTCGCTTGCACATCATTGGAAAGCTCGATCTGTTTATTGGAATGACGTAAAGCCCTGCGTCTGACTGCATTGAGGGATCTCTCCTCGTGCCTGTTAAGTTCCTGTTCTTTCTTCATACAGTTTATTATTATACTATAATACTCTAATAAATGATAATATAAAGACATGATAAGAGAAAGATTGAATGCTTTAAGAACGCTGATGAAACAGCAGAATATCGATATCTACTATCTGAATACTTCTGACTATCATCTATCTGAATACGTACCGGAATACTTCAAGACGGTAGCTTGGTTTTCCGGTTTTACCGGATCTCTGGCGACTTTGCTGGTGACACTGAACGATGCCTATATCTTTGTGGATGGACGCTACTATCTGCAGGCAGACATACAGTGTCTGAGATACGGCATCAAGGTCATCAAGCTGGGAACGGAAGGGGCTTTGGAGCCTTTGGCTTTCCTGAAGGCCAATTATCCCGACGCCGTTGTGGGACTTGATGGAAAACGTACAAATATCAGTTTTGCGAAACAGCTGCTGGACCAGGGCAATCAGATCCGCAGCGTCGATATCTATTCGCCGCTGATCCAGAATCGGACACCGTTAAGCCACAGCAGGATCTATGAACTCGACAACAGTTATGCAGGCCTTTCCAGACTGAGGAAGGTCAAACTGATCACCCATTGCTTAAAGGACAAGGTCCATATCGTAAACAATCTGGAATCGATCGCCTATCTTCTGAATCTTCGTGGGGATGACATCACTTATACCCCGGTCTTTCTGGCTTATATGGTTATTCAGGATGACGATGTCTATTTGTTCTGCGATTTGGATCGTTTCGATGAGGATCTTCTGGATAAACTCTATGCCGATGGGATCATCATCCGGCCATACGATTCCTATTATGAATTCCTGAAAACGATTCAGAAACGCAAGATCGTTCTGGATGAACATAAAGTCAATTATGAGAGCTATCTTGCCTTGTCAGAAGGAAATAATACATTCTTCGACCGCCGTTCCATTATTGAAGACATGAAAGCGATCAAGAACCCGATCGAACAGGAAAACATTCGCAGAGCGCATATCTATGACGGGATCGCGGTACTGCGTTTCCTGATGTGGCTGGAAGATGTCGACAAGAAGACGGTCAGTGAATGTGATTGTGCAAGAAAGATCAACAGCCTGCGCATGGAAGCGGGAGCCAGGGATCTGAGCTTTGCATCCATCGTAGCGTATAACGAAAATGCAGCAGTCGTGCATTATTTCCCGGAAGAAGGAAAATGTGCGATGCTGGATGATCACGGGATCCTGCTGTTTGACACGGGAGGCCAGTATCTGGAAGGAACGACGGACATCACCAGAACAGTCGCTTTAGGTGAAGTCGATGAGGAAGTGAAACAGTATTTCACTCTGGTACTGAAGTCGATGTTTGCGCTAAGCGAACTGAAATTCCCTGCCGGATTGAGCGGAAAGCAGGTCGATATCGTAGCCCGTCAGGAACTGTGGGCTTATGGCGTGGATTACCGTCACGGTACAGGCCACGGCGTAGGCAATTACCTGGCCGTCCATGAAGGTCCGCCAAACATCCGTTACGGTTCGACGGAATCGAAGAACGAAGAAGTCGAACTGAAGCCGGGCATGGTGTTCTCGGATGAGCCGGGTGTGTATTTCGCGGATCGTTTCGGTATCCGCTGCGAGAATCTTGTGCTTTGTCAGAAAGAACTCGAGAATGAATACGGACGTTTCCTTGGTTTTGAAACACTGACGATGGTCCCGTTCGATCTGAAGCTGATCGATCGCGATCTTTTGGATGAAAAGACGATCCGTGCTTTAAACAATTATCATCAGAAAGTTTATGATACGCTGGCTCCGTTCATCACGGAAGAAGAAAGAGCCTATCTGGCGGAGATCACACGAGCGATATGAAACTGATCAGCTGGAATGTGAATGGTTTGCGTGCATGCATGAAAAAAGGGTTTGCCGAGTTCTTTCTGAAAGAAGAGGCAGATATCTTTGCGATACAGGAAACCAAGATGCAGGAAGATCAGCTTGAACTGGGAATGCGTTTTGAGGGCTATCATCTTTATATGAACAGCGCAGAAAAAAAGGGCTATTCCGGCACGATGGTCTACAGCAGGCAGGAACCTTTGAGTATTACCTATGATATCGAAGATGAAGGCTGTAACGAGGGAAGAGTCATTACTTTGGAGTATCCGGATTTCTATTTCGTGACAGCTTATGTACCTAATTCTAAGGATGGTCTGTTGCGTCTGGATTTTAGGATGACCTGGGAGGATGCCCTGCGTAAGCATCTGATGAAACTGGACCAGAAAAAACCGGTCATCTATACCGGAGACCTCAATGTGGCACATGAAGAGATCGATCTGAAGAATCCGGATGAGAATCACTTTTCTGCAGGCTTCTCGGATGAGGAACGCGGCAAATTCACCGAGCTGCTGAGTGCGGGATTCAGCGACAGTTTCAGGGTTCTGTATCCTGAAACGGAGAAATACACCTGGTGGTCTTACCGGACCAGGGCCAGAGAACGCAATGTCGGTTGGCGCATCGATTACTTTGTCGTGTCCAACCGTTTTATGAAGGAAGTCAAAGACAGCCTGATCTATGATACGGTCGAAGGCAGCGATCATTGTCCGGTGGGGCTGCTGATCTAGGAGGGTAAAATGGAAATCAAACAGTTTATTGAAGAGAATCTGGAGGGAATGAAACAGGATCTGAAGGAACTGGTTTCATTCAATTCGGTCTATAGCGATGATGAGAAGCCATTCGGCAAGATGAACCGTGCCGTTCTTGATCATGCCTTGGCGTTGATGGAAGAGAAAGGGCTGAAAACGGAGAATGTCGATTACTACTGCGGTTTCGGTGAAACCGGAGAAGGAGACAAACTGATCGGTATCCTGGCGCATCTGGATGTCGTTCCGGCCGGAGAAGGATGGAAACACGACCCGTTCGATATGCAGGAGGAAGACGGTTTCCTGTATGGCAGAGGCGTTTCTGACGATAAAGGCGCGGCTGTCGCTTCGATGTATGCCCTGAAGTATCTGATTCAGGAGAACTATCCGTTCAGAAAGCGAGCCCGTCTTATTCTTGGCTGCAACGAGGAAAGCGGATCCGCCTGTATCCGTCATTATGTCGAGAAGTACGGCCATATCGATTGCGGTTTCACACCGGATGGAAACTTCCCGGGAATCTATGCAGAGAAAGGCATGGTTGCGGCGAAATTGGTCGGGCATGATACCAGGATCATCGATATCAAAGGCGGCGAGGCATCGAATGTGGTCAATAAGAAAATCACTTGCAGTGTGCCTCTGGACAGTTTTGATGAAAAACTGTTCAAGCAGTATCTGATGGAACATGGGCTTGCTTTCGATTATGCGAAAGGAGAGACCCTTGACGTTACGGTCTATGGCGAAAGCGCGCATGCATCGATGCCTGATCTGGGAAAGAATGCTTTCAGCCATCTGATGGAAGCGCTGTACCATGCGGGATTCGAAGATACATTCGTTTCCTGGTTCCATAAATATTTCTCACTGGAAGTCCATGGCGAGAAACTGGGCTATGATTCCCTGAAAGATGATATTTCCGATACCACCATCAATTTCGGCATCATCGGCAAGCAGGATAACGACATCATCGTCAGCCTGGATATGCGTTTCCCGGTCAAGACCAGCAGTGATAAAGTCGTCGAACTGCTGAAGATCGGCGATGAGCACAATGAACTGGTCATCATGGGCAGGACCGAACCGCTGTATTTCGATATCGATTCACCGATGATCCGGGCATTAAAGAAAGCCTATGTCGATGTGACAGGTGACGATAAAACGGAAATGGAAGCGATCGGCGGAGGGACCTATGCAAAGTCGATCCACAACTGCATCGCCTTCGGTTGCGAATTCCAGGGGGAAAACAACCATATCCATGACCTTGACGAATGCCTCAATATCGAGAATTTCAAGAAACAGGTTGAAATGTATGTCGCGGCGATCCGCAATTTAAACGAGATCGACTAGTCTGTTATAATAGGGATATGAAAAGAGCGAAACTGGCACTGATCTACGACTTCGACAAGACGCTGTCTCCAAGGGATATGCAGGAGTTCCATCTTTTAAGTACGCTTGGATATGACGATCCCAATGCCTTCTGGGCGGAATGCGATACGTTCGCGCGCAAACACAACTGTGACGGCATCCTGTCCTACATGTATCTGATGGTCATGAAAAATGACGGTCTGACCAGAGATCAGCTGATCGAAGAAGGCAAGTATATCGAATTATACAAAGGAGTAAAGACCTGGTTCGAACGGATCAACGAGTATGGACGGAAACATCACATCACCGTCGAACACTACATCGTATCCTCCGGTCTGACCGATATCATCATGGGTACGCCGATCGCAAACGAATTCAAGAAGATCTATGCCTGTACCTACGTCTATGACAAAGACGGGAAAGTCAAGTGGCCATCCAGAGTTGTCAACTATACGATGAAGACCCAGTATCTTTTCAGGATCAATAAAGGTGTCCTGCAGGAGACCAATGATGCGGATCTGAACAGTTCTACACCGGAATCGGAAAAGTATATTCCTTTGGAGAACATGATCTATTTCGGTGATGGAAGCACAGATGTTCCAAGCATGAAGGTCGTGCAGCAGAACGGCGGGACCACGATCGCTGTTTTCGGGGATGATTCCAAGCGCAGCAAGGCTGAAGAGCTGTTCAAGGATAAAAGAGCGACGTTTGCGGTCAAGGCCGACTACTCCAAAGGTTCCAAGATCGAAAAGATCGTACAATGTATCATCGATTCTCTGGAAGCAAAAGCCAAATTAGATAACTATCAATGATGATCGAATATAGTTCAAATGATTTTAATATCGACGAATTAGGTTGTTTATACACAAAAGAAAAATCTGTTTTTAGAGTATTCGCGCCGGGGCGGGATGCTCTTTTTTTAGTTTTGAATGGAAACAGATATCCCATGGACAGGAAAGGATTTACTTTTTCTGTGACCATGGAGGGTGACCGTCATCTTTCCCGTTACCATTTCGAGGACAATGGGGGAATCTCTTTCAAGGATCCGTTCGCTTATCTTTCGGAAGGGAAGGATTCGATCATTCTGGATCCGGAACGTTTCAATCAAGAGATTGTAAAACCTGTACCTTATGAGGATATCGTGATCTATGAGACAAGCGTCCGGGATTTTTCCAGCTACGGCTATTTCGGAAAGTATGCGAAGACCTTCAAAGCTTTGGGTGTGGATGGACTGAAGAGGGATGGATTCTTCATGCTGGGACTGGATTATCTCGAGAATCTGGGAATCACGCATCTTCAGCTGATGCCTGTCATGGACTTCGACAATGACCGCAGCGAATACAACTGGGGTTACAATCCGCTGGCGTTCAATCATGTGAAAAAAGATTATGTCTATGACAGAAACGATCCTTATGCGTATGTCAACGAACTGCGGGAAGCCATCAATAAGCTTCATGAGCACAACATCCGGGTGGTACTGGATGTGGTGTTCAACCATGTCTATGATGCGAAGAACTTCGATATCGAGAAGATGATCCCCGGTCATTTCCTGAGAAGAAAGAACGATGGGAAACTGGCGATGGGAACCTTCTGCGGCAGCGAGATCAAGTCGGAAGATCCGTTTGTGAGGGCGTACCTGGTAAAGATGACGCTGCGTTATCTGGAACTGTTCGATATCGACGGCATACGGATCGATCTGATGGGAATTCTGGATATCGATACCGTCAATACCCTGAGAGATGTTTTAAGGGCACAGAAGCCGGATTTTGTGGTCTATGGCGAAGGTTGGAACATGGGAGATGCTTTGCCCGAAGAACAGCGCGCCACCATTCTGAACGCTTCCAGGATGCCTGGAATAGGGATGTTCAATGACCATTTCAGAGAGACAATCATTGCTTATGTCATGGGTGCGGACAATGTCCCGGAAGTCTGCAAAGCCCTGTCAGGAAGTGATTATCTTTCTTATGACCATTCCATCAACTATGTCGAATGCCACGATGGCATGACCTTCTTTGACCGCCTGGGTGTCGATTGCGTCGATGACAGTCCGGAAGAAGTCAGAAACAAATGCAAGCTTGCTTTGTCAATGGTGATGACGGCAAAAGGAACACCATTCATCCACTCCGGCCAGGAATTCCTCAGAACCAAGAAAGGGATCTCCAACTCCTACAACAGCCCAGATGCGATCAATACCCTGAGCTGGGATCTGCGTATCTACAACAACGAGATCTGCGATTATCTCAAAGCGCTGATCAGATTCCGCAAGGAATATAGAATTTACCGTGACGATGTAAAGATCGGTTTCAGCGATTATAAAGGATGTCTGCTTTATCAGATCGATGATCTGCTGATCTTCTTCAATCCAAAACGGGAAACGGTGTGCTACGAAACAGAGAAATCTTGCCAGGTCATCTTCGATTGCAACGGTTTCTGTGACAATTTGACGAATAAGATCATGCTTTCCGCCTATTCCATGGTGATATGCAAATGTTATGTTGTATAATAAAACTATAATCAAGAGGTAATATCATGAAAAACAATAATATGGTAGCAATGATACTGGCAGGAGGTAGAGGTTCACGGCTTTTTGATTTGACAAAGAAAGTCGCCAAACCTGCTGTCCATTTCGGAGGGAAATATCGTATCATCGATTTTGCCTTATCCAATTGTGCCAATTCCCACATTTCAACGGTCGGTGTATTGGTACAGTATGAGTCCATTCTGTTGAGTTCCTACAGCGCAAGAAGCTCCACCTGGGGACTTGACTCCAAGGGCGGAGGCGTCTATGTCCTGTCACCAAGAGAGAAGGATGAGACCGGTCTTGGCCTGTACAAGGGCACAGCAGATGCGATCTATCAGAATCTGGATTTCCTTGATCAGGAAGAAGCGGAATATGTCCTGGTCCTTTCCGGTGACCACATCTACAAGATGGACTACGAAAAGATGCTGCAGGAACACATCCGTTCGCAGGCGGAAGCGACCATCGCTGTCATCGAAGTCCCGAAGAAAGAAGCAAGCCGTTTCGGTATCATGAATACCGATAAGACGGATCGTATCGTTGAATTCGAAGAAAAACCGAAAGAGCCGAAATCCAATCTGGCTTCGATGGGTGTCTATATCTTCACTTATAAGACGATGCGGAAATATCTCAAGGATGATGCCAAAGATCCGACTTCTTCCCATGACTTCGGCAAGAACCTGATTCCGGCATATCTCAAAGATGGCTTGAAGCTTCAGGCGTACCGTTTCAAGGGCTACTGGAAGGATGTCGGTACCATCGATTCTTTGTGGGAAGCCAATATGGATCTTCTGAAAGACAACAGCGGTCTGGATCTTTTCGATCCTGACTGGAAGATCTATACGGATGATGTGAGTGCTACTCCGCAATGCATCGGTGAACAGGCGAAGATCGATAACGCGTTCATCACACAGGGCGCGATCGTCAATGGCGAGGTGAATCATTCTGTCATCTTCTCGGGTGTCGAAATCAAAGAAAAAGCGAAAGTAAATGAATCGGTCATCATGAATGATGCCGTAGTCGGCGAGGGAGCAGTTCTGAATAGATGCCTGGTCGCGGATGGGGTCAGAGTTCCTGATGGCATGGTTCTGGGAAATAAAGAAAACAAAGAGATTCTTCTGGTATCGAAATCATTGATTGCAAAGGCAGGTGAAGAAAATGAGTAAAGTATTGGGTTTATTGAATTTTGAGCCTTCATATGTACATGTTAAGGGAATCGAGGATTTCCGTCCGATTTCGGCTGCTTCGATTCTGGGCAGATACAGAGTCATCGATTTCATGCTGTCGAACTTTACCAACTCCGGAATCGATTCGATCAAGGTGTACATCAAGAACCGTCCGCGTTCAACGGTAGAGCATATCACCCGTACCAGCTACAACATCAACTCGAAAAGAGGCCGCATCCATCTGCTTCATGGCGAGGATGTATTCAGCAATAACGACCTGTTCAACGTCGATATCCTGGCATTCAAGACCTATATGGAATTCATCGATGTTGAGAATCCTTCCTACGTGGTGATCGCTCCATCGCATTTCATTTTCAAGCAGGACTTCTCTGAACTCCTGGAGCATCATATCGCTTCCAAGAACGATATCACGATCCTCTATCAAAGCGTCAATGATGCGAATACATCTTATTTGATGGGCGATCTGCTGGAGATCGATGAGAAGAAACGTATCGTCGGTTCCAGCAAGAACCACGGCAAATACAAGAGCGGGGATGTGTCTCTGGAGACTTATGTCATGTCGACGTTGACCTTCAAGCAGCTGGTCGAAGAAGCCAGCATGACTTCCAGCCTGTATTCCCTGGCAGATATCATCTGGGACAACATCAAGGTCATGAAGATCGGTGCGTACAAACATCATGGCTACTGCGGATGCATTTCAACTTTGAACGCGTATTACAATGCGAATATGTATCTGAAGAAAGAAAAGAATCTGACCAAACTCATCAATGACGACTGGCCGATCTACACGATGACCAACGACTCCTGCCCGACCTTATATAAGCCAGGCGCGGAAGTCAGAGGCTCGCTGGTTGCAAATGGCTGTCAGATCGAGGGTACGGTCATCGATTCTGTCATTGGACGCAATGTCGTGATCCGAGAAGGTGTAGTGATCAAGGATTCCGTCATTCTGCCGGATACACTGATCGATAAGAATGTGAAACTGGAATGTGCCGTGGTCGATAGATTATCCATCGTCACGCACATCAAAGATATCAAGGGAACCAAGGACGATCCGATCTATGTCAAACGAGGAGACCGCATCTGATGAAGAAGGTACTGTTTGTTTCTTTTGAATCGTTACCTTTCGTCAAGACCGGTGGACTGGCTGATGTCGTCTATGCCTTGCCGAAAGCATTGGATAAGAACGAATTCGAAGTCAGAGTCGTCATGCCTATGTTCAAGGTGATCAAAGAGAAATACTATGAGGGCATGAATTATCTGGATCATATCTATGTCCATAGCGGTTTCATCAATGAGGAGGCGAACGTCTATTCCTATATCAATGAGGGAATCGAATATCTGTTTATCGAGAACGATACCTTCTTCAATCGGGATGGCATCTATGGCTACAGCGATGATGCGGTGCGTTTCTCTTTCTTCAATGTGGCTGTTCTGGAAATGATGATCAAGATGGATTATTATCCGGACATCTGCCATGAGCATGACTATCATACGGCCATCCTGCCTGCTTTATGCAAGATCCGTTACAACGCGATCGAATTGATCCGCAATATCAAACATATCCTGACCATTCATAACCTGGCATATCAGGGCGAATATGATAAGCAGGTGCTGTTCGATTACCTTGGTTTTGATTATCACTATTATGAGAATGGCGATCTGCGTTTCAATGACTACTGCAACTTCATGAAGATCGGTATCGTCTATGCGGATTATGTCACGACTGTTTCCAAGAGCTATGCCCAGGAGATTCAGACACCTGAATTGGGACATAATCTGGATACAGTGTTGCGTTACCGTGCCCAGGATCTTTATGGAATCGTGAATGGAATCGATACGGATTCCTTCAATCCGGCGACAGATCCGGATATCTATAAGAATTACACGATAAGGAATTATCTTGTCGGCAAACGTGAAAACAAGGCTTCCTTGCAGTATCAGCTGGGCCTCAGAGATGAGCCTGATACCCTGATGATCGGTATGGTTTCGCGTCTGACGTTCCAGAAGGGTGCTGATCTTGTCTTGGGTGCGATTCAGGATATCCTGAGACACAATGTCCAGATCGCTATTCTAGGTACGGGCGAGTCCAAATACGAGTATTCCTTCAAGATGCTGGAGGAACAGAACAAGGGCCGTTTCGTCTATTACTGCGGCTACAATGAAAAACTCGCTCACAATATGTATGCCGGACTGGATATGCTGATGATGCCATCGCTGTTTGAACCATGCGGCATCTCTCAGCTCATTTCCATGCGTTACGGCACGCTGCCTTTCGTCAGAGAGACAGGCGGTCTGAAGGATACGGTCGAACCTCTGAACGAATACGAGAACACCGGAACCGGTTTCTCCTTCAGCAATTATTCCGTCGAAGATCTTCTGAATGTTTTCGAATACGCCTACACGCAGTATTACGATTACCATGACCGTTGGAAGATGATGATCCGTAATGCGATGAAATATGATGTGTCCTTTGATAAATCGGCACGTGAGTATGAAGAACTGTATAGAAAGGTCCTGATGAAATGAATTTAGACTACTTCTTTTCCGGCATCGATACCGAATGCTACAGATACATGGGTTGTCACAAGAAAGATGATGGCATCGAGTTTTATCTGTGGGCTCCGCATGCCAGGAAAGTGGAAGTCTTTATGTCAAGGGACAATTTCCAGGTCTTTTATCCTTTCAAGAAAACCGATGACCGGGGCATCTGGCATCTCATCATTCCGGATTGCGAATGCATCTATTCTTACCGTTACCGCATCTGGACGGATGACAGCCATTTTGTAGAGAAAGCCGACCCTTGCGCGTTCTACAGCGAAAAGCGTCCGGCCAATGCTTCGGTCATGTATGATCTCTCGCAGTATCATTTCACCGATAAAGCCTACATGGATAACCGTCGCTTCTCTTATCAGGATCCGATGAATATCTATGAACTGCACGTGAATGGCTTTGCGCATAGCGCTCCGATGACGACTTATCAGGAACTGAAGGAACAGCTGATCCCTTATGTCAAGAAGATGGGCTATACCCATATTGAACTGATGCCGATCGTCGAACATCCCTATGACGGTTCCTGGGGCTATCAGGCAACAGGTTTCATGTCAGCAACCAGCCGTTACGGGACTCCTTGGGATCTGATGGATCTGGTCAACGAGTGTCACCTCAATGATATCGGCGTGATTCTGGATGTGGCCTATGTGCATTTTGCAACTGACGGTTTCGGTCTGGGAAAATTCGATGGTCAATCCTGTTACGAATATGAAGATGAACGTCTTTCCCGTTCGCAATGGGGCTCCTATCAGTTCAATCTGGGTTCGGGTCCGGTCATTTCTTATCTGATGTCATCAGCGAATCTGTTCCTGAACGAGTATCATTTCGATGGCTTGCGGATGGATGCGGTTTCGAACATCATCTATTACGATGGAAACAAGAATATCGGAATCAATGAGAGCGGACTGTCCTTTGTGAAGCGCTTCAACTATTCATTGAAACATCAGCATCCCGACATTGTCATCATTGCGGAAGACTCCACGGATTTTCCGAATGTGACCGTTCCGACAGAATACCAGGGCCTCGGCTTCGACTACAAGTGGGATCTTGGCTGGATGAACGATACCCTGAAATACTACGCGATGGACCCGGAATACCGGCAGTATCATCACAACCAGCTGACTTTCTCAATGGCCTATTTCTATTCCGAAAAGTTCATTCTGCCTTTATCGCATGACGAAGTCGTTCACTCCAAAGGAACGATCGTCGACAAGATGTGGGGCGATTACGAAACCAAATTCGCGCAATGCCGAAACCTCTTCCTGTACATGTATACCCATCCGGGAAAGAAATTGAATTTCCTTGGAAATGACATGGCCATGTTCAGAGAGTTTGATGAGCAGAAAGAACTGGATTGGTTCCTGCTGCAGTATCCGGTTCATGATTCGTTCAACCGTTATTTCAGGGATCTCTGTCAGATCTATCTGGCTCACAAAGCATTCAGCTGTTACGATTATGATCCGCTGTCATTCAAATGGATCGAGCCTGATAACAACAAAGAATCGATCTACATTTATTCCCGTTATGATGAAGATTACTGCTACGTGATCGTTCTGAATATGAAACCGATCAGTTATCATGACTATACGATCGGAGTTCCTTTCTCGGGAACCTATACCGAACTGATCAATTCGGAGAAGGATATCTATTCCGGTTGCAATATGTGCAACTTCAAGCCGGTCAGAACAAAGAAGGTCAAAGCCAACGGACTTCCGTATTCGATCGCGATCGATATCGCTCCTTATGCGGGAATCATCTTTATGACCAAAATCAAGAAAAAACCTGCTCCGGTTCAGGAACCACATACACGCAAGCGGGCAAGATCTGCAGGATGACACTCTCGCGTATGATCATAAACGTAAGCACTGATTCCGATCAGTGCTTTCAATTAGCCCAATTCGTGTGAATAATGTTAGAATAGAATGGTGAAAGAAATAGCTTTTCGTCTGCATAAAGGAGACGACTTAAGACAAAGCATCGAAGAAAAATGTGAGCAGTTGAATATCGATACTGCCATTCTTTTATCTGCGGTAGGTTGTGTGTATGAGTTGAACATCCGCCTGGCGGATGCGCAGAACTATCTGCATCTCATACGTGATCATGAGATCGTTTCGATGACCGGTACGATATCGAAAGGTAAGGCTCATCTACATATTTCTTTATCTGATGATGAAGGAAATTGCATCGGCGGTCATCTGGAAAAAGGATGTCTGATCAACACGACCTGCGAGGTCGTCTTAGGCGCACTGGAGAGCTATAAATCTGAAAGAGTATTCGATGAAAATACCGGTTATGATGAGATTTGTTTCAAGGAGGTAGACCATGATTAATGTTTATATTGTTTCAGGTTTTTTAGGAGCTGGTAAGACAACTTTCATTCAGAAACTGTTAAAAGAGAAACACTTTGAAAAAGTGATGCTGCTGGAGAACGAATTCGGCGAGGTCGGAGTGGATGGCGCTTTTTTTGACAGTTCGCTGAATATCAAAGAAATCAATAACGGATGCATCTGCTGCTCACTGCAGGGTGATTTTGAGGATGCTCTGCATGAAATTGAGGAGATGGGCATATCGGATCTTCTGATCGAACCGTCAGGCGTCGGCAAGCTTTCCGAAATCATCAATGTCATCAAAGAAAATGAGGACTTCCGTATCGTTTCTCATATCTGCATCGTCGATGTCAAGACCTGCAGCAAGTATCACAAGAATTTCAAGGAGTATTTTGATGATCAGGTCAAGGCGGCCAATGCGGTCATTCTCTCGCATGTGGATGTGTCAGACGATGAAACAGTTCAAAGAGCGATCGATACCGTACTGGAGATCCATCCGGATGTGACGGTCATCAGCGATATCCTGGAAAACTATTCCGCGGAACAGTTGCTGAATATCATTGTCGCAGGCGGCGATATCCTGCCGGAATGCGATGAAGAAGAACATGAGCATCATCATGATCACGAGCATCATCATGAACATCACCATGACCATGAGCATCATCACCATCACGATGACGATGACGACGATGAAGATGAACCGTTCAATAATCTGATCCTTCATCCTGAACATGTTTTCACGGAAGAAGAACTGTCAAAGATCTTCGAACAGATCCCGGAAGAAATCATCCGGATCAAGGGATATGTCCACGGTGTGGAAGATACTTTGTATTTCAACTATGTCCTGAATGAATACAACATCTTTAAAGGTTCGCACAGAGACGAAGCGCTTGTCTCTATCATCGGCACAGTCATAGATAAGGAACTGTTCAAGGAGCTTTTCCATGACTAAACCGATCTACGTCTTTTCAGGATTTCTGGATTCCGGCAAGACGCAAGCGATCAAGGAGACTTTATACAATCCCCGTTTCAATGAAGGCGAGCGGACGCTGATCATCTGCTTTGAAGAAGGGGATGTCATTTATGACGAGAAGTTCCTCGGCATCACCAACAGCAAAGTCGTCTATCTTGATTCAGTCAATGATCTGACCTTTGACAAGCAGAAGGAACTGGACAAGAAATATCGTCCTGAGCGTATTTTTCTGGAGCTCAATGGCATGGAGGATGACAATATCCTTTATGACAATGGTTTCATCAAAGACTGGGAACTGGCTCAGACGCTGACGGTCATCGACGCATCCAAATTCAATCTGTATATGACCAATATGCGTCAGTTCATGTATAACCATATCGTCAATGCGGAAATGGTGATCCTGAACCGTTCGGATGGTTTGGACAAGCGTTATCTCAGAAACAATATCAAGTCGATCAATCAGTACTGCGAACTGATCTACGAAGACAAGGATGGCAATGTGACCAATCAGATCGAGGATGAACTGTTTGATGTTACAAAGGATCTTGATATCAGCGACTATGATTACGGACTCTGGTTCATGGATGCGATCGATAATCCGGAGAAGTATGACAAGAAGAAGATCTCGATCAAAGTGAAATATGCCGGAGAAATCGATGATTATGACAACGTCGTGATCATGGGCAGAAAGGCCATGGTGTGCTGTGCGAACGATATCACGGATATCGCGCTGCCATGCATCGGTATCAAGCCTGCAGAAATAGACAAAAACAAGTATTATAGAATGACGGGTATCGGCCGTTGCATCATGAATGATGAAGGAATGAAAGTCCCGGCCCTGGAAGTAAAGGACTACAAAGAAGCCGAAGCGCCTGAAGATGATCTGGTGACTTTCAATTAGGAGAACTTATGGATATTATTAAAGCAATCTTTTTCGGTATTATCGAGGGTATTACGGAATGGATGCCGATTTCATCGACAGCTCATATGGATATTCTCAATCGTTTTCTGCCGCTGAATGTGACGGAAGACTTCTATGAAGTATTTGAAGTCGTGATCCAGCTGGGAGCGATCTTGGCACTGCTGATCGTGTTCTGGAAAAAGGTGTGGCCGTTCCCTGGAAACAGGAACGAAAAGGGGATCTTTGCTTTGATCAAGAAAGATAAATTCTATCTGTGGATCAATATCGTGATTGCCTGTCTGCCTGCAATCATCTATGAACTGTTCCTGGATGATGTGTTCACCTTTGTTACTCCGGAAAACAAGATGACCATTATCGGCATTTCCCTGGTTCTTGTCGGTTTTGTATTCCTGGTGGTGGAAAGCATCGTGCGAAACAGAAGACCTTCCATCGAATCGACCGCGAAACTGACGGTTGTACATGCCTTGATCATCGGATTGGCACAGCTTGTTGCAGCGGTATTTCCTGGCGTATCCCGTTCCGGAGTGACGATCATCGCAGCTCTGCTGCTGGGGATTTCCAGAACAGCAGCCGTCGAGTTCACCTTTGAACTGGCCATTCCGGTTATGTTCGGAGCGAGTCTGATGAAATTGCTGAAGTATTCGGGAGCGATCTCCTTTTACGAGATCCTGATCCTTGTGACAGGATGCCTCAGCGCATTTATTGTGTCCCTGTTTATCATCCGTTTCGTTCTGAGTTATATCAAGAAACATACATTCTCTGTCTTTGGCATCTATCGTATCCTGATGGGAATCATTGTACTGACATTGCTGAGGTAACATGGATTACAAGCTGGCTGCTTCGATCTTTTTGGAAGGAATCCTTTCTTTCCTGTCGCCATGTGTGCTGCCTTTGATCCCGCTGTATCTTTCTTATCTTGCAGGAGATGGCAGACATACCGATGAGGAAGGGAATGTGACCTATGACAATAAACAGGTTTTTATCCGTACCTTGTTTTTTGTGGCGGGCATCAGCTGCACCTTTGCGATCCTCGGTTTCGCCTCCCATAAGCTGAGCAATATTCTGACAGCATACCATGAGATCATCGCGATCATCGGTGGCACTCTACTGATCATTTTCGGTCTGCACGAGATCGGCATCATCAATATCGATATTCTTTCCAGGGAGTGGAAGATCCGTTTCGATTCACTGTTACAGGGCATGAACCATTTCAAGGCGTTTCTGTTTGGCTTTCTTTTCTCTTTTGGCTGGTCGCCATGCATCGGACCGATGCTGGCAAACGCCTTGCTGCTTGCCTCTGTCAATAACGATCCGATTTATATCCTGGTCTATGCGATCGGCATGCTGCTGCCGTTTTTGCTTGCAGGTCTTTTCAGCAACAAAGCGATCCAATTCATTTCTAAACAAAAGAAATACATGAAATATGTCATGATTATCGCCGGAATCATTATGATGCTTTCAGGAGGATACATGATCCATGATGCCTCCCGTACGATCATTGCGGGGAAAGTCTTAAATGAACAGGATATGTCAGATCATCAGGAAGATTCCGTCGATATCATGAATCATCGCTTTACGACGGCATCCGGGAAGGAAATCGCTTTATCCGATTATATGGGACAGTATATCTATCTGAATTTCTCGACGACCTGGTGTACCTATTGCCAATCGGAAATTCCGATCTACGAAGCATTCGCAGAGAACAACGAGATCCAATGCTTCTACGTGATGTCTCCGAAGATGGAATATCATGAAGGCGATATCGAGAAGTATCTGGAAGAGAATGATGTGAAGATCGAAGTCATCATCGATGAAGAAGCGGCATTATTCTATTACTGCGGGATCAACAGTTATCCGACATCTTTCATCATTTCACCGGATAATGAATTTCTGACCTATGCGACAGGTGCTTTATCAGAGGATGGTTTCAATCAGTTCTTTGATTACAGCAAAGCTCTTTACGAAGAGCAGGCCGGGGGAGAATAGATTATTTCTATTACATCTATAAAAATGTTAAAATCATGACAGGAGGTTTTTAAAATGAAAAAATTAATTACAGCAATGTTGGCACTGACAATGTTACTAACGATCGCAGGCTGCGCAAAGAAAGACGATAGTTCTTTGGCGGGTGTCTGGGAATATGCGGATACGGAAAACGATCTTGGTGCCGTATATGATCTCAAAGAAGACGGAACAGGAACCTACACGATGAAAGTCGGTGAAACAGAAGTCACTTATGAACTGAAGTATGAGGTTCAGAAGGGTCATCTTCTTGTGACGTATGTCAACAATGAGTATTTCTCCGAAGATGATGTGTTTGATTCCGAGTTCAGTTTCAAGGATGCTGATACGATGATCATCAAAGATTCTACCGGCATGGAGATGGAATTCAACAGAAAATAGAGATCAGTCTCTATTTTTTTTCTTTTATCGCATAATAAAACCTCTCAAGAAATGAGAGGTTTATATTGTTAATCAATCAGTTAGTAATTATTTGATGATCTTGGTAACAGAGCCTGAACCAACAGTTCTGCCGCCTTCACGAATAGAGAACTTGGTTCCTTCTTCGATAGCGATCGGAGCGATCAGTTCAACTTCCATTTCGACGTGGTCACCAGGCATAACCATTTCAGCACCGCCTAAACCTTTGACGATACCGGTAACGTCAGTCGTACGGAAATAGAATTGCGGACGATAGTTAGCAACGAACGGAGTATGTCTTCCACCTTCATCTTTGGTCAGGACA
>JAFRVK010000026.1 GCA_017441765.1 Erysipelotrichaceae bacterium
GATGTTTCTTCTTATTTCTAGAACCAAAATATGTTTCTTCACCACACTCAGAGCATTTGAATGTCACAAAATCTCTTGGCATTTGTATTCCCTCCGTTTACGCTTAATCATTCTAACATATCTGTTCCGATAATTTCAATATAAAACGATCGATGATCAGAAGAGTTTCTGATCATAATTGATCTTGAGATGTTTATAGGCTTTCTCCGTGACGACACGGCCTCTTGGCGTACGGTTGATGAAACCGATCTGCAGAAGATACGGCTCATTCACATCTTCCAAAGTGACTGCTTCTTCACCGATGGCGCTGGCAATCGCTTCGACACCGACCGGACCTCCCTTGAAGCGTTCGATGATACCCATCAGGTAACGGATATCCACATCGTTGAGGCCAAGATGGTCGACTTTCAGTTTCTCCAAAGCGGTTTTTGCAATCTCCAGATCGATCACGCCATTGTTTCTGACTTGGGCGAAATCGCGGACTCTCTTGAATAAACGGTTGGCGATACGCGGGGTGCCTCTGGAGCGTTTTGCGATCTCCAGAACGGCTTCTTCAGCGATCTCGCAATTAAAGACTCTGGATGTCCTCCGAACAATCTGTGCCAGTTCTTCTTCCGTGTAGTAGTTCAGTTTCGAAGTGATACCGAAACGATCCCGTAACGGCGAGCTGATGGCTCCCGCTCTGGTAGTCGCACCGACCAGAGTGAATGGCGGCAGTTCCAGGCGGATCGATTTGGCGCCCTCATCCTTGCCTACGACGATATCGATATAGAAATCTTCCATTGCGGAATAGAGAACCTCTTCCACGATCTTAGGCAGACGGTGGATCTCGTCGATAAACAGGACATCGCCTACCTGCAATGAAGATAATATTGCTGCAAGATCGCCTGCTTTTTCGATGCTTGGTCCGGTCGTCGTCTTGATGTTGGTGCCCATCTCATTGGCCAGGATATATGCCATGGTGGTCTTTCCTAAGCCAGGCGGACCGTAAAGAAGCACGTGATCCAATGCTTCATCACGCATTTTTGCTGCTTTGATGAAAACTTCAAGGTTTTCCTTGAGATCGGTCTGGCCTACATATTCAGCCAACGTCTGTGGTCGCAAAGACGCATCATCGTCTTCTCTCTGCTTGTCGGCAGATAATACTTTTTCTTCTTCCATTTTCTTACTTGAGCAGTAATGTCAGAGCTTTTTTCACAAGCTCATCCGTAGAACCTTCTTCTCTTTCTATGCGCTTTAATACATTGCGGATCTCCGCAGGACGGTAGCCCAGCTGTTTCAGTGCTTCCGATACATCACTGAGTTTTTCATCGTTCTCTTCTGTCGGTTCGACCAGTTTTCCTTTCAGATCCAGGATGATCTGAGAAGCGGTCTTGCTGCCGATACCCGGCATGGCTCGGATGTAGTCGACATCACCGATCTCGATTGCGGTGATAATCGCATCGACGGATGCTCTCGATAAAATATTGGAAGCGATCTTCGGTCCCAATCCTTTGACGGAAATCAGTTTGATGAACAGGTCATGTTCCTGCAGGGATAAGAAACCATAAAGGCTGATCTCGTCTTCCCGTACATTCTGATAGGTATAGATGGTCATTTCTTTACCGATGGACAGACTTTCCGGATGATAGAAACTGATCCTGTAGCCTACGCCATTGACATCGATAAGCACGTAATCCAGCCCGAATGCATGTACCGTTCCCCTAACAAAGCCAATCATAGTTTCATTATACACGAAAAAGGATGAAACATGTTTCATCCTTGTATCGTTTATTCTTCATCATCCACAAAATCGAAACTGTAATCCTGGATGAAGACCTGATCTCCGTTCCTGCAGCCTTTGGCCCGCAACGCATCATCGAGTTTCATCCTTGATAACGCTCTTGAGAAAGACAGGACGGAATCGTCGTTACTGAAATCGGTATTGAGGAACAGTCTTGTGATCTTTTCTCCTTCGACTCTCCAGACACCGTTTCCTTCGTTGAAGATCGTGAATGGCACAGGTTCTTCGTATTTGTAGATGACTTTCGTGTCGGTCTTGGCGGTGTCGTACAACGGGAACTGCGGGAGCTCTTTGAGTTTATCCTTGACCCGATACAGCACAGGTCTGAGTCCTTCGTTGATCAGTGTGATCGTTTCGAATACTTCGATTTCCGGATATTTCTCTTTGAATTTCTGAAGATTTTCTTGAGCATTATCCAGATCCATCTTATTGGCGATGACGATCTGCGGTCTGGTTTCCAGATTGCCCGGATAGAGTTTCAGTTCTTCATTGATGACTTCATAGTCATGGATCGGATCTTCATGTCCCATATCCAGGACATGCAGGATCAGTCGGCAGCGTTCGATGTGTTTCAGGAATTCATGGCCCAGGCCTTTGCCTTGCGAAGCCCCTTCTATCAGTCCCGGGAGATCTGCCATGACGAATGAACTGTCATCGACTTTGACCATGCCAAGCTGCGGTTTCAGCGTAGTGAACGGATAGTCCGCAATCTCCGGTCTGGCATTGGATACCACAGATAATAATGTTGATTTGCCTACGGAAGGAAGACCTACCAGCCCAACATCCGCCAGCAGTTTCAGTTCGACCAGGACATTCCTTTCCTGTCCCGGGGTACCTAAGGTCCGATATTCCGGAGCGCTGTTTTTGGCAGACTTGAAATGGAAGTTTCCTTTGCCGCCAACCCCGCCCTGACATATTACTTCACTGGAATCCAGAGTATTCAGATCCGCAATGATCTCGTCGGTATCAAGGTCCTTTACGATAGTTCCTAACGGCACCTTGACGATCACATCGTCACTGGATGCTCCATACATATTGTTGGTCTTGCCATTCTCGCCATCTTCGGCTTTGATCCTCTTGGCATAACGCAGATCCAATAAGGTAGACTTGTTGGTATCCACCTGGAAAATGATGGAACCTCCCTTGCCTCCGTCTCCACCGGAAGGGCCGCCTAACGGATTATACTTCTCACGCTTAAAAGCGACGATTCCATTGCCGCCATTGCCCGCTTTCAGTTTTAATGTTACTTTA
>JAFRVK010000001.1 GCA_017441765.1 Erysipelotrichaceae bacterium
CATAGTAGTATGTGGATCTTTTCACACCGGATATCTTCAGAAGCAGTGATAACGGATATTCCTGCCTCAGTTCAGACACTGCCATTACTTTTTCTTTGACTCTCGCTTCTTCCTTTCCTGAACCAAGGCATTCAATTTTTTAGGTAGGCTATCTCCGCTTCAAGTTCTCTGTTTCTCTTCTCTAAAAGCTTTATTCTGGCCCTGTCGGCGGAATCTGCCTTTACTTCATCATCAGCTGCTTCACTGATCATTTTACTTGTCACATCATCGTTTTTCTTCATCTTTGGCGGCCTGCCTTTCTTCTTGTCGACAAGACCATTATAACCGTCTTTCTCATAGCGTCTGATCCAGGAATAAATCATTGCCCGATGAATATCATTGATTACCGCAAGTGAATTGATCGATTCTCCCTCCCGATGTCGATCAATGACTTCCAGTTTGAATTCTGGTGAAAACGTACGATATGGTTTTTTGATCAGAGCTTCTGCACCATGAAGATTATACCTGGCGAATAATTCCTTCATAGGTGCTAAGCCGATACCATACATTTCGGCCAATCTCTTTTTGGGTATACCTTCTTCTTTGTTCAGTCTGATAATCTCCAGTTTGTCTTCATTGCTTAGTTTCATATAAAAGAACCCCTCCTGTTGGTATGTCCAATATTTGGGGTTCAGTTCACTACGACATGTATCAATATATCGGTGCGGACGCTTCTTTATATATTTACGCGAAGATTTCCGTCAATGGCGAATACTGGGGCATCTATCTGGCGCTGGAAGCGGTGGAACAGAGTTTCATGCTGAGAAACTATGGAACGCAGGATGGCGAACTTTACAAGCCTGACAGCATGGAAATGGGAGGAAGCAGTTCATCGTCATCTTCTTCCACGCCTGGTTTTGGAGACATGACTCCTCCGTCAGGATCAGGCAGTTTTCCTGGAGGTTCTTCCGGATTCGATCCGGAAAACATGCCGGACAATAACGATTTCAGTTTTGATGGCAATATGCCTGACATGAGCGATTTTTCTCCTTCCGATATGGGTGGAGGAGGATTCTCCATGAGAGGCGGCGGATCCGATCTGAACTATGTTGATGACGATCTTGACAGCTATTCAACGATATGGGAAGGCGAGATCACCGGAACCGGGAACGCGGATCACAGAAGAGTCGTTACAGCGCTGAAGAATATCAGCGAAGGAAACGATCTGGAAAAATATTTGGATGTGGATAATATCCTGAAATATATGGCAGTTCATACTTTTGCGGTAAACGCAGATTCTCTATCCGGATCGATGGCTCACAACTATTATCTGTATGAATATGATGGTCAGCTGAACATTCTTCCGTGGGACTATAATCTGTCCTTTGGCGGTATGTCTATGGGTGGCAGCGCATCCGCGACAGACATGGTCAATGACCCGATCGATACACCATTCTCCTCGACGCATTTCTTCGATGCTTTGCTGGAAAATGAAGAATACCTTGAAAAATATCACGAGTATCTGCAGGAACTTGTCGATGAATATGTCAAGGGCGGAGGATTCGATGAAGTATACAGCCGTATCAGAAGTCAGATCGATGAACTGGTCGAAACAGATCCGAATGCTCTGTACGATTATGAAGAGTATGACACGGCAGCAGAACTGCTGCATGAAACGATCAAACTTCGTGCTGAAAGCATCGACGGTCAGCTGAACGGTACAATCCCGTCGACCGATGCCGGACAACGTCAGGATTCATCGAATCTGATCGATGCATCACATATCGATGTTACGGTAATGGGCCAGTTCAACATGGGCGGTTTTGCGGATAACAGAAAAGGAAAGAGAGAGGAATCGGATGATTCTTCCTCATCTTTCGAAGGTTTCTCATTCTTCGGGTTTGGCGGTTTCTCCGGTGTGATATGCCTGATTTCGATCCGGGCAATATACCTGAAGGCGGATTCGATTTCGATGGAGGAAACATGCCAGGCATGAGCGTTTTCGGTTCAGGAACGATATCAGGAAGTTCCTATGGTTCATCAAAACTGATGGCTCTGATAATTTATGGTCTATGCCTGCTGTTCATGATTGTACTGCTGATCGGGATGCGGTTTATAAAAAGAAGATAATAATAAGATTTATAAAGATCGATAGGGCAAGCCTCTGGCTTGTCCTTTTTAATGACAGTATATTTTTAGGAATCTATTATCAATAGACAGGTTCTTTTCTTTCGGATCGATCTTGTTTTGTATAATAGAAGAAGATATGAGATAAACCATGAATAATGAGACCGTGAAAGACCAATACAGCACTGCCGACAATCTGAATATACGGATCTCCCTTCACAACAAGTATTCTGTGAATAGACAGGGTTTTGGCAACTGGATCTTTTCCAATTATCGGATTTCTGAAGGAATGTCTGTCCTTGAACTGGGTTGTGGAAATGGAGAGATGTGGGCCGGAAAAGACGATATCATCAATCGCTGCTCCAGACTGATCCTTTCGGATCTTTCGCAAGGCATTCTGGAGACAGCAAAAGAGAAGCTTCGGGATCATGATGGAATTGAATACCGGCTGATCGATATCCAGGACATTCCTTTTCCTGACAATGAATTCGATGTCGTGATCGCAAATATGATGCTTTACCATGTTCCGGATCTTTCAAGAGGACTCAAAGAGGTACAAAGAGTCCTGAAAGACAATGGAACATTCTACTGTGCTACGTATGGGGAAAACGGGATGATGGAACATATCGAACTTATGTTCGATGATTTTCCCATCTGCAGCGCCTACAATTACAATTTCACGTTGCAGAACGGAAAAGAAAAACTGATGAGATACTTCTCTGACATACAGAAGTTTCTGTATGAAGATGCCCTTGAAGTCACCGATATGGAGGATATGATCGACTACATCTATTCTCTGCCGGGATTTTCCGATCTGCAGAATCTACCAAGAGATACACTTCGTTCCGTATTGGAAAAGAATATGCGGAACGGCATTCTATACGTTCCTAAGGAATATGGAATGTTTATTGCCAGGAAAGGATGATCCTTGTACGAAGAGGACAAGGTGAAAGCATGCTCTAAAACACAATCACTATTTTGTTTGCAATCTATGGGAAGGAAGCTGAATATGACAATATATGACTGGCTTATGGAAGCGAAAGATGATGCATATCGTGAGTTTCAGGTAAAACTGGTACCAAATATCCCGTCTGAAACCATTCTTGGTGTCAGAACACCTGAGATGAGGAAGATCGCCAAGGAAGTTTACGGAAGTCCTGAAAGAGAAGCGTTCCTGAATGATCTGCCGCATCGGTACTATGAAGAGAATCTGATTCATTTCTTCGTGATCTCGTTGATCCGGGATTTTGACGAGTGTGTTCAGGCTGTAGAAGCGTTCCTTCCATATGTGAATTGCTGGCCAGTATCGGATCAGGCGACTCCGAAAGCATTTGCGAAGAATCATCAGAAGCTTCTGCCTTATATCAGAAAATGGATTGCTTCAGATCATGTATATACTGCCAGATTCGGGATCCGTATGCTGATGAATGAATTTCTGGGTGAGGATTTCCGGGAAGAATATCTGGATCTTGTCGCAAACAAAAAGGGCCAGGATTATTACCTGAAGATGATGGTTGCCTGGTATTTTGCCACGGCACTTGCGAAAAAGTACGACGAGACCATTCCTTATTTTGAAAAACACGAACTGGATGAGTGGACACATAAAAAAGCGATTCAGAAGGCTGTAGAGAGCTATCGGGTCTCTGATGATCACAAAGAATATTTGAAGAGTCTTAAATGATGGAAGATCTCCATATGTGGAATGAATAAAAATAGTACGGAGTCTATAAGGAGGAATAACCATGGAACTATACATTGATGATGCAAACATAGAAGCGATAAAAAGACTGATCGATCTCTATCCGATCGACGGCGTGACGACAAACCCATCTATTCTGGCCAAAGCCAGAAAAGATCCGAAGGAACTGTTAAGTGAGATAAGAAGAATCATCGGTGAAGACAGGATATTGTTTGTCCAGGCCCTTCCCCTGGATGCGAAAGGCATGATCGAAGATGCTAAAAAGATCGTTGAATCATTCGGAAGCAATACGATCGTTAAGATTCCTTCCATTCCTGAAGGCTTCAAAGCGATAAAAGAACTGAAGAAGGAAGGGATACGTACCTGCGGTACTGTGGTATATACACCTTTGCAGGCTTATCTTGCTGCCAAGGCCGGAGCATCCTATGTGGCTCCTTATGTCAATCGCATCGACAATATGGGCTATGATGGGGTGGCTGTTGTCAAGAAGATCCAGAATATTCTGGAAAACAATGGTTTTGACTGCAAGATCCTGGCTGCTTCCTTCAAGAACTCCAACCAGGTCCTGGAACTGTGTGAATACGGGGTAGGTGCAGCGACCTGTTCGGCCGATGTGATCGACAGTTTTGTGAACAATGCGGCGATCGATAAGGCTGTCGATGATTTCGTGAAGGATTTTGAAAAGCTGACCGGTAAACACAGCATGAAAGAAGTTCTCTAACTGGATCACAGAGGAAGACAGATGGCTTTTGAAAAAGAAACGATCGTTCAGGGATGGCTTGAGCATCTTAAGGATTTGAATGTTGAAACTAAAAAGATGTTCGGTTGTTACTGTCTTTACTGTGATGGCCAGGCTGTCGGTTGGATCCACGACAGTGTTCTCAGTCTACGCGAGGTCGGACTGGATTATCTGCCAGGCGATATAAAGAGACCTGCCAAGGAAGATAAGATCCAGGAACTGGTGATTCCTTTAGATTGTGCCAATGCCGATTGGCTGCCAAGAGCAATCCAAGATACCGCAGATATCCGAAAAAGAAATAGAAAAATTCCGAATAATAAATAAAAGGAGCAGATACAGATGAAGCACATTATCGCAATACAACATACGCAGTCCGTTCATCACACCAACGGGATGGTTGGATCATGGACTGATTGGGATCTGACAGAGATTGGAAAGAAGCAGGCAGACAACATCGGAAAGAAACTGAAAGAGGAACTTGCAGGTCAAGATGTGACCGTGTATTCTTCGGACCTGAAGCGGGCTAAACAGACAGCAGCAGAGATCGCAAAATACCTGGGAACAGAACCGATCTTAAGACAGGAACTGCGAGAGAGAAATCTCGGCAAGTGCTGCGGAAAGTCTGTGCAGTGGCTTCGTGAAAACATGGAATGTGAGGAGAAGACAGTCGATGACAGGATCTTCTCTGATGCGGAAAGCAGGCGCGATGCCTGGAACAGATTGCTGTCGTTTTTCAATGAAATCATGGCAAGCGATGAAGAGAATATCATCATCGTCTCGCATGGGGATCTTCTAAGCATCTGGAACGCCATGTTTCTTGGGCTTTCTGTCGAATCCTGTAGTCAGGTAGATATTCACGGATCTGCCGGAGGGGTATCCCAAATGACTGTCAGTGATGACGGAAAACGCCATGTGAAGCAAATCGGTGATATGTCATACATACTGTAATGACAGTTGCTGCTGTTTAATCATAAAGCACTGAACGATTAAAACAGAGGCGATAGGGTTCCGTTTGAGGGACCCGGACAGTATCCGAATCCAATAAAGATCGCATTTATTCATTGAGATATCAGATACAAAAGATACACAAGACCTATTCCGACATATAGGTCTTTTTTATTCGTGTCACATCAGACATTTTGATATATAATAGTAGTGGTTAGTTAATGCTAACTAAAGAATCAGATGATTCGTTAAGGAGGTTTTTTTATGGATAAAGTTGTATTAAAAATAGATGGCATGGCTTGCGGAATGTGCGAAGCTCATATGAATGATACCGTCCGGAAAGTTCTTCCTGAGGCAGGAAAGGTCAGATCTTCTTATAAGAGAGGGGAAACAGAATTTCTGTATGAAGGAAACTTTGATAAGGAAACACTGATCAAAGCAATCAGAGAGACAGGTTACGAGTGTCAGAACATCACGATTGAATCGTATCAGAAGAAAGGACTCTTCGGTAGATGATCCTGAATAAAGAGGTGTTATCAGGACTGCTGATTCCTTTTATCGGAACTTCTGCAGGCGCAGCCTGTGTTTTCTTTTTAAAAAAAGATCTTAAAATCTCCGTCCAGAAAGCATTGACCGGTTTCGCCGCAGGCGTGATGGTTGCAGCTTCGATCTGGAGCCTGATCGTACCGGCAATCGAACAGTGCGCGGATAAAGAAAGATGGGCTTTTCTGCCTGCTTTCATCGGGTTCTGGTGCGGTATCCTGTTCCTGCTTTTGCTGGATGAGCTTATCCCGCATCTGCATCGGGGAATCGACCAGGTCGAGGGACCTGCAAGCAGACTGACCAGGATCGCGATGATGGTTCTGGCTGTGACTTTGCACAATATACCGGAAGGCATGGCGGTTGGTGTCGTGTATGCCGGACTGGTGAATGGCTCAGGAAACATCACAACAGGCGGAGCGCTGGCTCTTGCTTTGGGTATTGCGATACAGAATTTCCCGGAAGGAGCGATCATTTCGATGCCTATGTATGCGGAAGGAAAGAGCAAAAGTAAATCGTTCTGGCTGGGTGTTCTTTCCGGAGCGGTCGAACCGCTGTTTGGAGCGCTGACGGTTATCGTTGCTGGTCTTGTCGTCCCGGCGATGCCTTATTTCCTGTCTTTTGCGGCAGGAGCGATGCTGTATGTCGTGGTGGAAGAACTGATTCCAGAAATGTCTGCAGGCAAACACAGCAACATCGGCGTGATTGCTTTTGCGATCGGTTTCAGTCTGATGATGGCACTGGATGTCGCTCTGGGATAAGAAGAAACGAGGATGTTCTGGAACAGGATCGCAGAAATCTATGACCTGTTTGGAAATTTTAATAATGGCAAGGTCAATTGTGCAATGTGTGAGACTTTAGCATCACAGATCAAAGAACGGGTTCCATGTGCGGTCGCAATCATCAGGAAATCCTTGGATACAGAGAGGTAACAGGCATGAAGAAGGCGGTTAAGATACTGAAAAAGAAAAGTTTCATTAAAAAAGAAATGGATCGTCAGCTTGGCAAAGAACTGAGCGACGAGATCTGGCAAAACGCTCACGAAAAACTGGACGGCTTTTTGAAACGTTATGAAGATTTGCCTGAGGGCGTACATCTGCATACGGATAACTATATATTTCCTTCTTCGGCAATCTATCTGAGCGCTATTGAGAAAACAGAGAAAGAAACAGCCTATAGGATCATTGAGGATTCTGCGTCTGCACTTACGAATAAAGCCGCAAAGATCATGAACGGAATACTTGCGATTCCGGGCATGAAATCACTGTTTGTGCGCATATGGAGACCGTTGTGTAACAAGATGTATGGGGAAAATAACGGCTTTGAGAATGTCTACTATCCCTGCGAAAAGGACGAATTCCGGATGGATATTGTATCCTGTCCGTTCTGTCATTATTTTATGGAATTAGGTTGTCCGGAACTGACGAAGGTTTTCTGTGAAAACGATGACAGAGTCTACGGCAATCTTAAGGGGATAGAATTCAAGAGAACGTCCACTCTGGGCAAAGGTGCAGACCGCTGTGATTTTTATTTCAGAAGAAAAAGGAACTGAGCTATGGTTTTTGAAGAGATTACGAACGGATTGTATCCGCAAAAATATAATAACAAGATCATTGATTGGCTGAAGAAACGTTACGGCAATCAGGAAGGGGAAAAGGTCTGGGAACAAACAAAACAGAACTATCTTTCCTATTATGAAGATCTTCCGGATTACGGTGGAAAGAAAAACGGTCATGCGGCAGCGATTTATGGCGGAATCCTTGTTTTTGCACTGTACCGATCGCTTCCTGATCATCCGCCAATCGAAGAACTGCAGGAATTTATTCAAGATCTGTTTATGGAGCCTTTTATGAAACTGGGGAAGATCTTTGATCTGAATAAGAAATCACATATGCGACTGATCGACCTGGTGTTCCATCGTGTCGGCAAAAGGGATCGGAAAGATATTCTGAAATACCCGGAAGGTTTTGTAAATGTCAACGAGCCTTATGACAGCGAACGTAAGATTTCCCGTTATATGTTTATACAATGTCCGAATGCGGAATTTGCCAAGAAGCACGATCTGCTTGATGTGCTGCCGCTTTTATGCAACTGCGATTACTTTGGGATTGAACAGATCCAAGATATGGGTAGGCTTTGACCGTTTCTGGCTTCTTCCGGGAAAGGAAGATCTCCCTTATATACAGACCTGGAAACAGGTCCTGAAGAAGCGAAGTATCCTCAGTCTGATCTGGTTCACAGGAGCTGCCATCACAGCGATGCTGATCGTTTTGCTGGGTTTTCTCATCTGATATACTTAACGATCTTTACTGATTTATGAATCGCCTTATTTCTAAGGCTTTTTTGTTGGCGGAATGAATAAATCGACTTCGCATTTGATATAATGGATTTGGTAAAAACGTGATTGGAGGTCAAAGAACAGCCTTCATGACCGCAAAGAACTGATGATACAAAAAGATACGCTTGACTCTTTTTTATTTCAATCATAAAAGGAGGAATTATGTCAAACGCTTATTTCACCATTGAACGTCCTGAAAACGACGCTTTCCGCGGCTATCTGCCCGGTTCAAAAGAGCGCGCGGAACTGAAGGAAGAACTTGTCCGTCAGTCGGCGGAAGTCGTAAAGATTCCGCTGATCATCGGAGGAAAAGAGATCTTTACGGAGAACACTTTCAAGGTTACGATGCCGCATGATCACGGACACGTGATCGCCGAATGTTCGATTGCCGGCGAAAAAGAATTGACCATGGCAGTCGATGCTGCACTGGCTGCCAAGAAAGCATGGGAAGAAATCCCTTGGGAACATCGTTCCGCGATCTTCCTCAAGGCTGCCGATCTGATTACCGGACCTTACCGCAAGATACTGAATGCCGCGACAATGCTTGGCCAATCCAAGACCGTGTTCCAGGCCGAGATCGATATTGCGGAACTTGCGGATTTTCTGCGCTTCGGTGTCTGGTCCGCTCAGGAGATCTTCAAGGATCAGCCTGCTTCCATTCCGGGTATCTGGGACCGTCAGGATTATCGTGCGTTGGATGGTTTTATCTGTGCCATCACGCCGTTTAATTTCACTTCGATCGGCGGCAACCTTCCTACTGCTCCGGCAATCGTCGGCAACGTCGCGGTGTGGAAACCATCCCGTACGGCAGTGCTTTCAAACTACTATTACATGAAACTGCTCATGAACTGCGGTCTTCCTGCAGGCGTCATCAATTTCGTGCCATCCAACGGTACGGATGTCGCACAATATGTCATCTCCCGCAAGGAACTGGCAGGTTTCCATTTCACCGGTTCTACCGAGGTCTTCCAGGGTGTCTGGAAACAGATCGGAGAGAACATCTCTTCCTATCGCAATTATCCTCGTATCGTAGGCGAAACAGGTGGAAAAGACTTCATTTTTGCCCATAAGAGCGCTGATGTCCGTCCGCTGGCGGCCGCTTTGGTTCGCGGTTCGTTTGAATATCAGGGACAGAAATGCTCGGCATGTTCGAGAGCTTTCATTCCTGCAAGCATCTGGCCAGCAGTTCTTTCAACCGTGAAAGAAATGATGAAAGAAGTCAAGATGGGAGATGTTCAGGATTTCGATACCTTCCTGGCAGCTGTCATCGATCAGGCTTCCTTCAAGCGCTGCAAAGAATATCTGGATCGTGCGAAACAGAGTCCGGATTGCGAGATCGTGATCGGAGGAAACTGTGATGATTCGAAAGGCTGGTTCATCGAACCGACGGTCATCGCATGTAAGAAGCCGGATTACGAGTCCATGGTCAAAGAGATCTTCGGACCGATCCTCTCCGTATATGTCTATGAAGACGATCAGCTGGAAGAAACCCTGAAGATCTGCGACGAAGCTTCTCCATATGCGCTGACCGGAGCTATCTTTGCTCAGGATCGTGAAGCGATTGTCATGATGGAAAAAGCGCTTCTGCACGCAGAGGGCAACTTCTATATCAATGACAAATGTACAGGAGCAGTCGTCGGTCAGCAGCCATTCGGAGGTTCACGCCAATCCGGCACCAACGACAAGGCCGGTACGGCACTCAATATGATTCGCTGGATGAGTCCGCATTCCGTGAAGGAGACGTTCAATCCTTCAGAAGCGATCGTCTATCCATATATGTCTGAAAAATAACAGGAGAAAAGAATGTACAGTTCACAAGAAATCATCGAAAAAACCAATAAGTACGGTGCCCACAACTATGCACCGAAACCTGTCGTCATCGTAAAAGCTGAAGGCGCAGTCGTCACAGATCCGGAAGGAAGACAGTACTTCGATATGCTGTCGGCATATTCGGCACACAACTTCGGTCACCGCCATCCGGAAATCGTTGCAGCCGCAAAGGAACAGCTGGACAAATGTACCCTGACTAGCCGCGCATTTCATTGCGAAAATCTTGGCGAGTTCTATGAAAGCCTGTCGAAACTCACAGGAAAGGACATGGTCCTGCCGATGAATACCGGTGCGGAAGCTGTCGAGACTGCTTTGAAAACTGCCCGTCTCTGGGGCACACGTGTCAAAGGAGTAGAAAACGGAAAGCAGGAGATCATCACCTGTGAAAACAACTTCCATGGCCGTACTATCACGATCATCAGTTTCTCGACCGATCCGCTGGCCAAAGACGGCTATGGCCCTTACACACCGGGATTCAAGACGATTCCTTATGGCGATGCTCAGGCATTGAGAGATGCGATCACAGAGAATACTGTCGCTTTCCTGGCAGAACCGATCCAGGGAGAGGCAGGTATCATCATTCCGCCGGATGGCTGGCTCAAGGAAGTCCGTGAGATCTGTACGGAAAACAACATCCTGTTCCTGGCGGATGAAGTCCAGACCGGATTTGCCCGTACAGGGGATATGTTTGCGTGCTGGCATGAAAATGTGGAACCGGATATCTATATCATGGGCAAGGCTCTTGGTGGTGGCGTCATGCCTCTGTCAGCCGTAGCAGCAAACGAGGATATCCTGGGCCTTTACACTCCGGGTTCCCATGGCTCGACTTTTGGCGGCAACCCGTTAGCCTGTGCCTGCGGTGTCAAAGCGCTTGAGATTCTGCAGCGTGACGATTATCCGAAGATGGCCCGTGAAAAAGGGAAATACTTCATGGATGGCTTGAAGAAGATACAGAATCCTGATATCAAAGAGATCCGCGGAAGAGGCCTGCTGATCGGTGTCGAATTCTATGGCGATGCCTTCGACTATGTCAAAGCCTGTATCCATGAAGGTGTTCTCTGCAAAGAGACCCATGATCATACGATCCGTTTCGCTCCGCCGATTCCTGTATCCTATGAGGAACTTGATGAAGCGCTGGAGCGTATCACGAAAGCGCTCAGCAAATAACAGTTCAAAGTATCAGCATTTCAAAGCGAAGTCTCTGTCGAAACAATTTCAGAGCTTCGCTTTTTGTACAATAGAATTGATTTTATAGTAGTCATAAAACAGATTCATATGATAAGAAAAGACGGAGGGAATATGGAAGAGTTCTATATCAACAGTGATGGCATCAGGCTTCACGCAAAACTGCAGAAACCGGAAGGCACGGATAAGTGTCCCATGGTTATTGTGGTACATGGCTTGACGGGTAATATGGAAGAGGAACACATCATTGCTGCAGCGGAGACATTCTGCGAGATGGGATGTGCGGCTTTGAGAGTGGAAATGTATGGCCACGGAAAGAGCGAGGGACCGTTCGAGGATCATACATTATTCAAATGGGTGAACAATATCCTGGATGTCGTCAGGTATGCGAAGACGCTTGATTATGTGACAGATCTTTATCTTTGCGGACATTCGCAGGGCGGTTTACTGACGATCATGGCAGGCGGATTGATGCCTGATGTATTCAAAGCCATCATTCCCATGTCTCCTGCCGTGAATATCCCGGTAGCGGTCAGAAAAGGCAATTTCTTTGGTCAGATCATCGATTTCAACGATCTGAAGGATTCTTTCGACTTCTTCGGAAACACCCTGAATGCGGATTATATGCGTGTCGCCCGCATGATTGATACGGATGACTATATCGACAAGTATCACAAACCGGTCCTGATCATCCATGGCGATCAGGATGAAGCGGTTCCGATCGCTTATGGCAAAGCATGTGCTGAAAGATATGAACAGGGAAAACTGGCAGTCATCAAGGGAGCCGATCATTGCTATGTGGGACAGGTCGACGAATTAAGAATGATATTGCACAATTATATGAAAGAAATGCTGAAAGAATAAAGATACACAAAAAAACAGATCAGTGTCTGTCTACGTTGATCTGTATATTGATATCCTTTTTATACTCATGAATGGCATCGCTGATCTGTTTCACGATGTCATTCTTTTTTAAATCATAAGAGTAAGGAACCGAAAGATCCACATGGTAGCATGAGAAATTCTCGTTGTAATGCAGATCGTGAAAGGATATGCCGTCATGATGGCTGATCGTTTCTTTGATGATATCTCTTAAACGGCTGATCTGCTTATCGCTGCTGACGGGATCGCCATGAAGCGTAATGATGACACCGGTCTCTTCCTTGATCTGTTCTTCCAGCGTGTCCAGAAGGTCGTGGACTTTCATGAAACTGAGACTGCCATCGATCTCCACATCGGCGCTTGCATAGCTGATCGCAGGACCATAGGAATGGATACGCAGATCATGGACGCCAAGGATCTGTTCATGATTTGAAAGTATCTTGCTGATGTCACTGATCATGGACTCATCGCCTGCTTTGCCCACAAGAACTGAACTTGTCTCTCTGAACAGACGGAATCCGTTGAAAATGATCATGACAGATACGATCACGCCGATGTAGCCATCAAGATTTACACCTGTAACAAGTGTAATGACATAGCTTACGATGATGACCAGATTTCTTGCGGTATCCGAAAGAGAATCGGATACCTGTGCTTTGATGCTGCTCAGCTTTGTCGAAGCATAGATGCGGTAGTAGTAGCAGGCAAGAACCAGCTTGATCAGAATCGATGCGATGATCATCATGATGATCCTACCATCCTGAATCAGCGTCTGCGGATCGAGGATCCTTTTTACGGAAGAAACAAGAAGAGTCACACCGACCGTCATGATCATCAGTGAGATCGCCTGTGACAGCATGTTTTCGATGCGGCCATGCCCATAGGGATGATCCTTGTCTGCAGGCTTGGATGCCAGCTGGTAAGCGACAAGGATCATCAGGGAATTGCCAACATCGGACAGATTATCAAAACCATCGGTTACGATAGCGATCGATCTGCTGTAGTGGCCTATGATCAGTTTGATGATACAAAGGAATGTATTCACAACGATCCCGATCATTGAAACCTTGAAGCCTGTTTTCTTGAGTGTATCCATAGTTAAATACTATTATAGTCTTTTTTCCGGATCGTATCGATTTATTTCGACCTGTCTGTTTTATAATAAAAAAGAAAGATCAGAAACAATGCCCGACAAGGGTAGAAAGGAAGTTATATGGAATTATTGAACCGTAAAGATGTACCTGTACAAGAGACCTGGGATCTGTCCCTGCTTTATTCTGATGAGAAACTGATGTGGGATGCCTTGGAGCAGTTAAAAACAGATGTCAGGAAATTCGTTGAAACCTATGCAGGCCATTTGAACAAAGCAGAAACGATCGTACAATGCCTGGATGATATGGAAAAGCTGCTTCCTGTCGTTTCCAGGATCTGGTCCTATGCAGGACTGGCGGTAGAAGCAGATTATACCGACAACAGTCTCCGTGAACGTTATGAAAAAGTCAGCGATGAGATCATCCGGATGGAAAGCCAGATGGCTTTTGTCGACAGCGAGATCCTGCTGGCTCCGGATAAAGAACTGAAAAAAGCCGTTGAACTGGCCAAGGGATGCAAAGTATACCTTCAGGATCTGATCAGGAAGAAAGCGCATATGCTGTCACCGGAAACGGAAAAGACATTGACGACGCTTGGCAGATCGTTTGATTTGCCTTATACGATCTATAACACCATGAAGCTAGCGGATATTTCGTTCGACCCATTTACGGTCGATGGCAAGGAATATCCTCTGGGCTATTCATTGTTTGAAGACAACTATGAACTGGAAGCCGACACCAAGATCCGCCGTGCTGCTTTCCGTGCGTTTTCTGATACGTTAAAGAAATATGAGAACACGACAGCAGCCGCCTATAATGCCTGCGTCACTCAGGAAAAGACAATGTCGGAACTGCGCAGATTCGACAATGTGTTTGACAGTCTCTTATTCGAACAGAAAGTCACAAGGGAAATGTATGACCGGCAGATCGATGTGATCACCGAACGTCTGGCTCCGCATATGCGCAAGTATGCGAAACTTCTGCAGAAGAAATACGCTCTTGATAAAATGACTTTTGCGGATCTGAAGATTGCTGTCGATCCGGAATACGATCCGAAAGTCACGATCGAAGAATCACATAAGTATGTCAGGGATGCCCTGGCGATCTTAGGCGAGGATTATGTCGACATGGTTGACAGAGCGTATAAGGAACGCTGGATCGATTTTGCGCGGAATATCGGAAAGAGTACCGGTGGCTTCTGTTCCGGTGTCTATCAGCAGAATTCCTTCATCCTGCTCAACTGGAATGACAGAATGTAGGATGTCTTCACCATTGCCCATGAGCTCGGACATGCGGGACAATCCATGTACGGTGACCGTGCGCAGTCCTTCTATGATCAGAGTCCATCCATGTATCTGGTCGAAGCTCCTTCGACCATGAACGAACTGCTGCTGGCTCACTATCTGACGCACACGAAAGAAGACAAGCGCTTCCGTCGCTGGGTCCTTTCCAGCCAGATCAGCAATACCTACTATCACAATTTCGTGACACACCTGAGAGAAGCGTGGTATCAGCGGGAAGTCTATAAAATCATCGAAGATGGCGGCAGCGTGAATGCGGAGATTCTGAGCAATATCTTCCGCAGGAATCTGGAACTGTTCTGGGGCGATGCTGTCGAGATTCCGGAAGGCGCCGAACTGACATGGATGCGTCAGCCGCACTACTACATGGGTCTTTATCCTTATACCTACAGTGCAGGGCTTATGGTTGCGACCCAGGCGATGCTGCGGATCGAGAGCGAAGGTGAACCTGCCGTGCAGGACTGGAAGAAATTCCTCGCTGCTGGAGCCAGTGAAGATCCTGTCGGTCTGGCCAGGATCGCAGGTTTCGACATCACTACGGATGGACCGTTGAATGCGACGATCGACTATATCGGTTCCATTATAGATGAGATCTGTGAACTGACGGAAGAGATCGATGGAATCAAGCTGTAACAGCTGTCAGCATCATTCAAACAAACTGCAGGACTGAAAAGTCCTGTTTTTGTATAATATATAAGACGACAGTAGGATGCTTGGGGTATATGGAATGAAGAAAGAAAGAGCGGTTCAAGAAAAGAATATTACGGTACAAAAAACAGGGAGAACGATCCTGATTGTGATCTTTGGCATTGTTATGGGAATCGGTTCCAAGATGCTGGATGAGACTGCAGTCAATGAACTGCCTGTGCTGCTGCAGATGCTTGATATCACGAATTTCCTTGGCAGATTCGGGATATGGATCTTTATAGCGGTCTGTATTTCCGTTTACAGCGATTCTGCCAGAAGGGCCGCTTTGAATGTATTCGTATTCTTTGCGGGAATGGTTTCCAGCTACTATCTGTATTCAGCGCTGGTCGCAGGGTTCTTTCCTTTGCATTATGCGATGATCTGGTTCGGGTTTACGATTGCATCTCCGTTTCTTGCCTGCATCTGCTGGCATGCGCGAGATGAGAGTAAGCTTGGAATCATCATCTCGGCTGTCATTCTAGGAGTCCTTTTTTCTCAGGCAGTCCTGTTGTTTCAGGGAATCCGGATAGCACATGTTCTCGAACTGATCCTGTGGCTGATGTCTCTATGGGTATTGAAAAGAGAGAAAAAAGAATTTGCAATCGAAATAGGATTGTCTGTTTTCGTAGCGATACTCTGGCAGCTGGTTGTCCCATATTGGGGATGATAGAAGAGGTGAATAAACATGGCAAATCTGGTGATTATTACAGGGCCGATGGCAGTTGGAAAAATGATCGTTGCGGAAGAATTGAAGAAAAGGACCGGATACAATCTGATGGTCAACCATGATTCCATCGAAGTATCTGATAAGATTTTCGGCTTTGCGACACCTGCTCAAAAAGATTTCAACGAGAGAATCAGAGAAGCGGCATTCGATACAACGCTCAAGTATAACGAAAGCATGATCTTCACGGTTGCGATCGATTTTGATGATGTGAAAGAATTCGAGGCATTGAACGATCTTAAGAAACGATTTGAAGCATCCGGAGGAAGTTTTTATTTTATTGAACTCTCAGCCAGTCAGAAGGAAAGATTAAAAAGAAACATTACCCCAAATCGATTAGAGAAAAAGAAATCGAAACAGGATATCGAATGGAGCAATCGGAATCTGATCAAAGGCGAGACGAAACACAGATTCAATTCAACAGATAATGAAATATGGTTTGAGAATCATCTCAAGATCAGCAATGAATCACTGTCTCCTGAACAGGTCGCAGATATCATCATGAAACAATATGAACTGCAGCCTGAATTGAAAGAAAACAGTCCCGGCTTAAACAGGATTTATCAATAGAATCGAGGTAACATCTCATGTGTGATACGATTGGAACGATTATCAATGAACATAAAGCGATCTTTGCGAAGAACTCGGATCGCAGTCCCAATGAAGCGCAGGTCATCGAATTCATCGAACACCGTTTTCATGAGGGAAAGAAACTGGAATGTACCTACATCAGCATCGATCAGGTGAAGGAGACCAACGCGATGGTCCTGTCCCGTCCGACTTGGCTGTGGGGAGCGGAAATGGGCGTCAATGAACATGGCGTCTGCATCGGGAATGAAGCCGTGTTCACCAAAGGAAGATACGGGCAGGAATCTCTGATCGGTATGGATCTGCTCAGATTGGGTCTGGAAAGAGGAAATACAGCTTTTGAGTCGATGCAGGTGATCATCAGTCTTCTGGAAAAGTATGGCCAGGGCGGAAACTGCGGCTACGACAAGGACTTCCGTTACGACAATTCTTTCCTGATCATGGATCGCAAAGAGATCTATGTCCTGGAAACAGCCGGAAAGAAATGGGCATACAAGAAATATGAACACGCAACGATCTCCAATCGTCTGACGCTCAAAGATGACTGTGATTACTATTCGGATGAAAAGACAGATTTCCGTAAGCGTTATTCCGATCTTTTGTTCTCCACATTCTCTTGTGCTTCTTCAAGACAGCAGATGACCTGCAGAAGAAGGATGAACGACATATACGATGCGTTTGCAAATCTGCGCCAGCACAGTATAGATGATCCGATGTGCCATGGCAGCGTTTCTTCCGTATGTATGCATGCCGGAGACTTGTTTGCGGATCAGACGACATCTTCGATGGTCGTAGAACTCGATCCTGACAGGATCAGGATCTATGTGACGGGCAGCAGCAGACCTTGCCTGTCGCTATTCAAAGTCCATGATTTCAAGAAAGGTGGAATCATTCATTCCGAGCAGGAAAAAGGGGAAAGTCTGTACTGGTATCGGATCGAAGGGTGGCAGCGCAAACTTCTGGGAAAGAAGATTCCGCAGGAATTCTATAAAGAACGGGATGCTCTGGAACGGAAACTGATCAGCAGCGATGGCTTGAATCAGCTTGAAATCGAAAAAGATTTTCTGGACAGATGGAGCCGATATCCGTTCAAAGATGGAAAATGCTCCATAGGCTTCAAAAAGATCTGGGATAAGAAAAACAGCGTCTTTAGCGAAGAATATAAAAAAACGGATCGTGAAACAGCTCCGAATATGAGATTATGATTCAGCGAGCAATCAATCGATTGCTGTAAGATCCGATGGAATGAAAGAATCGAAGATGATCTGTTGACAATACTTACGTGCATATGCCAGGTCATTTTCGTTTTGTACTGTCCATGCGACACATTCCGCTTTATACAGAAGGGAGCAAAGCAGGAAAGACGGATTATAGCGGCTGTGGACATCGTAGGCGATGAAATCAGGTTTTGTCAGGATGTTTCCCAGCAGGTTCGTACAGATCAGGCTGATCAGAAAAGAATGCTTGTTTTCTTTGTCTGAAAACATATCATATGCCAGCTGACCGCGGATGATTTCGGGATGATGATCTTTCAGATGCTTTACGACCGCAGGGTGGAATGATTCCATGATATACAGATGATCGCGTTCTTTCATCATTCTGACGGTTTCTTCGCAGGTACGGATTGCATCGCCTTCCGGTTTGATTTCGATGATCAGAGGCGTATCCGGTTTCAGAAGAACCAACACTTCTTCCAGGAGAGGTATCCTTTCCTCTGTATTCAGAAGAGGGTATCCCTGCAGTTCTTCATAGGAACAGTCCGTCAGCTTTTTATCGATGCCGCACATCCGTTTCAGACTTTCATCATGGAAGACGACCAACCTGTTGTCAGTGGTAAGCTGTACATCCAGTTCCGTCCCCAGGCCGTTTCTGACGGTCTTTGCAAACGCAGGAAGGCTGTTTTCCGGGATATCGATGTTATTGAAGAAACCGCGATGGGTAAGATAAACCTCTTCGAATGGTTTCATTTTTTCTTTTCTGCTTTGTCCGGCAGGCTTGATCAGCACGAGATAGACTCCAATAAGCAGCGCGATCGCAAGTATCATTATCATGATTCCATTATAAAACAAGTTACAATCAAAGGACATTCCATCAAGTTTACATCACCTTTCCACAAGGTTATAATTGAATTGATTTTAGATAAGAAGCAATGAAAGAAAGAATCATCGTCGTTCCAAGTTCGCTGGATCTAGCCAAAACGCTTGCGTATCATCACAAGACACTTTTCAATACGCGGATCATGACTCCGGTGGAACTGGCGCAGGAATCACTGATGCGTTCCGGGCATCTTTCCAAGAAAGAGTTTGTCTCCAGAACTGAAGAACCGGCTTATTATTACAAGATCATCAAGTCGATCCCTTATTTCAGAACAAGCAAGCTTTCGGATATTCGGAAAATCAATGCAACGATCAATACGATCAGGCAGCTTGTGGCAAAAGAGGAAAGACAGGAGATCATCACAAAGTTTGGCAATGGTTATTTCAAAGAAAAGAACCTTGCGCTTTGCGATGTCTATGAGAAATATATCACAGCATTAAACGATGAGAATAAAACCGATACGATCGGCCTGATAAGAGAAGTGATAGCGAATGCCTATGTCTTTGATGGCGAACTGCTTCATATCAGAGAGTATCCTCTGCTTCCGTTGGATCTGGAGCTGCTGCATAAGCTTTCAGACGGAACTGAAACAGAAATATCCCTGTTTGATCTGTTTGAAACTGAAGAGAAAGCGATCCATATCAGTTCCTATAAAAACTGTTACGGTTCCAGCAATGAAGTGGCATCGATCATTGACGATATCTATCGCAACAGGAAAGCGGATCAGTGTGTCGTAGCCTGTGCAGACTACAGTACCTATACGCAGATCTTCTATGACTATGCGACCGGATATGATATCCCGATCTGTTTCGGCAACGGCTTGTCCATCATCAATTCCTATCCCGGAAAACTGCTTCAGCAATACCATGTATGGAGCGGTAAAGGCAATTTCGGCTGGAAGCCTTTCTTTCAGCTGATCTGCAGTCCGTATTTCAATCTGGAACTGTTCCGTTCCCTCGCCGGTACTGAAAAAAAGGGATTCAAAAGATCGGAATTCTGGAATCGGGTATCACGTCTGAGATTGACGAACGATAAAGCAAGAAATGCAGAAATCATTCGGGATTTCAAAAAGTCCATTGCCCGCAGAGATATCAACGGGAATGACAGACTGGAGAAATATCTTCCGGGCATCGAAATCGTGGCAGATGAACTGGCTTTGCCGATCGAAGAATTCCTGAAGAAGTATCTCATTGTCCGAAAGGATAATGAATTCGTGGCTCATTTCGATGAAGCGGCTATAAAGACGATACGCAATGAACTGATGACTGCCAGGGATATCGGATTGGATATCAGTGACGATGTGATCGAAACGATCCTGAAGAAAATGACTTACCGGCAGCCGTGCGAACCCGGACATCTTTATGTCTGCCCGATCGAGAAAGCAGGTTCCGTATTAAGAAATGAGCTCTATATCTGCGGACTATCATCGATCAGTTACCCGGGAACCCCGAAAGAAAACCCATTGCTGCTGGATTGCGATCTCCATGATCTGGGAAATACGACCCTGACTTCGGAGGGGATGATCCTGCAGAAACGGGAGAATCTGTTCAGCCTGGTGAAACTGGCCAGTGCGTTAGGCAACGGGATCCATTTGTCTTTCCCTGGCTTGAATGTTTCTGAGCTGAAACGCAACAATGCATCGAGTCTGATCTTCGAGCTGTACAAGCTGGAAAACGGTCCTGAGAAAGAATTCAGCGATCTGAATGAAACGATTGAGAAAGTTGCATATTTTGAACCGGCATTGTCAGCAAGCAGAAGGATCGGTGAAGCGTACAACGAGTCCGAGATCATACTGAATCAAGTATCTTCAAGCGATAATGATACGAAAACATCCTTCAAGCTGAACGGGTATTCTCCTTCACAGCTGAATACGTTCTTCAACTGCAAGAAGCAGTATCTTTTCCAATACCTTCTGAAGATCCCTCAGCCGGATGATTATGATCCGTATGAAGTCATCTCCGCAACCGAGCAGGGCACACTGGCACATGCTTTGATGGAATATCTGCCGGAGCATCCCATGAGCAGGCAGCAGTTCGCTGAATTCTCTGCCACTGTTTTCGATGAATACATGCATATCAGTGTTCCTTTGATCACGGACAAGATTGGCAATGTCAGAGAAGAATTCGTAGAAATGATGGAAAACGGATGGGAGATGGATCACATATTCCAGAGAGAAGTCGCTTTCAAAGAAGAAGACAAGCAAGCGCTTCATGATGCTTCAGGGGTGACCATCCATGGCTATCCGGATCGGGTCGAGTTCACTGACGATAAGAAGGCAGTCATCATCGATTTCAAGACGGAACGGGATCTGTATGCCCATCTTCAGGATGACATCGACAGCTGTCTGCAGGTCATCATGTATGCGTATATCGTGGAAAAGACGATGGGCTGTGAAGTCGATCATTGCGAATACAGGATGCTGAGATTCAACGCGCATAAGGGTATCATCACCTGTAAATATGATGATGAGATCAAGAGCCAGCTTACGGAGAAACTGCTGGAATTCAGAAGATGCATGGAAGAAGGCGATTTTGATATGCAGGCGATGACCAGAGACGAAGAGAAAGAACGATGCAAGTACTGCAAGTATGGTTTCATCTGCGGAAAGATCGTCTTAGATGAGGAAAGCGAGTAAGAGATGACAGACGCACAGGCACGCGCATTGATCATAAATGATATCGACAGCAATCTCTTCGTGGAAGCCGGAGCGGGTTCCGGCAAGACGACGATGCTTGTGGAGAGAATGGTATCGATGGTTGAGAAGGGTCTTCCGGTAGAGAAGATCTGTACCATCACTTTTACCAAGGCTGCGGCAAATGAATTCTACGAACGTTTTCAGAAACGTCTGATCGAACGAAGCAGGATTCCTACAGACTTCAAAGGATCGGATCATGAGCTTTTGAAACCAACGGAAGAAACAGCGAAAAGATGTCGGAAAGCATTGGCCGGCATTGATCTCTGTTTCATGGGAACCATCGATGCATTCTGCAATATGATCCTTTCCGAACACCCAAGTGAAGCCGATATTCCAAGCGATGCCAGGCTGGTCAGCGAGGAAGAAGAGAAAGAGATCTACAGTCAGTTCTATATTGATATCAGGTCCGGAAAATACGGAAAAGAACTGAAAGAAAAAGCCAGACATTTCGGAATGCTGTTCTGGAATGCGGAAGATGTTTTTATCCGGCTGATCAAGGAAATCATGGACCGCAGGAATGCGACATTTGTCTACCGGAAACAGAGCGATGCAGCTCCATATCCTTTCCTGGAAGAGGACCGTGAAACCATGATCAGAATCCTTGATGTGTTCAATCAGGATCTTTCGAAGCTGACAAACTCTTTGGGATCCTCCGATACCAGAGATCCGATCGAAGCTTACATCGATGCCAGCACGGTTCTGCATAAAGGCTGGCACTACAATTACACCGGTGTGCAAAGAGCTTTGAGAGACATTTCCAGACTTTCCTATGCCGCAAGTCCAAAGGAACTGGGATTCACCACGGAGCGTTTCATTCGGGAACAGGATGGTCATACAGTCCTGAATATCGCTGATGAAGACAGCAAGGATGCTTTGATCCCGAAACTGAGGGAATACAAATACTACAAGGCCCTGTCCTTCCTGCTTGCCTGTGTCAGACCTCTGGAAGAAGAAATGCGGCAAAGCGGAAAATTCACTTTCTTTGATTATCTCTATTATCTGAGAAACATGCTGCAGAAAGATGCGGATCGAAACGAGGGAAGACTGATCGACTATATCTATCAGCGCCACAGCTATTTCATGATCGACGAGTTCCAGGATACCAATCCGATGCAGGCTGAAGTCTTTTTTCATCTTGCAGCAGAGAATCCGAAAGAATCCAACTGGAAGAAATGCAAACCTAGGCCGGGCTCTCTGTTCATCGTAGGCGACCCGAAACAGTCGATCTACCGATTCCGCAGCGCCGATGTATCATCTTATATCCAGATCAGGGAATTATTCAGGAATGGTGCAGGCAAAGTCATCGATCTTGTGAATAACTTCCGGTCCAGGAATGTGGTCAAACGTTATTTTAACGATGTCTTTGAAGGTGTGATGCCGGAAGATACAAGAGATCAGAGCGCATACAAGAATATCGAAAACACCGATTCCCCGGAAGATGCAGGTGAATTCTCCGGTGTATATGTCTATGAAACCTACAATGGAAAACTGCTTGCGGATCATCCGGAAATGAATGATCCAAAACAGTTGGCAAAAATCATCAAATCACTGGTGGACAATCCTTCCTATCGGATCATGGAGAAAGACAGCAGCAGGGATGATTACGGAAAACTGAGAACGGTCATGTTCAAGGATTTCATGATCATTTTCGCCAGCAAGAGTCCGATCGCTTCGTGTATCGCTGAATTCAATGAAGAAGAGATTCCGATCCGTGTCGAAGGAAAGGTACTGTTTGAAGAATGTGAGGCATTGAAAGCGATCATGGATATTTATAAGTCGGTAACGACACCTCAGGATGCGATCTCGCTGGTCGCTGTGCTGTATGGGCCGATCTTCGGCTTCAATGAGAATGATCTTACGAAATATAAGACAGAAGACCATGAGATTAGGCTGGATCTCACAGAAGAGTATTCAGACAGCGATATAGGCAAAGCGCTCGGAAAACTCGCAAAGACTGCAGAAACGATCGCTGTGCTGACGCCGTCTTCACTCTTCGAAAAGATCATCGATGACTACAGGATCTATGAATCCGTTCCAAGCGATGGCATGGAAATCGTTTACTATACGCTTGAACTGATCCGGGGTGAAGAAAGAAGCGGAAACATCGTCACCTATGAGGATGCGATTGGATATCTCGATGAACTTCTAAGCGGAGAATCCGGATTGGAAAGATGTCTCAGTCTCAAGGAAGACGAAAATGCCGTTCATGTTGCCAATCTGCATAAAGTCAAAGGCCTGGAAGCGCCGATCGTCATTCTGGGAAAAGCCGCAGCTCAAAGCGGCAAGGCGGATGTCCGGATCGAATATGTCGAAGATGAAGAAGGAAACGCTTTGACAAATGGCTATGTCATTTCGATCAATGAACTGTCCGATGACAGAAGATCCTATTCCATCATCGATACGGCTCAGCACAAGCAGCAGGAAGCGGATGAGAAAGAAAGTCTGTCCAAAGAGAATGACCGTCTGATTTATGTAGCGGCAACCAGAGCAAGAAACGTCCTGATCATCAACAATGCCAAACAGGCTGGAAGAACTGGCAAGCCTCAGGCAAGCGGAAGCAAATGGAAGGTCCTGAGAGAGAAACTGCTGAATAAGAATTCCGATATCAGCGATCGCATGATCCTGGATGTCGTGAAAGAGAATCCCTGTTACCGCAAGCCTGAACATGAAAGCGTCGATCCTGCCGCTTTGTATGAACAGACAGAAACCACAAAGATCAGGAAAGAATCGACTTATAGAAAAATCAGTCCAAGCACATTGAAATCTTCTTCAAAGATCAGCGAAGATCCTTTGGAGAACGAAGGGATCATCGAAACGACGGATGAGACCTATTCGACGCTGATCGGGACAATGGTACACAGGCTGATGGAAATGATGCTTATGTCCAGAGGCAGACTCTCCAGGGAAGATATCGTCAACAACATCCTGTCGGAATATCTGATCAGCGAGATGCAGGGATATGAGGGATCTTTCAGAAAGAGACTGGAATCCGTTTACGAGATCATGCATCATGGCGGATATCCGCAGATCAATGGAGCAGTACAGAATATCCTTCCTGTATTGCTGGATGCCGATGAAGTCTACTCCGAAGTACCTTTTACCTATCGGGAGGAAGATACGATCTACAACGGAATCATCGACCTGATCTATAGAAAAGATGACGGGCTTCATATTATCGACTGGAAAACCAACCGGAACGAGGAAGGGCTGGCGGAACATTACAGGGAACAGTTGGAGGCTTATAAAAAGGCTGTAAGACTGCTGCTTGGCGAAGAAGCGGAAGATGCCTTGATCTATCATATTTCGATCATCTGATCCAAATGGAATAAAAGTCTTATAATAGATTTATGAATTATATCTATACTTCACTTATTTCTTATCTATTAGGCAGTATCAATACGGCTTATTTCATTGCAAAGGCAAAAGGTTTTGACATACGCGAAAGGGGAAGCATGAATGCCGGCGCCAGCAATATCAAGGTCAATCTCGGCTGGGGATATGCCATATTCACCTGTCTTTGCGATTTTCTGAAAACGATCATCGCCATGAAACTGTCAAGCTATCTCTTCCCTAACGATGAGATCATTCCGTTTCTGGCAGGAGCGATGTCGATCGTTGGGCATATCTATCCGTTCTATATGGGTTTTCACGGAGGCAAAGGCTTTGCATGCTATATCGGCATGCTGCTGGGACTGAACTGGAAGTTCGCACTGATCGTCATGGCGATCGTCGCGCTTCTGACTTATGTGACCAACTATATCGTTGTCGGAACGCTGACAGCGATCACGATCGTGCCGCTTTACTACATCTACAATAAAGCCAGTATCGGTATTATTGTGATTCTTGTCGCCATTGCCGCATTGATCACATATAAGCACCGTGTCAACATCAAGCGGATCCTGAATGGCACAGAGATCCATGCCATAGAGAAGAAGAAGTAAACACAGTACAGATAAACGACAGAAACAGGACCTTAAGGTCCTGTTTTACATAGCATATATTTTTATTGAAGATAGAAACTCATTCTTTGATCGTCGTGAATTTCTTCGGAAAAATCTCTTCCAGAGGCCAGGTCTTCATCTTGCCATAGAGTTCTGTCCATTGCAGGATCTCATAGTTGCAGGCATCCGCAGTGATTTCCAGGAGTTTGGCGATCTCTCTATCGGTCTTGTTGGCACAGTACTTGTTGATCATTGCCTCTTTATTGGCTGCTTCCTGTTTGTATTTGTCGGTTGCATAGTAGGCGATCCACTGGTAGAAGACGTTGTCTTCCGGCAGTTTGCACAATGGAAGCAGATCTTCGCCGAAATAGGTATACATGATCCCGCAAGGGAAGACGGCACAGACCAGCTCCGCCAGTGTTCCTGTATGTGCGACCATCGACTGGAATGCCGTATAGCTTCGTTTTCCTTCCGCTTCGATCGTCGCATCCATCTCTTCCGGAGTGACCCCAATAAACTGGCTCCAGTAATGGCGGTGATGATTGATCCCCGCATAGATATCATTGATGATCACCAGCAGATCGCTCATCTGTTCATAGTCTTCGCATTTGGCGAGTGCGGTCGACCAGGTGCGCAGGTAATCCATCAGATACTGATAGTTCTGCATGATCTGGAAACGGAATTTCTCCATCGGCATCGTTCCGTTGACGATATCCTGCATATGCGGTGTGTTTTCCATGACATTGGCTGTTTTTCTGAGCATAGGCTCAAGGTATTCTCTGTAGAAATCAGACATGATGTCCTCCTGATGATATGGATATAGGAATCCTATCTTCATACTATCATTATTATCCTGTCATAATAAAGCACTAACTTATGCCACAGATGTTAATTGCACATTATCATCTCAGGCATAGTAAAATAAAATAAATAAGTCAATGAAAGATCGTTTGAGAAAAATCATATTTCACCCTATAAATATCATTCTCATCGTGCTGCTGATGACAGGAATCCTTTTGTTCAGGCCTTCGATCCGTTTTACTGAGGATCGGATCCTGGAGAGGGGAGTGATCTATCGGGCGGAAGATTTCATCGACAGAAGCAATGGCGCTGTCACTCCTGAGAGAAATACACTTTATACCAATGAAATAGGCATACAGTATTTTCATTACGTGGTCAAGAAAGGCTTCTTTAAAAGAGACGTCGTATTCTCCTATGAAGTCGTCGATACCACGCCCCCTGTGATCGTTATTGAAAACAATACAGTCTATAAAGAATTAGGAGATATTTATACCTTTGACGACATGGCACAGAATATCAGAGTCAACGAAGGTTCTTTCACCTGCGAAACCGATTATGATCCGACTTTTCCAGGAACCTATAGCGTCAGTATTACAGCGGAAGACGATTACGGAAATGCATCTCAGGCTTCCTATGAAGTCGTGATAAAAGATCTTGAGGCTCCTCTAGTTTTCAGAAGCGGAAACGGAGCCAAGATCATGAAGGGTGATGATTTCAACATCATGGATATCATCAGCTATGGAGATAATGCGGATCCTGATCCGATCCTGACCGTCAAAGGACATGTCAATACGAACAGACTGGGATATTATCCTCTCTATGTTGCGGTTACCGATTCTTCAGGAAATACGACAGACTGGAACCTGACTGTTCAGGTCGTCAGTGAGATCCCTTGGGAAGAAACGGATGACTATGCTTATCCTTTTGAGTCGTTCAAAGAAGAGCATACGGGAGAAGGGAGGATGCTTGGCATCGATGTCTCGGAATGGCAGGATGAGATCGATTTTGAGGCCATCAAAGAAGCGGGATGCGAATTCGTGATCATGCGTATCGGTTTCTCTCACGAAGGGAAGCTGACGATCGATAAACAGTTTGAACGGAATCTCGAAGGCTGCAAAGAAGCGGGATTGCCTGCAGGCATTTATCTCTTCTGCTATGACAGCAACGAGGAGGATCTGCTTCAGACCTTGGAACAGATGTTTGAAGCGTTGGGCGATACGAAGCTGGAACTGCCGATTGTTTTCGACTGGGAGAATTTCGATCATTTCCAGCGCTATCATATGAGTTTCCGCGATCTGGAATATCTCTACAATGTCTTTGAACGGGAAGTCACTGCCAGAGGCTATGAAAGCATGTTGTATGGAAGCAAGTACTATCTCAATGCGGTATGGCCGAATGCCGGGAATCATCCGATCTGGCTGGCGCAATACACCGACTGGCCAAGCTACGACAAAGATTATCAGATCTGGCAGGCCCTTGACTGGGGTCAGATCGATGGGATCGACTGGTACTGTGATTTCGATCTCCTGTTTACAGACAGATAGTTATATTTTTAAAAACAATAAATAAGAGTATTATTAGATTGTATGGAAAAACGTTGCGATCTGCATTCCCATTCGAATTTCTCGGATGGAACGCTTACACCGACAGAACTGGTCAGACTTGCTGAGAAGCAAGGTCTTTCGGCACTGGCACTGACCGATCACAACAGTTCCCGCGGTTTGAAGGAATTCATGGAAGCCGGAAGCCACAGCGATGTGATCACAGTCCCTGGCTGCGAGTTTACGACCGAATGGAGAGAGAAGGAAGTCCACATTGTCGGTCTCTTCTTTCAGGAAAAGGACTGGCAGGAAATCGAAGACTTTATGGAACTGGCTGTCATTGCCAAGCGTAACAGCAATTATAAGCTGATCGAAAATCTACAGAAAGCAGGCTATGAGGTCACATATGAAGAAGCGGCGGCCTTGACGGATGCAGATGAATTTAATCGTACGCATGTCGCCCGTGTGCTGGTGGCAAAAGGTTATCTTAAGACGATTGCCGAAGGATTTGATACGATCCTGAAAAAAGGGAACGGCTTCTATGAACCTGCGAAACGGATCACTTCGGTAGCCGCGATCAACTTCATCAAGGTTTGCGGTGCAGTGGCGATTCTGGCACATCCTTTACTGAATCTTACGGAAGGAGAACTTCTTGAATTCCTGCCGCAGGCCAAAGAGGCGGGACTCGATGCGATCGAAACCCGCTATTCCGAATTCACCAGAGACATGTCCGAAACGGTAAGGATGCTGGCGGAACGTTTCGATCTGAAAGAAAGCGGAGGTTCCGATTTCCATGGCACGACCAAACCGGGCATTGAACTGGGGACAGGACGTGGAGATCTGCTTGTGCCGTATTCTTTCTATGAAGAGCTGCTGAAGTGTCAGCATTCGCAATAGACCGATCTTTACATGATTCATAAGAAAAAGGACCTGCTCAGGTCCTGTTTCATTATATAATAATAGTGCCTATGAGTTTTATTTCATTTCAAGACGTATCCAAGATCTATCAGATGGGAGAGGTACAGATCAAAGCGCTGGATGGCGTTTCCTTTGATATCGAAAAAGGAGAATTCGTTGTTATCCTGGGCGATAGCGGCGCAGGCAAGACGACGATCCTGAATATCCTAGGCGGGATGGATACAGCCTCGAGCGGCTCTGTCTATTTCGATGGAAAGAATGTGACGGATTTCAATCGGAAAGAACTCTGCGATTACCGCCGTTATGATATCGGCTTCGTGTTTCAGTTCTATAACCTGGTACAGAACCTGACTGCCAAGGAAAATGTTGAACTGGCGTTGCAGATCTGTAAAGATCCTTTGGATCCGGTTTTTGTATTAAAGATGGTCGGGTTGGAAGAACGTATGAACAACTTTCCTTCCCAGCTCTCAGGAGGCGAACAGCAGCGCGTTGCGATCGCCAGGGCGGTTGCCAAGAATCCGAAACTTCTCTTATGCGATGAACCGACCGGAGCGCTGGACTATGTGACAGGGAAACAGGTCCTTAAGGTCCTGCAGGATATGTGCTATAAGAACGGCATCACAGTCGTCATGATCACACATAATCAGGCGCTTGCGAGAATGGCTCAGAAGATCATCCGGGTCAAGTCGGGGAAAGTCATCAACATCTTCCGTAATACCCCGGTCGATATCGAGGAAATTGAATACTGATGTTTAACAGAGATACCTTTCGGCTGATCAGAAACACTTTCAATCGTTTCTTTTCGCTGTTTATGATCGTTCTTGTTTCCTCATCTTTTATGATGGGCCTTTTTTCCAATGGAACGATCTTAAGGGAAAGTGTCGATCATTACAATGACAAGGATCGTCTCCAAGATCTCCAGCTGTATTCCAGCTACGGTTTCTGCAGCGAAGATATCTCAGCGTTGCGCAGGAATGAAGAAGTGGAATATGTCTTCGGTTCGAAGATGGTCGATGCCTATGGAAGGATCTCTCAGGGAGATGTCTATGTGTTCCGTTTTGAGGAGATCGATCGGACAGTCAATCTGATCGAACTGGTGGAAGGCAGGATGCCTGAAAATGACAGGGAAGCGCTGATTCTGGGAGATGGCGTGGAAAGCGCCTCAAGGCTGATCGGGAAGAAGGTGAGCGCGTTCCTGAATGATGAAGACATCAAGGAACATCTCAAGAACGATTCATTTACGATCGTCGGTACCTGCAAGTCTCCGGCTTATATCTCCAAACTTATGGGTTCCTCCAACTGTGAGAATCAGGAACTGGATGGCGTTCTGTTTATACCGAATGATAATTTCATTTTTGATTACTATACTTCGATCTATCTGAAACTGAAAGGAACGGAAAATTACATTTCTTATACCGGAGAATATAAGAATTATGTGGATACTCTGACAGGCTCAATCGAATCGACGAAGAATCATCAGCAGTCTTATCTGCGGGATAAGATCTATAACGAGAATCTGAAGAAACTGAATGATGCGAAGAACGAATTTGAGAAACAGAAAGGCGAAGGAGAAACCAAACTTCAGGAAGCGAAACAGAAGCTGGAGGATGCGAATATCGAGCTGATCGTCAATGAGAGCCTGCTGAATACGAATCGTATTTCTTTGGAGACTTCTCTGGCGGAAATTGAGGCGAATGAACGAATATTGGATCAGAATGAGGCTTCTCTCAAAGAGGGGATCAGACAGGCAGAAGAAGCTTCAGGAATGGATTTTGATTCGTTATATACGGAAGTATCGGTGGCTTATACGTCATATATCCTTCTGAAGGAAAACAATTTTGACGCGACAGACTATAATGAAAAGTTTACGGAAGAACTGAACAGGGAAAAGAAAGAAAACCTTGCCAGGATCGCTGAAATCGATGCGCAACTGGCTGCTTTGGATACTACAGCAGAGGATTATGTGGAACAGGCGGCAGCTCTGGAACTGGAACGTCAGAGTCTGGAAGTGCGTAATGCGGTCATCGATCAGACGTTGGAAAACTATACAGATAATGCAGGTGAGATCGCTGAGCAATCCAAGGAAGAGATGATGAAAGCAATCGATGATCAGTTCAACGGATCCGTTGAAAAGGCATTCATCCAGCTCAGGACTTTATATGAAGCGAGAGCTCAGATCCAGTCCGCAAGGAAACAGCTGGAAGCAGGGAAGGAACAGGCGGAAGCGGGAAAGAAAGCGCTGGAAGATGCCAAAGCGAAGCTGGAAGCAGGCAAGAGAGAATATGAGCGGGGGCTGAAGGAATACAATGAAGCCCTGATGGATTTCAATGATGAAATAGAGAAAGCACAGAGCGAACTGAATAAAGCGAGTGATGAACTGGAAGAACTGCCTAATGCTTCCTGGATTATTCTAGACAGGGATTCGCATTATTCTTCGTATATGTACAAGAATACGATCAAACAGATGTCGGCGATCGGCTACGCGATGCCCTTCCTTTTCTACCTGGTAGCGGCACTGGTATGCATGACGACCATGACCAGGCTGATCGATGAACAGCGTTCGCAGATCGGCATTTTCATGGCGCTGGGCTTTTCTTCAGGACAGGTCATCGGGAAGTATGTCGTATACGCGTTGCTGGCGACATTGAGTGGTAGCATCTTAGGCATCCTGTTCGGTCAGCTGATCTTTCCTACCGTCATCTATGCGACCTGGCGTCTGATGTATGACCTGCCGCCGATCGATCTGTATTATCCTTGGCAATATGTCCTGATCTGCATTGCTGCATTCGCATTGCTTATGAGCGTCGTGACGTATCTGGTTGCGCGCAGCACGATGAAAGAGATGCCGTCATCGCTTCTTCGTCCGAAAGCTCCGAAGAGTTCGAAACGTGTTCTATTGGAGAAGATCACTTTTATCTGGAAGAGACTTCCGTTCACTTCGAAGATCACCGCCCGCAATATCTTCCGCTACAAAGCCCGTTTCCTGATGACCATCATCGGCGTGGCAGGCTGCACAGGTCTTCTGGTGGTAGGTTTCGGTATCCGTGATTCCATTTCCGATGTCGTTGCCATCCAGTATGGAAGGATCTTTGCCTATGATTATCACATCACGTTGGACAGCGATCATCATCTGAATGAAAACATTGAGATCCTGAAAGAGAATCTGAACAACAAAGAAGTTGTCGCTTTTATGACTTATATTTCCAAGGCATATCTGAATGAAGGAGAAGATGACACATTGACGGTCGAAGTCTTTGATGCCCGTGAAAGCAAGTCCGTCTTAGGCTTAAACAGCAAAGACCGGAAGACGCCGATCGAACTGGATAACAGCGGGGTCATCCTTTCGGAGAAGTTTGCGATCAACCATCATATCAAAGAAGGAGACTATGTCACGATCGAATCGATGAGCGGACTCAAGAGACAGGCGAAAGTCGCCAAGATCTGCGAATTCTATTTCCAGCACTACATGTTTATTTCAGAATCCTATTATGAAGATACGTTCGGCGAGAACGTTCACTGCAACACGATTGCGGTATCTTCCGATAATCGGGAAGAACTGATCAAAGATACCAGGAGACTGGAAGACTTCGTATCACTGACGGACTTTACCGGTTTCATCGATCAGTTCAATACGATGCTGAAGGCGCTGAATTTCATCATTGCTGTCATCATTGTCGCTGCTGGATCTCTGGCTCTGGTCGTTCTGCTGAATCTGATCCAGGTCAATGTCGCGGAACGTATCCGGGAGATCGCTACCTTGAAGGTCCTGGGTTTCCATGATATGGAGGTCAATAACTATATCTTCAAAGAGATCCTGCTTTTAAGTATGATCGGCGGACTCTTAGGTCTGCCTTTGGGTGTTCTTGAACATCATTTCATCATGAATGTCATCAATATGGATATGATGATGTTTGGTATGAATATATCCATCTTCAGTTTTTCGATCTCTTTCGTGATTACGATCCTGTTTACTTTGCTGGTGTTCATGTTTATGAAGAGAAGACTGAACAATATCGAAATGGTAGAATCGCTTAAGTCTGTTGAATAGAAAACACTATACTTTTTATTGATTTTGTTTTATTTTATTGTATAGAGAAGGGGCGTTAGCGCAGCTGGGAGCGCGTATCGCTGGCAGCGATGAGGTCACGGGTTCGAGTCCCGTACGCTCCACCATTGATAGTTCAAAGAACCTGTTTCAAGAAAACAGGTTCTTTTTTATACTCTCAGAAGGATCAGTAAGGACTGAGAATGTCTGTTATTCTTGTTAGTGAATACCATGAAATGTATAATTAAAGCATACAGATACAAAGTTTCTTTTCGCATATCCAAAAGGCTTTCAAAGAGGTGGATAAACATGAAGAACGGGATCAGGAAGACAATAATAATACTACTGACAGTAATAGCGATGCTTATAGGCATCATGCCTTTTGCAAGTAAGAAAGCAGAGGCTGCAACCAATCAGATCGTATGGGATGAAACTGTGATCAGCAGTATCAATTTAGATGGTATAAACTCTTATACTTTTTCCAATGGCGGCATCACCGTAAAGTCTCTTGCTATTATAGGTACGTTATATGATGGTGACATAGTACTTTTAGGCGGATTCATAGACTTCAGCCCCTCTGTAGGTTCCATCACGAAAATCGAGATACTATGCGAAAACACAATAAATTTTCATGACCTCGGAGATAACACCGAATGGACAAAGAAAGGAGAGTATGGAAATGTACAGCTGGTCTGGGAAAACGGGCAAAACCCTTCAATAGAGAACCATACTGAGGGTTCCTCCCTGAGCATCAGCAAGATAAAGAAGATCACCTTCACCGTAACGATCGTCGATTACAATATCGAGGTATCCGCCGATCCGACAGAAGGAGGCAGCGTAACGGGAGGCAATACCTATGAGGAAGGCAGCGAAGCCACCGTTACTGCCACAGCAAACAAAAATTATGCATTTGTCAACTGGACAGAGGATGGAAACGAAGTCAGCACAGACAGCACTTATAAATTCAAGGTGACGGGAAACCGCAAGCTTGTCGCAAATTTCGATGAAGCCTATCCTCTCTGGGTCGGAGGCAAACAGGTCAGAAGCAAATACCTGAGCAACGAGACAGAAGGCTGGACTTATGATCCTGAAACCAAGACTCTGACTCTCAATAACGCGAATATAACTAATGCCTACAAAAGAAGCTGTATTTATATTGATTCCTTGGGAGGTACGCTTACCATTTCCCTTAAAGGAAGCAACAGAATCGGAAACAAACTTGCATATGATGGCATATTTGTCATTATGACACCTACTGTAATCACCGGAGACGGCAGTCTTACTGTATCAGATGTATCAGAAATCGGAATTGCGGATAATGAATCCGGCATCACGATCAAGGATACAACAGTAACATTTGAAAACTGTGAATATGGTATTAACGGCGCAAACACTCTGCACATCGATAACAGCACAGTCACCGTTTCAGCCAATAATGACGGCATCTTTTATGAAACTGTCATAATCACCGACAGCAAAGTCGATGTGACCGCCAGCAGGTTCGGTATTTTATCTTATGATAATAAAATATCAATCAGCGGAGACAGCTACGTTTCGTCTGATACCACAGACAGCGGTGCCAAAGCAGCAGGATATGCCATGGTCGCTACTAAAGATTTTGAACTGGATGGTGTCGAGATCATCGAACCTGAAGAAGGTGATATTAAGCCTAAAACAATTTTTGAACAGGAACGAAACGCTGTTGTAGATAAGGACAGCAACATCGCACCAAAAGCTATCATCGCCAAGACCTATACAGTAAAGTTCGTCAATGATGACGGTACTGTCCTTCAGGAAAAGAAGACACCAGTCTATGAAACTCCAGAATATGAAGGAGACACTCCTACAAAACAATCAGATGACAATTATACCTATACCTTTAAAGGATGGAACAAGGAGATAACAGAAGTAAAAGGCGATGCAACCTATACTGCAGTCTATGACAGGACTCCGATAGAAAAGCCTACTCCTACACCTACACCAGTTCCATTCGATGTACCAAAGACAGGCATCGAAGGACCTTCTTCATATCATCTCATCAGTCTGTTAGGCGCATGTGCATTGGCTATCTTTCTAACAAAGAAGCATAACTAATACATAACTATTATTTAATCAAATCCAATTAGGGACAGACATCTGTCCCTTTTATATACTAGATCACTCTTTCGGGACATGGTTCCAAAAATGATAAACAAGACAGAACATATCCTGTTTTTGTATCATAAGAGTATCAGAGGATAATAATATGACGCTTGATGAAATAAAAAATCTGGTCGATCGCTCCCTGTTTGCGACGATCGGCTATACAGATGAGAAAGGAAGACAGAATGTCCGCAGAGTCTTCTGCGTGTGGCATAAAGGTTTAGGCGGGCATCTGATCTCCACAAACACCGGTTCTGCACATATTCAAAGTCTTAAAATAGATCCGAATATGTGTCTGTACTTTAACGATGACAGTTCATTTGAGGGGATCTGTTTCTATGGCGAAGCAGTCATCCATCTGGATCGGGAATATAAGGAACTGCTTTGGAATGAGGGAGATGAAAAGTATTATCCGAAAGGGATCGATGACGAGGATTACTGCATTCTGGAATTTGTCGCAGATGGCGGAAGATACTACCGTTATGATGCCAAAGGCGATCTTCTGAAAGAAGAAATCGATTCTTTTGATGCGGGGAAAGAGTATGAGAATGGATACTCGAAGATCACAGCCGGTCAGCTTTAGATAAAACATGAATTTCACGATACGACCGATCAGAGAAGAAGAATATCATCTCATGGAGGAATTCCTATACCAGGCGATTTTCATTCCAGAAGGCGTAGAAAAGCCTGGTATAGAGATTTTGAAGCAGCCTGAGCTTCAGGTCTATATCGATCATTTCGGCGAAGGAGAGGCTGATTTCTGTCTTCTAGCGGAAACTGACAGTCAAGTGATCGGTGCTGTCTGGACAAGGATCATGAATGATTACGGACATATCGGTGATGACATTCCGTCTCTGGCGATTTCGATATTGCCTGAATATCGTAATCAAAGTGTTGGAACAGCATTAATGAAACGGATGCTTGTATTGCTTAGAGAAAACGGTTATTCTCAGGTTTCATTATCCGTACAGAAAGACAATTACGCTGTCAGATTATATCAGAAAACAGGTTTCCGTATCTTCCGTGAAACCGATGAAGAATACATAATGATTGCGGATCTCGTGGGGGATTGCTGAATTAGTGCTAAACTTGGCACTCAACTATTGACAGTGCTAAAAGAAAGAACTATAACGAAGATGTAAAGGAAATCAGAGAAGATTCCTTAAGGCAATACCTGGGATCCAATCCCTCCATTCCCCTTACTGATACATAGTTCATTTCATATGAACAATGATGAAAGTAAAGGAGGTAAATGCAACTATGTTAATGCCGAAAGTATTTAGAAGAGAGAATCTGTTTGATGACTGGTTCGATCAGTTCGATCTGATGGATCGTGAGATGGAACAGCTGAATCGTAAGCTCTATGGCAAGCATTCCAACAGGGAAATGCTTACGGATGTCAAGGAACATGAGGATCATTATGATGTCGTGATCGATCTCCCTGGTTTCAAGAAGGAAGAGATCGGTGTGGAACTGAATGACGGCTATCTGACGATCACCGCCAACAAGGGTCATGACGAGGAAGAAAAGAACAAGGCCGGCAGGATCATCCGTCAGGAACGGTATTCCGGGACGATGTCAAGATCCTTCTATGTGGGTAATGAGATCACTTCGGATGAGATCCATGGCAAATACGAGGGTGGCGTATTGACGCTAAGCGTACCGAAGAAAGAGGTACAGAAAGAAATCGAACACAATAACCGCATCATGATCGAATAATGATCGGTTATGCCAAGAAAGGGAAGACAGGGCTGAAACAGCCCTGTCTTTGTATAATGAAAGGGGAGGATCTATGATCGATATTTCCAGGCTCAGTCATTCCTATGATGTCCGCCGTTTAGATGAAAACGATACGGATGATATTTTAGAGATCTGTCAGGGAAACAGTCAGTTTTATCTGTATTGCGAAGCAAAACCGGACAGGGAACAGGTCCAGAACGATATGCATATCACGCCCCCCGGAAAGGATCTGTCTTCCAAATTCTATATCGGTTTCTTTCAGAAGAATGAACTGATCGCAGTAATGGATATGATCGATGGCTATCCTCAGGATGATATCGTTTATATCGGTTTCTTCATGATGAAGAAGGAATATCAGGGAAAAGAGATCGGTTCATCGATCATCAGTGAAACAGCAAATTATCTGAAAGAGCTCGGATATCAAACGATCCGTTTGGGAATCGATAAAGAAAACCCGCAATCGAATCATTTCTGGAAAAAGAACGGATTCGAAGTGATACAGGAAACAGACCGCAACGGATGGATGATACTGATTGGGGAACGGAAGCTATAAAAACACTGCCGTGAGGCAGTGTTTTCTTTCACTTGATTTCGGATATTTATTTTTTCACCAGATCCGTTGGAATGACCGGAGTGCCTTGGCCGTAATATTTGAACACTTCGACCATCTGATCGATCTGTTCATCGGTCATTTCGTTAGTCTTACCATCCGGGCAGCAGGCTCTGGCAGCGAGATAGCCTTTCGCTGTTTCTTCCAGATAGACTGCAGCATATAGCGCATCTTTCAGGGATGGACCGATCGTCATGACGCCGTGATTGGACAGGATGACGGCACGTGCTGTCGTGCAGTACTTGATGACATCCTTGCCCATTTCAACGGAACCTGCAGGGGAGAACGGTGCGATCGGCACATTTCCGCAGCAGGTGTTTGCCATACCGGTGAAGCAGACTCTGAATTCAGTCAGGCCCGGGATCAGAGAGATCGCTGTCGCATAAGGCTGATGGGTATGGATTACGCCGTTGATGTCCGGTCTGTTCTTGAAGATGTAAAGGATGGCAGGGGTGTCGGAAGAAGGCTTCCTTTCGCCTTCGATGATATTGCCATCGATATCGCAGACGATCACATCGTCTTCGACCATCTTGTCATATGCAAGGCCTGATGGCGTGATCAGGATCTCGCCTGTAGGCATACGGATCGCCAGGTTTCCGCAGGTGAGGGATACGAGCTCATAGCGATCCAGAAGGATGCCATACTCGATGATCTGTCTTTTTTGTTCACTAAACATGATTTATCTCCTTAATGATATTGATTAACTGTGAAAGTTCATCGATCATATAGTCAGGTTCATACTGCCTGAGCACTTCCGCATCCTGGTAGCCCCAGGTTACGGCAGCGACAGGGAAATGATTGTTTTTTGCTGTCAGCATATCCACTTCCGTATCGCCGATGATCAGGATCTCTTCTTTATTCAAACCTGATTCTTTGTGCATCCTGTCGGTACAGCCGACTTTCGGCTTGGACGGGGAAGAAGCATTCTGACCATAGACTGCTTCGATGAAACTTGGATAATAGCGTGAGACGATCTCATTTGAGATGTCCTCGTACTTGTTGGATAGTACGGTATTGCGGATCCCCATCCTGCATAGTTCGTGCAGTGTTTCTCTGACGCCGGGGAATTCTCCGATGTGAAATGTTGGATCCACAGAATACTGTTCATAATCGTATTGCGTGAATTCATCGGCGATTACATCGATCTTTGCCTCGGGACAGCCACCCATCTTCAGAAGTTCCTGATAGTATTTTCCTAACGGATATTTGATCAGGACGATAAATCTTTCATACTCGACTGGCTGGAAACCGAAATGCTGCAGAGACAGGTTGTTGTAGTAGTGCAGTGTGGGAAGGGTGTTCATCAGCGTGCCATCCAGGTCCCACACGCACATCTTGTAACTCATATCAGACTTCCAGGAAGTCGACGAAACGTACTTCTTCGAGATCGCTCTGTTTGATATTGAGATCTTTTCCGGTCAGGTCTTCGACTGCTTTAACCAGGTTCATCGCATTGATGCCGTATTTTTCCATCAGATACATCTTGGATGCGCCATGGGCGTAGCCTTTCAGACCGATCTTGACCAGGCGCTTGCCTAAGCCGTGTTCGGCAATCAGATCTGCCGTAGCGGAACCTAAACCGCCGATATCGAGATGGTTCTCGATCGTGACGACACCGTATTTTGCCTTGCTGATGGCTTCGACGATGGTCGGATCGGTGAATGGTTTCAATGTTGTTACATGCATATGGGTGACGGAAATTCCTCTTTCCTTCAGGACGGCAGTCGCTCTCATCGCTTCTTCCGTGCAGATCGAAGAGGACAGGATCACGACATCATCGCCTTCGGACAGGACTCTCGCCCGATTGAAAATGACCGGTTCATCCGCAGGGAACAGACGTGGTACTTCTTTACGTAACTGTCTGATGTAGACAGGACCGTTGTAGTCGTATGCCAAATCAAGGACATAGTCGATATCGGTTGCATCGCCGACATCGAAGATGGCCATATTCGGAACGGAACGCATGACTGCGACATCATTGATAGACTGGTGGGAAACGCCACCCGGTGTGGTGATACCCGGAACAAATCCGACAAATACCACCGGCAGGTTCGGATATGCCACGGACATTTCGACCTGATCCAATACTCTACGATACTCGAATACCGCAAAAGTATGGATGAATGGTCTGTAGCCTTCTCTTGCAAGACCTGCCGCCCAGGAGACCATGTTCTGTTCAGCGATACCCATCGTGAAATAACGGTCAGGATAATCGGCTCTGAATTTCTTTACTTCGCAAGAAGTTCCCAGATCGGCAGAAAGCACGACCAGTTCAGGATGTTCTTCAGCAAGACGAAGGATATTCTTTTCATGTGTATTGACTTCGATTTTCATTTTATTTTCCTCCTACATCTCGTCGTAGATCTTCTGGTATTCTTCTTTTTCCGCTGCCGAGATCCTTACAAAGTGCAGGAATGGCCAACGTTTTTCCAGAGGCTTGATGCCGGTAGTACCTTTGGTACGTGCGATGACGACCAGCGGTTTGTCTTCGTGCGGTGTTTCGAATGCCTTGCAGAATTCGGTGATGTTGTGTCCATCGACTTCGACAGCTTTTGTGCCAAAGGATTCGAAACGCTGGATCAGAGGTTCCAGACCCATCTGGTTTTCGATCTTGCCTTCGACCTGCTGGCCATTCGCATCGATGACGATGATCATGTTGTCAAGTTTGTAGTAGCTGGCAGCCTGGATGCATTCCCAGGTCTGGCCTTCTGCCAGTTCGCCATCTCCGAGTAAGACGAAGCACTTTCCGGTATCGCCTCTTCTTTTACGGGCGTGGCAGGTTCCGCCGGCGATCGAGATCGTCTGACCTAAAGAACCGGCTGTGTTTTCAAAACCCGGAGAATGTTCCGCACCGATCATCTCCATGTTCCAGCCATCGACATTGAATTTGTCCATGCAGTCAGGAGAGATACGTCCGGTCGCTGCCAGTGCGCAGTAGATGACCGAAGCATAGTGGCAGCACGATACAAAGAAACGGTCCTTGTCCGGTGCCGGAGCGCCATTGTACATCATGCCTTTCGGGTAATCCATGTTGTCGGGTCCCGGAACACCTGGGAACGGAATCGGCTCCCAGAGTCCCTTGGAAGGACCGAGATTCATGACATTCGTGTACAGAGAAGCTACGATTTCAGCCGAAGAGCAAGCCTGAGCGAGGTAGCATCCGCCCGATTTTAAAGCAATACCCAGGATCTGCTTACGGATCGAATTGGCTATTGCCTTGATCTCTTCTTCAGAATAGATTTTTTTATCCATCAAGACCTCCTTTTCTATGATAGGTGTAATAATTCTCTATATATTTTTATTATTGTGAAATCTTGAACAATTGTCAAATACTCTTTTACAAAAGTAAAAAGAAAGTGCTTACATTATTTTTATTGACATTAAAAAAACATAACTCTTATAATTATCTTGTGAGCGATTTTTCAGTGTACAGAACAATTGTAAAGGAAAAGAAGGCATAAATATGAAAGCTGTAGTGAAAACAGAAGTCGGATATGACCATATGGAATATATGGATATTCCAGAGCCAGAAGCAACAGGGGATCTTGTCAAGATCAAGATCGCTTATTCAGGAATCTGCGGAACGGATCTTCATGCGTTCAAGGGCAGTTACGGAAGCACCAAGCCTCCGGTCGTCCTGGGACATGAATTCTCCGGAATCGTTACGGCAGTAGGTCCGGACGTCAAGAAAATCAAGGTTGGCGACCGGGTCACTTCAGAGACCACATTCAAGACGTGCGGCGTCTGTCCGATGTGCAAGAGCAAGGATTATAACCTTTGCGGAAACCGTCAGGGGATCGGAACGCATATCAACGGTTCCATGGCGGAATATCTGGTATCCCGTGAAGAATCCGTCCATGTTTTGCCGGACAACGTGTCTCTGCTCAGCGCATCTCTGACAGAACCTTTGGCTTGCGGAGTCCATTCCGTCATTGAAAAAGGCAACGTACAGCCAGGCGATGTCTGTGTCGTGTTTGGCGCAGGTGCTATCGGCCAAATGGTCTCCCAGGTTGCCAAATCGCAGGGTGCTACCGTGATCGTTGCGGGTCTGACCCGTGACGAAGAACGATTCAAACTGGCATTGGAGGCCGGTGCGGATCGTTGCGTCGATCAGCAGAAAGAAGATATCAAAGAAATCGTCATGGAGATGACGGACAATGTCGGCGCAGACAAATGTTTCGAATGTTCAGGTGCAGTACCGGCCTTGAATAAAGCGTTAGAGATCGTCCGACGCAAGGGAACAGTCGTTCAGATGGGCGTGTTTGCGAATACGCATGAAACGATCTGGACCGATCTGATCCTGCATCGGGAGATCGTCTATGTCGGTTCCCGTTCCCAGAAACCGTCTTCCTGGGTCAAAGCGATCCAGCTGATGAAGGAAGGAACCGTCGTTCCGGAAAAGATCGCGACCTATCTCTGTCCGCTGGAAAACTGGCGTGAAGGTTTCGATAAGATGATTTCCGGAGAAGTGACGAAAGGAATTATCGTCCTGGATGATACCTTAAAATAAAAAAAGAAGTGAGATCACTTCTTCACCGAATCAAGCAGTTTCTCGGCCAATGCCTCATCCACGATCAGGATATCGGCATAGCCGCCATTGAGGACTGCCAGCGTCGCTTCGGCTTTCTCTGCCGTTGCGTTGAGGACGATGGATAGCGGTACCTTCCTGACATCCTCCAGAGGAACCGAAATCGAATGAATATTCTCGACCTCGATTTCTTCGCCATCCATGCCTATGTATCTTCCGGAAAAGGAAGCGACTGCGCCTTTGTCCTTGAAACGGCTGAGGTTGTAGCTGTCGAAGTATCCTGACTGATGGACCGCATTACGGACATCGTTCATCGAACCGATCCCGTTGATGCAGACATCGACTTTGCTGGCTTTCAGCAGAGCATCATGGATCATAGGCTCATTGATCAGGTAATTGTATACTTCATTGCCTTTGACGAATAATGGCGAATTGATCGAAGAATAGGTGCCATGCATCTTCCTGGCCAAGCGCTGAGCGACCGAGAATCCATCGATGGCGGGATTCCCCATCGTCATACAACCGACCATCTGGGCGACATTGATTCCGTCAAAGACGCCGTCATCGATCGCATCGACAAAGCTGTTGATCGAACGGCCCCAGGAGATCCCGATGGTCATCCCTGGTTCAAGAAAGGCAGAAATCAGTATGGCAGCTGCCTTGCCGCAGATATCGATCGACTTGTCGAAATCGAAATCCGATCCGACAACGACTGCATCTCTGAGCTTGAATGCCCTACGCAGTTTATTGGAAAGTTTATTGTTCTTACTGACAGATGTTTCGATGATGATCTTGACGACGCCTTGTTTCTTGGCATCTTCGATCAGTCTGGAAACGGTCGGACGCGATGCGCCGATGATCGAACCGATCTCCTGCTGAGACAGACCGCGTTCATAGTAGAGTTCAGCAACATATTCCAGTATATTATCGTTTCTGTTCATAAATACATTATATATCAAAGCAAAGGAGTAGATATGGTCAGTCAGGAATTTACAGTAAAAAATCCCACCGGTATCCATGCGAGACCTGCATCGATGCTGGTTCAGTTATGCAGCAAAATGAACGACGAGATCTCGATTGTTACCGAGGAAGGGAAAACGGTCAATCCGAAGAGCATCCTTTCCGTTCTGATGGGCGGAATGGCGAAAGGCATGAAGATCACCGTCAATGCCGAAGGCGAGAATGAGGAAGATTCTCTGAAACAGATCATGGAACTGCTGGATAGTTTTACCGAATAAGGAGATCCTATGGAACAGGCAATTTATCGTGAATTGATCATGACTGGCGTCGATGCCAAGGACAGCGAGGATGCGATCCGGCAGGTCGCTCAGCTGTTTCTGAAGAACGGTTTTGTCAAAGAAAGCTATGTTGATGCTGTCGTAGAACGTGAAAAGGTCTTTGCGACAGGTCTGGAACTGGAAGGTATCAGCATTGCGATGCCGCATACCGATATCATCCATGTCAACAAGCCGGGCGTGACAGTCGCAAAACTGGCGCATCCAGTGGAATTCGAGCACATGGGCGAACCAGGCAGAAAAGTCCAGGCAGAGATGCTGTTCATGATGGCGATCACCAATCCGGAAGATCAGATCGGTACCATCATGAGAGTGTTGGGTGCTTTCCAGAACAAGGATGCGATGGAAGCATTCAAGAAGGCGGAAACAGAAGATGAAATCTATGCTGCCGCTATGCAATATATTGGTTAGTGCCTTATAATATAAGGTGTTAATAAAAAAGGAGGAAATCTTATGAAAACATGCACAGTTGTAACTGTATGCGGATCAGGCGTTGTTACCTCTTCAATGATCGCATTGAAGATCAAGGAACAGCTCAGAGAAAGAGGCTGGGATG
>JAFRVK010000027.1 GCA_017441765.1 Erysipelotrichaceae bacterium
CAGATCAGCGGGGTAGAAGGCTATGTGGAATCAGCTGCCAGCGGTCTGTATGCAGCTTTGAATATGGTGCAATACATGGAAGGTTCCATTGAATTGACATTAGGTCCGGATACGATGATGGGGGCGATGGCTGCTTATATTTCGGATCCTCATATCAAAACCTTGCAGCCGATGAATGCGAATTTCGGTATCTTCAAATGTCCTTATAATGGCGATAAAGCGCATAAGAAAGCGTATTTCGTCAGCCATGCTTTAGACAAAGTCAGGGAGTATGCGGAACATGTATCAGTATCTCGATGATTTTATTCGATATATGAAAGACCTCAGGAGCGGTTCCGATCAGACAGCCGATGCCTACTATCGGGATGTTGCCCGGTTTATTACGTATCTGGAAGACAATGAGATCGATGATTTCAGGAAAGTCGATAAGGATATCGTTTTTGATTATATCAATTTATTAAGAAGCGGGAAGATCAGCAGAGGGAAGATCTCCAATACGACCTATGCGCGAAATCTAAGCTCTCTGCGCTCGTTTTTCCGCTATTTGAATAAAATACACATCTGCGAAGAAAATCCTTTCCTGCTGTTTACAAACACGCATATTGATAAGCATCTTCCGGATGTGATGACCTTCGATCAGGTCGAACGGCTGCTGAACTGCTTCGATGAAGAAGATCCGATACAATTGAGGGACAAATGCATCATTGAAACGATCTATGCCTGCGGCCTGCGTATCTCGGAGTGCTGCGATCTGACGATGGACAGCATCGACCGACAGGCCATGCTGATACGGATCATAGGCAAAGGAAACAAAGAAAGGATCGTACCGTTCTATCCCCGGTTGAACGAACTGTTTGACCGTTATCTTATGGGGTACCGTTCCATATATGCAGAAACTGATTTTCCTTATTTCTTTGTCTCGACCCGAAAGGGCAAGATTTCACCGAGAAGTGTTCAAATCATGCTTGAACATGCTAAAATAAAAGCTGGTTTGGAAATCAACGTCCACCCGCATATGCTGAGACATTCCTTTGCGACGCATCTTCTGGATAATGGCGCAGACCTCAGGATGGTTCAGGAACTGCTGGGACACGCCAACCTTTCCACCACCCAGTTATATACGCATCTGACATTGGATCGTCTGAAATCCGCCGTCAAAAATGCGCACCCACATTCCACATGAAGAAAAAAATAAAAAAAGACAATAAAGTTGATTTAAGATTCCTATATCTGTTTATCCCATTGTTCTATCTTGAGATCGTTTTTCATTTCATCCAGTTCCATGCGATCGATCCTTTCATTGTGTTGAGGATCTTCTTATTTGATGTATGCCTTTCGACCTTGATCTGTTTCCTGTCAACCAGGTTCAAGAGTGAAAAGGTTTATTTCATCATCGGACTGATAACAGTCATTTGGTTCTCTGCGTATAGTTTTGTGGAATTGATCTTCAAGAATTTCATGGGAGACTTCTATTCCTTCGGTACGGTTTCCGATGGTGCGACCCGGATTGCACAGTATGCATTGATCTTCCTGTCAAATGCGAAGCCTTCCTATTATCTGCTTCTGATGGCGATCATTCTTTATGTTTTGCTGCATCATTTTGCACATTTCAGCAAGAAGGGTCCGTTCCAGCTGACACTGATCATCTGCATTCTGTCATTCTTATTGCTGTTCCCGACGATCAATCTGGGCAGCGGCATGACAAAGATCTCTGAAACATACCTTACGTTCTCGAATAAGACAGTACTTATCGATAAGATCGGTATCGATCATTTCCTGTTCAGGGATCTGAGCGCTTTATTCTTTACCAAACCGGAGGAGATCGTCATCGATGTCGATCCGGATCCGGAACCGGAACCGCAGCCTGCAGATTATGGAAAACGTGTCATCAACGACAACAACTGGAAGAATATCGCCGCTTCGGAAGAAAACAGCAATATGAAGACGATCGACAATTATCTGATGAGCCAGCCGATCACCCAGCCGAACGAACATACCGGTGAATTCGAAGGATACAATCTCGTCTATGTCATGATCGAAGCAGGCGACTATCTGATGATCGACAGGGATCTGACTCCAACTTTATATAAAATGTATACGGAAGGATATACCTTCTATAACCATTACACGCCGCTTTATTCCTGTGCGACCGGAGAATCGGAATGGGTTTCGTATACTTCGATCTTCCCGTATATGAATACCTGTACGCCGAACTATACCTGCGGCGTTCAGTTCTATGAAGCTCTGCCTTATCTGTTCAAGGATAAAGGATACACGACGATAGCTTTGCATAACTGGCGGGATGAATTCTATGAGAGAAAGAGGATACTGCCTGCTTTAGGCGTCGATACCTATACCGATATCGATGATATCTGGAAAGACAAATCGATCGTTCATACCAACGGATGGCAATCCGATGCGATGCTGATCGAACAGGCGATCAAACAGATCGATGAGATCGATGGCCCATGGTTCTGTGATATCATCAGTTCGGTCATGCATTTTCCGTATAAGGATTCCTACTATTGGGGCGATTATTATCTCGACGAAGTCAATCAGGTCCATCCGGACTGGCAGATCGACTACAAGCGTTACATGTCCAAGTGCATGAATTTCGATAATGCAATGGAAATCATGCTGGAATATCTGGAAGAAAGCGGACAGGCCGACAATACGATCATCTGCTTCTATCCGGACCACCGTCCATACTGGATGGATTACGACGAAGTCATGGCGATGACCTCCTGGATCAACCCCAGAGAAGGAGAATATGGCATCTACCGTTCGCCATTCGTCATCTACAACAAGAATATGACGCCGAATGTGAACTACAATTACTGTTCCACGCTTGACCACGTCCCGACGATCGCGAATCTGTTCGACCTGAATTATGATCCGAGACTTTATATGGGAAGCGATATCTATGACGGAGACAACCCGGTCATTCTGGCCAATGGCAACTGGCTGAACGAAAAGGGCGTCTATGACGCGACGACCGAAAAGTTTACGCCATATGATGGCGTGACCGTCGACGATGATTACGTCAGGAAAACGATGAATAATGTACAGAATACGATCAAGATCTCGTATCTGATTCTTGATGAATACTATTTCAGCAAGCGTGAATCGATCTGTATCGCAAAATACTGATATGTTGCTTAGCAAAGTTTTTAATACTGACAAGGATATCGAGATCCGCAATATCATGTTTGATTCCCGAAAGGAAACACCGGATTCCATCTTTTTTGCGATGAAAGGAAAGATCAATGACGGTCATGATTTCATCGACAAAGCGATTGAAAACGGAGCGATCTGTATCGTTCATACCGATGAAGTCGATAAGAGAGATGGCATCGCATACATTCAGGTAAAAGATGCGGTTTCTGCTTATGTCTCTTTCTGCAAGGCTTTTTATGACAATGCAATTGATAAGATGAATGTGATCGGTATCACAGGAACCAATGGAAAGACCACGATCGCCTGGATCCTGCGCGATATCATTTCCCATTTCAACAAGTGCGGCTACATCGGCACGATGGGATACTGTTATGATGAAGAGATCCATGATTCCGATCGCAACCTGACGACACCGAAATCCGATGAACTGTTTAGGATCGCCAAAGAGATGTATGATCACGGATGCGAGACGCTGGTCCTTGAAGCTTCCAGCGAAGGCTTATTGACCAGAAGACTGGAACAGATTCATTTTTCTACGGCTGTATTCAATAATCTTTCGGATGACCATTTTGATGTTCACGGGGATATCGAATCCTATTTCAAAGCAAAATGCATTCTGTTCGATATGCTTGGCGCAGAAGACAAAGCCATCATCAATATCGATGATACATATGGAAAACGGCTGTTTACGTATTGGAAAGCGCAGAATATCTCTTATGCGATCGATCATGAAGCGGATTATCAGGCAGTCAATATCGAATTACATAACGACGGTAGTGAATTCGATCTCTTATTCCATGAAAAACAATATCATGTAAAAACAAATATGCCTGCACGTTTCAACGTATACAATGTACTTGCAGTCATCGCCGTCCTGAACGAGAATGGTTATCCTTTGGATAAGATCATTCCTTATCTGGAAACAACCAAACTGACTCCGGGACGCTGCCAGCTGATCGAAGCAGGACAGGATTTCAACGTTATTGTGGATTATGCGTTTACGCCGAATTCTTTCGTCAAAGTATTCGATTTTGCCGAATCGATCACTCCTGAAGATAAAAAGATCATCGCTGTATTCGGCGCATCCGGAGACCGCGACCATAACCGTCGTCCGGGTACCGCGAAAATCGCCGATCAGCGTGCCGATGTCGTGATCCTTTCGTTTGATGACCCATCGACTGAAGATATGATGGAGATCCTGATCGATTTGAAAACCTATTTCCATCGCTTAGATCCGGAAATCATTCTGGATCGTGTCGAAGCAATCCGTAAGGCGATAAGACTTGCGAAATCGGGGGATACCGTACTGCTCTTGGGGAAAGGCAGCGACCATTTCTTCTTATGCGAGAATGGAAGAGTGCCGTACATATCCGATGAAACGGCAGCAATAGAAGCAATTGCCTTAAAATTTCAGAATAAATTATAAAAGATGAAAGTTCATCTTTTATTTTTGAAATGTGTATGTTAGAATAATTAAGCATTTACGCATTTACACACACTATGAATTCATCACTCCGTGCTTAAAAAGTTAGTGATGTCAGAAATAGTGGAGGACTAACGGAAAGAGAGGGATTTTTAAATGCAATTAGTTTCAATGCGCAAACTTTTAGAAAATGGCGTTCATTTCGGACATCAGACGAGAAGATGGGACCCGAAGTGCAAACCATTCATCTACACTGCTAAGAACAATATCTACATCATCGATTTGAACAAGACGCAGGAAGCTCTGGATGTCG
>JAFRVK010000028.1 GCA_017441765.1 Erysipelotrichaceae bacterium
AAGAGAACACAAAAGAAAGCGAAACTGTCGAAGATGGAAACGAAGAAAAAAGCGATACATTGATCGTCTATTTCTCCTGGAGCAATAATACCGAAACAATGGCGAATTATATCCATGAGCAGATCGGCGGAGATATCGAAAGGATCGTTCCGGTAGATGCGTATCCGGATAATTATAATGAAACGGCAGATCTTGCCAAAGCCCAGCAGGACAATGATGAAAGGCCTCAATTCGAGGCTCTGGCATATGATCCAACGACATATGATACTGTCTTTATCGGTTATCCGATCTGGTGGTATTCTTTACCGATGATCATGGAGACTTTTTTCGATACCTATGATTTTACGGGTATTACGATCGTTCCGTTCAATACCCATGAAGGAAGCAAAGACGGCGGTACATATGAAATGATCCGTGAGCGTGAACCGGGTGCCACAGTTCTGGAAGGTTTACCGATCCGAGGAAGAGATGTCAATGATACTTCCTCCAAGGATGAAGTGAGAGAATGGCTTGGAAAATTAAACTTGGAATGACGGACTCCATACCTGAAGAGATCACGGTGGGCACACTTTTCGACAGAGGCTTTATTGTCGATAACACGTACCATTCTTCAGAGTATGGAGATATACATTATAGTTCCTATATTCCAAAGTCATATGACGGAAGCAGGCCTTACGCCTTATTCATAAGTCTGCCCGGTTGGGAAGGCCTGTATTTTCAGGGCATCGGTGCCAATCTTGTTGAGGACTATCCTTTTGAAGCCACAAAATACAACGATGAGATGATCATCATTTCGACACAGCTTGACGATTGGGGAAACACAAGCGCAAACATGACGATTGCGCTTACGGAGTATTTCCTTGAAAAATACAATATCGACCCAAGTAAGGTCTATCTGGAGGGTCTTTCTGGAGGAGGGGAGACAGGTTCCATCGTTATGGGTAAACGTCCCGACTTATATACAGCCTATCTCATGGCAAGTTCCCAGTGGGATGGGGATCTGAATGTTCTGGCGGAAAGCAGAACACCGGTCTATATGGTGATCGGGGAAAAGGATAGCTACTACGGTTCGAAACCGCTGAAACAGGCATATGCGACACTGTATCAGCTCTATCTGGACAAAGGTCTTTCAGAAGAAGCGATCGATGAGATCCTGGTACTCGATGTCAAAGACGAAGATTACTTCGAACTGAGAGGATATGACGATCAGCACATGGGAGGAATGAGTTTTGCGAAAGATGAAGCTATCATGAATTGGCTTTTCAGCCATTAGAAAGAAGTACAGAATGAAAAGATACATATTGTTTACGCTTTTCCTGATGGTCGTCCTAAACGGATGCGCAAGAGCTCCCGAGGATGCGGAAGCAGAGAAAACGCAAGAGGAGAATATACAGGAAACAGAAATGAATATGACAGATCAGATACCGCAGACAGGCTATACAAAGGCGATTCCTGCAGACTATTTCCGGAATGTTCAACAAGGAGGGAAGGTCGAAAGAGTCGATTATGAATCGGAAGATTACCTCAGAAATTCCTCTATCATCGTCAAGACAGCCTATGTCTATCTTCCTTACGGATATGATGAAAACGATATGGAAAAAAGATACGACGTCCTCTACCTGATGCACGGATGGGGCGGACACGAAGGGGAATACTTTGAATACGGAAAGAATCTCTTTGACAATCTGATCGCCAAAGGAGATATCGATCCGATCATCATTGTTTCTCCTTCGTTCTACAACGAAAACAGTGACCGTGATTTCTCTTCGTCCATCCAGGAGTTCCGGCAGTTTCATAACGATTTCGAGAAACATCTGATGCCGGCGATCGAAAGCCGATATCACACCTATGCGGAAGATGTTACGGAGAAAGGACTGCAGGCATCCAGAGATCACAGAGCATTCGGCGGTTTCTCTTTGGGATCGGTGACGACCTGGCTGCAGTTCTGCTACGATTCTGACTACATCCGATACTTCCTGCCGATGTCGGGTTCTTCCTGGTACTACGGCACCTATGGAGATTTTCGGATCGAAGAGAACGTGGATCATATCGAAGAAGTGGTCAGAGACAACGAACTCGACGAACGGGGATACTTCATCTACCATGCGGTCGGAACCAACGATGCGGTAAAGAGTCAGTCGATCGATATGGCGGAAGAAATGCTGGAAAGGGAGATCTTTACTCCCGATCACTATGTCTTTTATCT
>JAFRVK010000029.1 GCA_017441765.1 Erysipelotrichaceae bacterium
AGTCATGACCTAATGCAGGAATATCGACATGTTGTCTAGAGAGTTCCTTATGACATACGGAACAGTAGACGACAAGATCATAGCCTCCTGCATGTTCACAGTCAGGTTCTGTCCTGTTCTCTTCGACAGGATCTGAAGAAGCATGACCTGTGGCTGGGATCTCTACTTCCTTGATCTGGGTTTCGAATGGATCTTTAGTAAATGTGGCTGTATAGGTTCCTGAACCTTTTTCTTCACACTTTGGAGCAATTGTGACTTCATACACGGTATTTACTGTCTCGGTTACAACAAGAGTATTGTCTTCCACATTAACTACTGTAGCTGTCACTGATGAATTGTCATCTGTCCAGACGTAACAAGGAGATTCCCACTTTTTCTTCCATGTGCCTGCCCATTCCCATGCATTATCAGGATACTGACTGTAGAGTCTTGTTTCATTCATCTGCAGTTCTTTCGCTTCATTGTTCCAGATGCCCGCAGGAAGATAGGCTTCATCTATCCATTTGGTCATTTTCGGTCCAAGAACGACCTCTACCAGATGATTACAATCATCAAACAAGCCTTTCATATTCTCAACCGCTCTGGTATCGAAACTGCTGATATCCAGTCTCTCAAGAGACTGATCAAAATAGAACATGCCTTCCATATTCGTAACTTTTGCTGTATCAAAATGGCTCAGATCCAAGGTATTGAGCTTGATGCACGTAGCAAGCATGTATTCCATATTCGTTACGCTTGATGTATTGAAGGTGCTGATGTTAAGAGTTTCCAATACCAGACATTCGGTAAACATGTGGCCCATGTTTTCAACTTTTTCTGTATTGAAGCCTCCGAGATTCAATGTCGTCAGCGATCTGCAGAAATAGAACATGCCTTCCATGTTCGTCACTTCCGAGGTATCAAACTGCTGCAGATCAAGGCTGGTCAGACCATCACAGAACATGAATGTGCCCATCATATCTGTGACGCTTGATGTATCGAAACCTTCAGCGTTGAAAGATGTCAGATATTCACATTCACAGAACCAGTAGGTCATTATCTGCGGTTTGATCACATGATTGGTTGCTACTTTGACTGTTTTTATTGATTCTGCATCGCCAGACCATGGCACATCACCAGGTTTTTCAACTGTCATGGTTTCCACACCGGAGTAGATTTTACCTTCGATCGTTTCGCCATTGATCGTCACTTGAGAAATCTCTCCGTTTTCATAAGTTTCATTGCTTCTGAAGAAAGTCATATTGCCGGAACTGTCGATCACGGCATAAGCCTCGCCATCTGAAACCGGTTCAACTTTAAATTCGGCGCTGACAATAACATCCGATGTCGGCATGATGAACTTACTGTTACTGACTTCTATTTCGTTTTCATCGATATCTTCAACAATATATTTTGAGAGGACATAGCCTTCGTCAGGATATGCCGTCAATGTGATCTCGGTAAATTCTTCCGCTTCCAGCGGTTCTGCTGCGATCGTGCCATGAGCTATGCCATCAACGACTGTAACCAGGAACAGATTATGGTTCCTTCTTCTGGCAGAAAAATGCAACACGACTGCATCTTTGTCATAGAAGCTGATCGGATTGTAGCCACGATACTGTACTGTATAATCCGGTATCGCAACATTCATGAAAGCTTCATCCAAATGTCCGACAAAGTCAATAAGGTGATTGTCTTCGACTGCGTTGGAAACAATAACAAAGAAGTAATAGGTCTGCCCCGGAACAGGTTCTCTTGTCAGAGCCTCGTTTTCTGTTTCGTCAACATAGAACTGAGAATTATCGAACTGATATGATTCCGATTCAGGTTCTTCTCCATCCCAGATCATGGATCCTTCCATAGGAACAGGACCCCAGACACCATCCTGCTTCTCGATTCCTTCAGACTGCAAGGAAACACCTTTCAGGCAGTAGGATGTCTGGTATTTCGTCACGCTATAGTAAACATACAGATGATCAAAGCCATCAACGGTCTCTTGAGCGCAATCAAGCACTTCAATATCAAAGCCATCAAGTGTAAGGTACACACTGGAAGGTGACAACTGAGAAAAATCAACGGAATGGTCGTCTCTGATTTTGTTGTGAATCTCGAGACGAGTATAATATGTGACGCCCGGTAGCGGTTCACTTGACAAAGCGTTACCAAGTTCTCCGTTTTCGTAAGTCAGGCTGATCTGATAATCATCCGTTTCAATATTGTCGGGCGAAGGGTCACCCGAAGAGTAGACGAGTACGACTCTGTCATTTTCCCATTCTACCCATCTCATGTTATTACGTACGGTTATACCAGTGCCGTGTGCCGCTACTCCAATCAATGTGTAAGTGGCGTCTTCCTGCGTTTCCTCGGCATGTACGGTCTGTGGGATCAATGAAAAAAACATCATCGCCGTTAACAGTAATGTTAGAATCCTTCTCATGTTTTTCATATGTTTTCTCCTTAAACAAAAAAACACTCTGCTTGTTCTAATACAAAGTGCATCTTATCTGATTACATCCAAAAAGACGATAAAAGCGAGAGTACTCAATGATGTCGGATCTAACATTTCTATCATATCTTTTCGGGTAATTTCTGTTTCTATTTTAATACTTTGTATAATACTCATCAATATAAATAATAATAAGGCGGACAAAAGGAAAACCGATTTATAAATCGGTTTTCCATCATTGTAAAACTGCAGAGATGGTATCATTCTTCCAGTTTTGTTGCAATCTCTTCCGCTTCTTTCAGAACTCTTTCGAATTTCTGCAAGGCAATATCGATCGGTTCCGGAGTGGTCAGGTCGACGCCCGCGTGTTTCAGTTCATTCAACGGATATTCGCTTCCACCCATGGACAGGAATTCCAGATACTTCTTCACAGCTTCTTCGCCTTCGTGCAGGATCTTCTCGGATAATGCTACCGCCGTCGAGTAACCCGTCGCATAGACATAGACATAGAACGGGCGGTAGAAGTGCGGGATCCTTGACCATTCGTACTGGACTTCGTCATCTATCACAAGATCTTCGCCGAAGTAATCCCTGATCAGATCGGCATAGATCTTGTTCAGCAAGGCCGGGGTCAGCGTCTCTCTTGCTTCAACCAGTTCGTGGGCCTTCTTTTCGAATTCTGCAAACATGGTCTGGCGGTAGACCGTGCCTTTGAAGTTTTCCAGATACTGATTCAGTAATGCGAGTCTGACTTTCGGATCTTTTTCTTCGCTTAAGAGTTTTTCAATTAAAAGGTTTTCATTGACGGTCGATGCGACTTCTGCCACGAACAGCGTGTAGTGCGCATACTGGGCAGGCTGGTGGCGATGGGAAAGATAGCTGTGCATCGAATGACCCATCTCATGAGCGATCGTGGATACGGAATCCAGGGTTCCCGTGAAGTTGGTCAGAATATAAGGATTGGAATCATAGGTTCCGGAAGAGAATGCGCCTGTGCTCTTGCCTTTGTTCGGATAGACATCGATCCAGCGGTCTTTGAAGGCGGAACGGACGACATCGGTGTATTCCTTGCCTAACGGGGCCAGCGCTTCCAGAATCAGTTCCTGGGCCTGTTCATAGGTATATTCTTTTTCCGCGGAAGCTACCAGCGGGGTATAGACATCATAGTAATGCAGCTCATCCAGCTTTAATATCTTCTTGCGCAAGCTCGCGTAGCGATGCATCGCCGGCATATGCGCATGGACCGTAGCGATCAGCTGATCATAGACTTCCTGCGGAATGTCGGACTGTGACATGGACATTTCTCTGGAGCTTGGATAATGGCGCAGTTTCGCTTCGACGGTAGCTGCCTTGACGTTGGTCGAATAGGTCGAAGTCAGGGTGTTGTTGTGCTGACGGTAGGTCTTGTAGAAGCTGCGGAAGGAATTCTCTCTCAGAGTTCTGTCGGGATTGCTCTGGAGAAGAATGTAGTTGGCACCGCTCACTTCATGCTCCTGTCCTTCGCTGTCTTTGACGCTGTCAAATACCATATCCGCATCCATCAGATAGTCTGCGATCTCGCCTGCTGCCTGATTGACTTCCGCAAAGCTGGCCATGATCCTTTCTTCTTCGACCGACAAGGTGTGCGCCTTCTTCTTGATCAGTTTCTCCAGATTGAAGCGGTAATCCTTCAGTCCTTCATATTCCAGCAGTCCATTGAGTTCTTCTATCGACATGGACAGGATCTCCGGTTCGACATAGGCGGAAACCGTCATCAGTTCCACATATCTGGACATCGCCTGACCGAACATGGCCTGGGCTTTTTCGTTGGTGTTGTCTTCACTCTTGCGTAAATGAACATAGCAGAAGATATCTTCCATCTTGCGGGATAGTTCGGTATCTTTTTTGAAGAATTCAGCGATCGTCGCAGGATCGTGGAGCTTTCCCTGATAGGAAGCGGCTTCCTTGATGAAGTCTTCGGTTTCGCCCAAAGCTTTCTGCCATTCCTCATCGTTCTTAAAGAGACTGCTGAGGTCCCATTTGTATTCTTCAGCGATCTCGTTTCTTTCTTTGATTTCGTTCATATGATTTCCTTCTTTCTGTCATGTCTATTGTACACTATGATGTATCAAGAAACAGGAAAAATACAGGGTATAATGAATGAGATGAAAAGAATAGAGATCGTTGGAGAGAATTATACGGGAAAATGGAACCGTAGCCGTGTCTCCTGCAGGGGGATCGTTTTAGATGGAGACAGGATCCTTCTGACATATGAGAAAGCGGTCGATCAATGGATGATCCCGGGAGGCGGTCTGGAAGGAGATGAGAGCCTGGAAAACTGCTGCAGGCGGGAGGTCGCGGAAGAGACGGGATACCAGATCGAAGTATCGCCTTGTGTACTGGAGATCGATGAGTATTATGAGGAAGGCAAATTTCCAAATTTCTACTATTTCGGTAAAGTCACGGGACGCTGCGAGATGAAACTGACCGAGCAGGAAACGGAACGAGGTACAGGACCAAAATGGATCCCGATCGAAAAAGCGATCGCCATTTTCGGGACACACGCTTCCTATACGGATACGGATGAAATGCGTCGAGGGATGTATCTTCGGGAATATACAGCGCTGACAGAAGCGCTGGATAGAAATACAGAAGATAAGAAACGTTATGAAAATGTCTATTTCATTAACGGTACGGCTTATGCCGGGAAGTCGACGATGGTCAAGCTGCTGGCCGAGAAACACGATGGCATCCTCTGCGAGGAAAATTATCACGATGCGTTGCTGGAGGAATTGGACAAGGAGGAATTCCCTTGTCTTTGTTACACAAGGGACCTGGAAGACTGGCACGACTTCATCCGCAGGAGTCCCGAAGAATACAAGACTTGGATCGATGGCGTGTCAAAGGAGTGCGAGATCCTGGAACTGAGGATACTGGATGAACTTGTCAAAGAGAATAAGCCGATTTTTGTAGATACGAATATCTCGCTTGAAACGCTGAAAGAGATCGCTGAACCGGATCACGTGCTCATTATGCTGGCAGATCCGATGATTTCGGTAAACCGTTTCTTTGAACGGCCCGACCGGGAGAAGCAGTTCCTTTACCGTCTCATCATGGAAGAGCTTGATCCGGAAGCTACCATGGAGAATTACCGCCAGGGACTGATGCTGATCAATTCGCAAGAAAGTTATGACCGTTTACTGCATTCCGGTTTTCAGGTCATCCACAGAGATGAGGAACGCAGCATCGAAGAGACCTTATCCCTTGTGGAAGATGCATTCGGCTTGTCTCACTGATTTCAACTTAAAATAGAATTTTTTCAAATCTCTAGTTATTTATGAATTCTTGGTTATACTGTAAGATGAATTTGCGGGCCGCATAAGAAGATGAAACATGGAGGCAAATCATTATGGACACATTAAAAATCGGGCAATATATCCAACATCTGCGTAAGTCTGCAGGCATGACCCAGAAAGAGCTGGCAGAAAAGCTGAACATCTCTTTTCAGGCCGTTTCCAAATGGGAGAATGGCGATACGCTTCCTGATACAGGTATCCTGCTTGATCTGTGCGATATCCTGGGTACGACCGCGGATAAACTTCTGAATGGCGGGAGCCTGGTGGCAGCGACGGAACGCAGACTGATGAAGCTGGAAGATGTCAAGAAGGGATTCGAAAACCTGGAAAGCATCGGACAGCTGTTTGGGAAAGACTGCACCTTCTTCACCGGTATGATCGAAGGAATCAATGAAAAGATGAACATGGATATCCTGACCTATCTGAGCAATCCGATGACCAGGGAAGTCATGTACGCAGAGGTACTGATCCAGGGGATCATGAACGGACGTACCGTGGATATGGAAGAGATCGAAACTGAATTTCAGAATCAGGGAATGGTCGAACAGATCCGCCGTTATATCGCCAAAAGCGGAACGGATGAAACAAACGAATAGTCATGACGGAACACTCTTCATAGATTCTATATGAGGAGTGTTTTTATTTTGATATGATTTTTATAGAGAGGTGCGGGACATGAATATCATCGAAACGGTAAAGAAACGGCACAGCTATCGCGGCAGATACAAGACGGAACCGATCCCAAGGGAAGATCTTCTGACGATCATGGAAGCGGGACTGGCTGCCCCATCCGGCTGCAATAAACAGACGACTTCCCTGATCTGTGTGGATGATCCGGAAGTCCTGAAGAAGATCCGTGAAGCGATCGATCCTCCGGTAGCGGAAACGGCTCCGGCTTTGATCTGTGTCCTGACCCAAAGGATCATCGCCTATCGGGACAAGTGCTATGCCACCCAGGACTACGCGGCAGCGATCGAGAACATGCTTCTGACGATCGTCGACCTGGGATATCAAAGCTGCTGGTACGAAGGACATATCACCGATGAAGACCGGATCGGGGACAAGATTGCAAAGATCCTGAATGTACCGGATGGCTATGAACTGGTGTGCATCCTTCCTGTCGGGATCGCAGAAGAAGAAACGGCGCTTCCAAAGAAGAAAGCATTCGAAGAACGTGCCTGGTTCAATTCGTTTCCCGAATAGAAAGAAGACGATATGACTGATCAGAAATTTAATAGATTTTCGGTTCCGTTGGGACTATTGGATTATGTCAATCCGATCTTTTATACGATCACGATGCTGATGGTTGATAAGAAATCTCAGCTACCAGATGATCCTGCCTTACAACCGTTTCCTGTTTGTCGGAGCTGCCGTTTCGATCTTCTTCGGTCTGATCATTCCGACCGGAAAAGTACTTGTAGGTCTTGGTGTGATCCGTTTCCGCATGCCGGTGAGTCTGGTTTTCTGCGTCAATACAGGAATCCTGATTTCCGGAATGATGCTGCTTCAGTATGTGACGAAACTGAGGTCATTTTCTCTTCTTGCGGTGTTTGTTGTGTTCGTGCTGCTTCTGTTTCTGATTTATCTCAAGACAAGGAAGATGAATACGGTCGCGGTACTGACCGGTGCCATCGGATATCTGCTGATCTATGGTTCTCTGATCACGATATCCATCAGAAAAGAGATGACTGCTCCGATCATGCTTTATGCATTGGCGATCGGACTGTTCGTGATGCTGTGCGGGATCGGAATCAAAGCGGATCTGAAAAACCCGAAAGTCCACTGGGTCATCGAGATCTCCAATGTGCTGTGCCAGTTCCTGGTGGCGTTTGCGACCGTTTTACTGTTTTCCGCGAGATAATATAAAAGAAAGAATCAGGTGGTGTTATGGAAATAGAATGGGTAGATGGTTTTAAGATCCGTATCAGTTCCGATCATGATCAGGTACTGATTTCCGCAAACAGAGAAGGTCTCCTTTCTCTGGCGAAACAGCTGGCTTCCCTGGCAGATCACACGCCGGGAACACATATCCATTACGACGAATACAATTCCTTGGAAGAAGGTTCGACGGAACTGATCATTGAAAAGACGACATAAAGCGCGCGATATGAAACAAGTTTTTGAATCGGAAAACATCCGTTTTGTTGAGGTATCGGAAAACCTCATACAGGATTACCTTGTCATGGTTAATGACTATGAGAATGTGAACCGTTATATCGGAGCTTTGCAGAAGACATTTACCGTGGAACAGGAAATCCAATGGGTACAGAAGAAACAGGAAGAAAAAGCGCCTGTCTTTTCGATGATCGAAAAAGAAAGCGGCAGATACATCGGAAACATCGAACTGATGGATCTGACGGAATATTCAGGAGAACTGGGAATCGCTTTGACGGCAGAAATGCAAAACAAGAGTTACGGAACGGAAGCGGTCCTGGCTTTGATCGACTACGGATTCAATCAACTGGATCTGCAAAGGGTCTATTTGCGGACGAATCCCGATAACGCCAGAGCGATCCACGTTTATCAGAAATGCGGTTTCCGGGAATATGGCCGCAACGAGAATCATGTCTACATGGAACTCATGAGACCAAATGAATCATCACAGATGGAACATCTGCATGAATCGGAAAACGATGATGCCTACGCAGTCATCGGACGATACGATCCGGAAGGCGTGAATTACTTTATCATGACTGACGATCGGTCCTATCAGGGGCTGGAATCACATCGGGAAGCGATCCGTTTTGCGATGCAGGAAGCATCTGATCATATGATCAGGGACATCAAGGAAGCGGAAGCGAAACTTGATAAGACATATCCCGATCTGCATCATCCGATCGCTTTCGATATCAATAAAGCTGAAGCAAAACCGACCGATGCGAAGGATCTTCTCTATGTGCCGGTTTTATTGAAAAAAGACCGTCTGAATAATACTTTCTACGACTGCGACTATCAGAACGAAAACCATGGCGAAGCGATCCCTTACTGGTACGCGTTCCTGGAAAGTCCTCATGAGTCAGGACGTTATGATCCGTCTGATTTTGATACAGTCAATCAGTCGCTGTTCCCGGAAGGCACAGATCAGCTTGAAGCCTATGAATGGACGACCGACTGGTCGGAATATTTCGACGACGGACACGAATGGTGGGGAGCTTCCTGCTGGAGCGTTTATGACAGAAAGATGAACCGCTATGTCGTGATCTTTGCATCCGCAACAGATTAAAAAGTTATATTATGATTCATTGGAAAGATATCAGTAAAATCGATGCACATATCCATCTGCTTCCGGATGAAGTCCATCAGGCAAACCCGGATTCCGATGACGAGTTTTCTTATGCGATCCAGGACAGGCATATCGAGATGATGAACCATTACAATATCAAAAAATCCGTCATCATGACATTCAACGATCCTTATCTGATGTCCATGGATTTCACTCTTGATGCGGTTCACAGGAATATCATCGGGATGTGTGAAAGATATCCCGGGAGATACTATGCGTTTGCGGATATCGATCCGGGATCAAGTCCGGAAGAGAATTGCGACAAACTGAGAGAGCTGTTCCCAAACAACTGGTTCAAAGGCATCAAGATCCATCCGAACAATACCGGAATCAACATCGATGACGAATATAATGATCCTGTCTTCGATCTGGCAGAATCGCTGGATCTTCCGATCGCGATCCACTCCTATCCGTCCAGCGATAAGAAACACGATCCTACCGACTTCTGTTCCCCGAAACGGATCACCAACATCATGAACAGGCACAGTAACGTCAAGGTGATCATCTGCCACATGGGCGGTTTCCAATGGGAAGACTGTCTGGGTATTGATGCGTATCTCGATCTCTCCTGTATCCTTCCGGATTATGTCAAGGAATATGGAATCGATAAAACAAGAGAGATCATAAAAAGCTTTGACATTGATCGGCTGTTCTTTGCGACCGATTGGCCATGCAGCAGATCTCTGGATCCGAACGAAATCTATGAACGTTATTTTGAACTGCTGGATGCCCTGCAGCTGACAGACGAAGAAGTCAGCAAGCTTGCTTATCACAATATTGAAAAACTGTTACATCTATGAATCACACAGAAAACAGATCCATGGAGATCTTTTATACAAGCGAACGAAGTGAATGGCGGAGCTATCTGGAGGATCATTTCGAGACTTCAAAGGAAATCTGGTTCGTATTCCCGATGAAGGAATCCGAGGAAAAGAGCCTTTCCTATAACGACGCGGTCGAGGAAGCGCTTTGTTTCGGATGGATCGATAGTACGATCCGGCACATCGATGAGCTTCATCGTGCACAACGTTTTACTCCTCGTAGAAAAGGAAGCACCTATTCCCAGCCGAATATCGAAAGGCTGCTCTGGCTGGACGCACATGGCATGATCCATCCGAAGGTCAGAGAAAGCATCCTTCCGATCATCAAAGCTCCTTTCGTTTATCCTGAAGATATTCTGGATGCCATCAGGAAAGATGAAGAGGCATGGAGACATTATCAGCGATTTTCTGAACCCTACAAGCGGATCCGTATCGCTTATATCGAAGCTGCCAGAAAACGTCCGGAAGAGTTTCAGAAGAGGCTGAACAGTTTCCTTGAGAAAACGCGCCAGAATAAGCTGATCATGGGTTATGGCGGAATCGATAAATACTACGGAAAACAGACAAAGGCGGAATGTGATGAAACGAACTGATCTGTTGCAGGCTGTATATGACTTCTGGAGACCGAACCGTTACGGTTTGAAGGCTTTTCTAATCAATGATGGACAAAAACACCCTTTTGCGATCATCTGTCCCGGCGGAGCCTATGGCATGGTCTGTTCCTTTATGGAAGGAAGGCCGTATGCGGAAGCGCTGAACAGAATAGGTTGTCATGCGTTCGTGGTGTATTACCGTGTCGGTAAGAAAGCGCGTTATCCCCGTCCGCAGGAAGATCTCAGACAGGCGATCGAAGATGTAATGGCGCGCGCCGAAGAATGGAATCTGGATACGGACAGCTGGTCCCTTTGGGGCAGTTCTGCCGGCGGCCACCTTGCGGCAAGTTACTGCGTGGAGGATCGAGGGCCAAAGCCTACTGCGCTGATACTGACTTATCCCGTCGTCACCATGGGTGAACATACCCGTGTCGGTTCACGAAAGAATCTGCTTGGGAAAGATGCCGATCAGGATATGATCGACAGGCTTTCAGTGGAACGACACATTACCACGGATTATCCCCCTGTCTATGTCTGGAATGGAACAATAGACAGGATCGTCGAACCTGTCAACAGCAGGATGCTGGAAGAAGCTCTGGAACGGACAGGTGTTCCGCATCTTGCAGAAGAATTTGAAGGAGTCGGGCATGGCGTGGGTCTTGCGAAAGGAACGGATGCGGAAGTCTGGTTCGAACACGCAATCGGTTTCTGGAAAAACAGAATGTCTCATTAAAGGAGTTCAAAAAGAATGCTATGGAAATCAAAACTGTTATAGATGAAACGGAAAAGCAGCAGATCGCGCGATCCGTTCTGGAAGCATTACCGGACTGGTTCGGGAACCCCGAAGCAAGGGAGGACTATATTCTCAAAAGCACAGATCTTCCATTCTTTGCAGCATATGACGAGGAACGGCCGATCGGATTCCTTTGCCTGAAAGAAACAGGAAAGGATACGGTGGAACTGTGCGTGATGGGTGTATTGAAAGATTACCATCGGAAGGGTGCCGGAAAAACGCTGGTAGAAAAAGCAAAAGAGGAAGCGATAAAGCTGGATTATTCTTTCTTTCAGGTGAAAACCGTACAGATGGGAATCTATGAGGATTATGATGCCACCAACCGTTTTTATCGTGCTTTGGGTTTCAAAGAATTTGAAGTATTCCCTTCGTTTTGGGATGAAAAGAATCCCTGTCAAGTCTATGTGATGTCTCTGAAATAATGACGTTGTAGCATCATATCTGTGTTATATTGATTACATGAAATTTGAACCCAGCAAAGAAATGAAGATCATCCTTCTGCCGGAGCAGGAGGAGCAGCTTTGTACAAAGGAAACCATCAAAGAAGTCTTCGCAAAGGATGACAAAGGCGAATGCATGGCTTTTGATATCTATGGCAATGAGGAGATGGTGGGTTTTGCGATGTTCTGCGAGTATCCCAAGGGAAGCTTCTTCCTGTGGAATTACGGGATCGATGTAAAGTATCAGAATCAGGGTATCGGAACAAGAGCGCTTGAGGAACTGCTTGCCTATATGATTTCCAATTACGATGTGAAAGAGTTTACCACTACATATCTTTGGGGAAATGAACACGCCAAGAGGCTCTATGAAAAGGTGGGGTTCGTAGAGACAGATGTGATCGATGAAGAAGACTGCCACGAAGTAAACATGCTGTATCGCGTGGAATGATTCAAATTCATAAACACTCTTAACAAACGAAAGTACGGTTTTCCCGTACTTTTCAAATTCCCTGAACTGAATGACAGATATCATTCCTGTTTCATTTTTTCTTCTGCGATCGCGATCAGTTCTTTTTCGCCTTGATACTCTCCCTGGAACGGATAGTTCTTCTCAAAGGCAACAAATGCCTGCCTGTTCTTTTCGATTTCTTTCTCATCCTTCAGATACAAAGCCCGCACATAGAAATAACGGATGACGGAGAGAACGCTTTTTCGCGATCCTTCCAGATATTTTGTTGTCTGTTTATCGGTAATATCCTCAAAACAGCCGTTGAGACAGTCGATGTATTTCTGATCTGTCAGCAGCATCTTCCGGTGATAATCCAACAGAGAATAATCCTTTGATAAGATGTCTCTGATCAGTTCTTCCGCTTCGCTGAAGCGATGTTCATCCATCAGTTTGTTTTCCTTCCAAAGGAGATTGGCGGTACCGATGGATCCCGTATGGAGCGTCTCTTCCCGTAAGTCGATCATTTCATCGGATATGTCTCTGGATCTTCCGCCTTTCATCATCATTTCATTGATATCCAGCATGTGATAGAAGGTGTTAATTGCTTCGGGATGACTCTTCATCTCCTGAATATTCTTACCATCGTTGGCGATACCGTTCCCATCGAACGGGATCCCGTTGCCGATCAGCATGATCAGGTCATACATCCCGTTGGCTGCCGCAAAGATCGCGAGATACGGGTCCTTAGAAAAGAATGCGATCAGATAGTTGATTACCATGAAAATACCGTTAAAAATGAGACCTCCCGCATTATAGAACCAGTAAGGTTTCTTTTCTCTTACTGCAGGCGTTCCCATCAGACACTGGCCTATCGTCCCCGGGATCGAGAAACGGCTGAGCTTCAGCTTTCCGTCTTCCTTGCTGATGATCAGAGACAGTACCCGGTAGGACAGAAAGCGGAAACCGGTCAGAAGTCCGAAAACCATGTGTCCCGCTTCATGGAGTGCTGTCTGCAGTATCAGAGCGATTCCCATCGACAAAAGAAACAGCAGGTAGATCGGAAAAATATCGATCCCGGCTCTGCTTCCAATCATTCCGATCAGCAGCCCGCTTGGCAGGCATCCGAGCATCATCAGTATTCCCATCAGGACTCCGTTTTTCTTGTTTCCTTTTTTCATTTCTCTTCCCTTCCGTTTCTTTCTTTTATCTCTATTATATTCTCTGATGAATGAATTGCTAAAGTGACAGAATATGATACTAAAATATTTAAAAGGGTAAATATTTTAGATTATAATGTTGTTATGAGATCTGCATAAGATCGATAGAAAAGGAGAGATTAATGAAAAAACTGTTCAAAATTTTAGTTACTTTACTGGTAGCTATCTCCGTAGTCGCTTGTTCCGGTGGCGGTAATGGCGGCGGTGAAACCAGCAGCGAACCTGTTGAGGTCGTATTCTGGCACACTCTGACAGACCATGATGAGGAAATGGTTGCCGAGATCGTTGAGAAGTTCAATGCATCTCAGGACAAGTACACTGTCGTTCAGCTGACCCAGCCGCTGGATGGTTTCGAGGCTAAGGTTTACGAAGCTGTTACCAATGGTACAGGACCGAGCCTTGTCTGGCTGTATCCTGGCACAGCTACGGAATATGTCGATGAGGGCTTCTCTCTTGATTTCGGTCAGTATCTGACTGATGACGAATACAAGAACAGAGTCAGCGAAGGTGTTTATGCCGCTTCTACAGACTACTCTGATGGCAAGCTCCATGCACTGGTATGCACATTGACCGGTTCCATCATGTTCTACAACAAGGAACTGTTAGAAAAGTATGGTCTGGATATTCCTGTAACTTGGGATGATCTCTATGAAGCATGCAAGATCGTTGTCGATGGCGAAAAGGCTGAAGGCAACACGATCATGGGCTTCGGACCAGACTCTGTCGATGTTCTGGGTATCGATGCATTATACCAACTGGGTCTGGCTTATATCGATGACAACAACACCGCAAACGACTGGACCAATCAGAAATTCGTCGACTGGATCGACTGGTGGAAGAAGGCGGAAGCTGAAGGTTACTTCCAGCTGGTAGATCCTGAAGGCTATCACTCTGGTCCGTTCGGCAACCAGCAGTACTTCTGCTACATGGGTTCTTCCGCAGGTATGAACTATATCACACCTAACGGATTCACCATCGTAACCGGACCTGTCCCACAGGTTGCCGGTGGCAGACAGTATGGTGAACTGACTGCCCGTGCTCTGGTTGGTTTCGCAAAGGATGAAACTGTCGATGCAGGTGCTGCCGCATTCGCTAGCTTCTTCACTCAGGCTGAAAACAACCTGCCGTTCTGCCAGAAATATTCTGCTTCTACTCCGTTCAAAGATGTAGAAACTTCTGATGTCTACAAAGAATACTTCAATGGCAGTGTCGCTCAGCAGGCTTTCGCTTCCATGTCTGATTATCTGTATGCCCGTAAAGCTGTAGTCGGTCAGACGACTTGCAAAGAAGCGATCACACAGGCTCTGAAGACGGCTGTCGTTTCCGGCGAAGATACACTCGCTGCTCTGACTGCTGCTCAGGCTCAGGCTAATGCCGCTTTAAGCGAATAATCATCTAAAAAGTATCAACACACAAGGAACACCGTGATCTTTCGCGGTGTTCCTCTTGTTTTTGTAAGATGCAGATGTCAAAGATTCATTGATGAGTGGATTTCTGACATGTACATAGTACGGATTCATAGATGATTTTTAAGGAGGATAGGTATGAAAATTCGTCTGGAAAACATCGTCAAACGTTTTGACGATAACACGGCAGTCGATGATTTTTCTGCTGTGATCGAGTCGGGTGAACTCGTAACGCTTTTGGGTCCTTCCGGTTGCGGTAAGAGTACCATGCTGAACATGCTTTCAGGTATTCTTTATCCGACGGAAGGCAAGATCTATTTCGATGAAGATGATGTCACGTATATGTCATCGGAAAAACGTGGTGTCGGTCTGGTTTTCCAGAACTATGCGCTGTATCCTCATATGACGGTTCTGGAGAACATCTGCTTCCCTCTGGAGATCAAGAAGGTTCCGAAGAAGGAACGTATCGAGAAGGCGAAGAAGATGGCGGAGCTTGTGCATGTTGAAACGATGCTGAATCGTAAGCCGGGACAACTTTCCGGCGGCCAGCAGCAGCGTGTCGCAATCGCCAGAGCGCTTGTAAAAGAACCTCGCCTGCTGTTATTGGATGAACCTCTGTCCAACCTGGATGCAAGACTGCGTATCGAAATGAGAGAAGAGATCCGCCGTATCCAGCTGGAAACCGGTGTCACGACGATATTCGTTACGCATGACCAGGAAGAGGCCATGTCCATTTCCGACCACATCATTCTGATGAAGCTGGGTGTGCTGCAGCAGTATGACAAGCCGCAGTACCTCTATGATCAGCCGGCGAACTGCTTCGTTGCGGACTTTTTGGGCAACCCTCCGATCAACAAGGTCGAGGGCGTCGTCAAGGGCGGAAAGGTCCTGCTTGGTCCGAATGAGGAAGATTCTCTGGTCAGAACCGATAATGTCCCGGATGGCACACCTGTCTATCTGTCCTTCCGTTCTGAGAGCGTCATTCTCGATGACAAGAGCCCGTTAAGAGCGAGAGTTGTCCTGACGTCTGTCATGGGCAAGGAAATCATCACTTCCTTCGTTCTGGCAGGCAAAGAGGTACGTGGCTACATGAATTCCGATGTCGAACTGCAGAGAGACCAGGAAATCGGTATCCGTTTCAAGAAGACCGGCGTCTTTGTGTTCGATCGTGAAAGCGGAGAACGTTACTTATGATCAAGAGACCTTTTATTGAAAGGATCAAGCCGTTTCTCTATCTGCTCCCGTTCATCATTTCGGTAACGCTGTTTACTTTGTATCCGATCGTGAACGTCATCAGGATGTCGTTCCTTGAAGGGTACAAGTATCTGACAGGAGCTTATACGGGCGTCGGTTTCGGTAACTACGAGAAAGTTATCAACGATCCATATTTCCGTCAAGCCATTTCCAATACGTTTAAGTATGTATTGCTGGTGGTTCCGATCTCCACGGTCATTGCCGTCATTCTGGCGAATGTATTGAATCAGAAGATCAAGTTCCAGGGCTTCTTCCAGACCTGCTACTTCCTGCCGATGGTTACATCTTCGCTGGCTGTTGGTCTTTCCTGGAGATTCATGTTCAACGACAAGTACGGCGTCATCAACTATCTGCTGACACTGCTTGGAATCGATCCGGTCACCTTCCTGGGGAACCCGTCAGGCAACTTCCTGGCGCTGGTCATCTTCGGTATCTGGGCGATCTTGCCGAATACGATCATATTATTACTTTCCGGTCTGCAGAATATCGACCCGCTGTATTATACGGCAGCAAAGGTCGATGGTGCCAAGACCCTGCGTATCTTCTTCAGGATCACAGTGCCGTTGCTGGCACCGACCATCATGCTGGTGATCATCATCAACATGATTTCGACCTTCAAGATGTATCATGAACTGTTCCCGTTGTTTAACGGTCCTGGTGTGGCTTATAACCTGTTTACCGTTGTCTATTATATCTACTATGAATTCCGTGTCCTTACCCCGCCGAAATACGGCTATGCATCGGCGGCGGCTGTCATGCTGCTGGTGATCGTCTTCGTATTTACGATGCTGCAGCGTGCGGTACAGGCATGGTCAAGAAAGGAGAGAGGTGAAGATGTCAAACAAGTCAAGAAACACAGAGACGCGCTCCGATAAACACCAGAATAAAGAACCGGTCTCGATCGGCAAGATCCTTACTTATGTCGTCCTGTTTATCGGCTCGATCATCATGATCTTCCCGTTCTACTGGATGATTACCGGTGCATTCAAAACCTACCAGGAAATCAACCTGATCCCGCCATCTCTTTTCCCAAGCAATCCGTTCAATCTGGAGAACTTCATTTACGCTTTCAATACGGCTCCGTTCGGACGTTACTTCGTTAACTCGACACTGGCATTGCTGGGCTGTAT
>JAFRVK010000030.1 GCA_017441765.1 Erysipelotrichaceae bacterium
CCCGTTTCATCCCTTATCTTCTTTGCCAGGGCGTGATAGCCGTAGGAGGGGTGTTTCCTGTGTTCCTCCTTTATCAGTTCAGCCAGATCTCTTCTGTTCCTTTCGTAGTTATTGATGTCTCTGCCCAGCCATTTATAGTATCCGGATCTGTTGACAGACATGATCTCACAGAGATATCTGACCGGATATTCTTCGCTCAGTTCTTTGATGATCTCGTATTCGCACCGGAGATAGTAACGTATTCCTTGTTTAAACCACCTCCTTTCACCAGATATCCTTTTTTTAGCCGTTCGTTCTCGATCTTCAGTTTCAGGTTCTCCAGTTCAAGCTTCTCCTCTCTGGTCAATGACTTGGATGTGTAGAGAGCCGAATACGGGTTGCCTGTCCTCTTCCTTCCTGTTTCCAGGCATCCATTCAAGTAATTTCTTTTCCATACATCAAACGTTCCGGATTTAATCGCATACTTTTTCAAAGTCTCTGCTTTGGATAAATGGTTTTCGAAATAATCTTTCACTGCTTCCAGTTTAAAATCATAGGAATACTTCCTGTTCTTGCTTCCTTTGGATCTTCCTCTTGGCATATATCGTTTCCTCCTTCATTTCAATCATAAGAAAAAGCAGACTTCGGATTAAGTCCTGTCTGACTTTTTCCTTTGTCTACTTTTATCTTACTAGTTCACTTCGGTATAACTTTTTATCAGGTCTAATAACAGTTGATGTGTTTTTTCTTTATCCATCCGGTAGATCAGGTCGACCTTGGAACGGATCTCATCGAAGCCTCTGCGGTCGCAGATCAGCGCCCCATCCGCCATGCCTCCGCTGCAGTCCACATGAGCCAGTTCATTGTGCAGTTCTGTGATCAGACTTTCGTCCAGCATCGCCGCAACGGCAGCGTAATCGTACATGCAGTCGGAATCGACCCAGTCTCCGAAGAGGATCTTTTCCCGTGCAATGAATTCGCTGATCTCGTTGCTGATGAAGCGGGCGACTTTGTTGTCGATGGCAGCGATCCTGCTGATCTCTTCGGCATCATACATTGCTCCGGATTCGCATCCTTCCAATGGATTTAAAACGATATGTGCTCCGCAGTTCAGGACGATTTCCGCAGCTTCGGGATCGTCATAGAAGTTCGCTTCCGCGATCGGCGTGCGGTTTCCCTTGAATATCCCGCCTCCCATGATGTAGATCGTATCGATGTGTTCCGCGATATCAGGAGCCATGGTGAGAGCCACGCCGAGATTCGTCAACGGACCGACTGCACAGAGATTGATCTTTTCTTCAGCATTCCTCAAGGTATCCACCAGATAGCTGCAGGCATGTTTATCTTCGAATGCTTTTGTCGTTTCCGGCAACGGCAGGATCGGCTCATGGATCATGATCACTTCGCCATCGACTTCTTTGCGTATCGTTTCCTGTATCGTGTTGGCGTTTCTTCCTTTGAACAGATGCCGTACCATCGGCTGTCCGCAGCCTTTGTATACCGGGATATCCTTATCCAGAAAAGACAGAAGACGCAGCGCGTTTTCCGTGGTATTGCAGACCGGCTGGTTGCCGTGGGTCGTCGTGATGCTGATCACTTCGAAACGATCCGACAGCAGCAGAGCAGTGAGCGCAACGGCGTCATCGGAACCGATGTCCGTATCAAATATCACTTTTTTTCTTTCCATATTTTTCACCTTAAGTACAGTATATCATTAATTATTATGCTAAAATGAAATCAGAAATGACCGCCTGCATACAGGTGTAAAAATTATTCAAAGCAAACAGAAAGTTGCCCGGTCTCATTTTGTGGATACGGGCAATTTTGCTAAAGGAGAGCGTATGAAATATCTCATCAAGAATGCCGATCTGGTCAATATGGACGATCTTACAACAAGGAGAACGGATATCCTGATCGAAGAAAATCGCATCACAGAGATCAAAGAAGATCTTTCAGCAGAAGACGCTGAAATCATCAATGCGGAAGGAATGCTGGCACTGCCGGGCTTCATCGACTGCCACACGCATATGGCCCAGTCGTTCATCAAGGGTCCATTGGATGATATGCCGATCACGGACTGGCTGATCAAGCTTTTCGCGATCGATGCCAGGATGGATGAAGAGATCTACTATTATGCAACGCTTTTGGGCTGTCTGGAATCCCTGCGTTTCGGCACGACCTGCATCAATGAGATGGGCGATGATCTGCATATTCCTGAACAGGTCAGGGCGATCAGGGATGCGGGCATCCGGGCGACCTATGGTGTCAGTACGACGGATGTCCCGGAGAACGATGCCACACCGATCCTGAGCATCGAGGAAGCGCTGGCCTATCATCAGCAGGTCCTTGATACAGTCAGCAAAGAAGGAAACGGCCTGATCAAAGCTTCAGTCGCTCCGGCAGGACTGCCCGCCGTCAGCGCTGAGCTGGCAAGAGCCTGCAAGAAGTTTGCGGATGAGCATGGACTGATCTATCATACGCATCTGGGCGAAGGGAAACACGAGACAGAGAATGTCGCAAAGGCCTATGGCCTCAATGGCGAAGCCGAAGCATTGGCAGAGATCGGCGTACTGGATAAGAATGTCCTGCTGGCGCATTCGATCTGGCTGTCCGATCACGAGATCGATCTGATCAAGGAATACGGAGCCTATCCGGTCCATTGCCCGAATACGAATCTGAAGATCTCGGATGGCGTTCCGAAGATCGCGCAGATGCTTGAAAAAGGGATTCCTGTGACATTTGGCTGCGATGGGGAAGCGAGTTCTTCCAACCGGGATATGATCCGGGAAGCACGATGCGGAGCCTATCTGCAGAAAGGCGTTACCCTGGATCCGACCGTCATGGACGCATCGACCGTACTGAAGATGATGACCATCAACGGTGCAGAAGCGTTGGGCTATGATGACCTCGGTCTGATCGAAGAAGGCTATCAGGCAGATCTGATCCTGGTGGATATGTCCGATGATCTGGGCCTGACGGATCTGCAGCACCGTGTCAGCAATCTGATCTACTGTGCCGACGGCCATGCGGTGGATACCGTATTCGTGAATGGCGTTATGAAGCTGAAAAACAAGAAACTGGTTGATTTCGATGAAAAAGAGATCATCGATAAATGCAATGAACTGATCAGCAAACTGAACAAGGCGGTGGGAGAATGAAATATCAGAGCGCAAAACTGCTGAACGCCGAAGGGAAGATGTGGCATATCGGTCTGGATGAAAATGACTGCGGGAAACACTTCATCCTGCCGGGAGATCCGGCAAGATGCAAGATGATCGCGTCGTATTTTGATGAATCGCGCTATATCGGCGAATCAAGAGGAAATCCGACCTATACAGGCCTGTATCACGGCGTTCCGATATCGACGATGTGCACGGGGATGGGATCCATGGCGGTCGCTGTCTGTGTTGAAGAGCTGAAACATCTGGGAGTCAAGACGATGATACGCATGGGAACCAGCGGCAGTCTTCAGCCGAATATCCCGGATGGATCTTTCGTGATCGCGACAGGAGCGGTCAGAGGCGAAGGAGCGACCAGGGAATACATTCCGGAAGAATATCCTGCCGTTGCGGATCTGGATGTGGTGTACTGCCTGAGACAGGCAGCCAGAGAGTATGGGGTCGAACCTTATGTAGGTATCGTCAGAAGCCACGATGCCTTCTACATGGAGTCACCTGGCGCGCATGAGGGCTATCTCGAGAGGATCAGGCCATGGACCGATGCAGGCGTATTGGCTGTCGAAAACGAATCGGCGGCACTGTTTACAGTCGCATCGCTTCTGGGAGGGATCCGCTCAGGAACCATCCTCCTTGCGGGAGGCTATCTGGGAGACCATTACGGAACGATGACTACCGCAAACAATGTCGATTACCCCGCAAGAGTGGAACTGATGACCAAGATAACACTGCGGGCGATCGAACTGATCGACCAGCTGGAAGATCTGAAGGATATCCGTGAATGAAATATCTGAAGAAAAACGATATCAGTAAACTGACCAGGAAGAGCGTCATCTATCTTCTGGCGACAGCGCTTTGCGAATTCGGGATCGCCTGCTACTATACCGCAAGACTGGGAACGGATCCGATCAGCGTATTTGTCGAAGGCGTTTCCTTTCATTGCGATCTGACGGTCGGAGAGATCTCCACCATCTGCAACATCATTCTTGGGATCCTGCTGTTCTTTTTTGACCGTGAACGCTTCGGTTTCGGGACCTTTCTGATGATCCTGACCGCAGGACCGCTGATCGATCTGTTCTATGGACTCCTGCTGAGATGCTTCCCGCCGGAAGCAACGATGCTGGGGATCAGGATCGCGATACTGGTCACAGGCATACTGACCTATGCTTTCGGTCTGGGGTGGACGATCCTTTGTGATATCGGCGTAGGACCGTTTTCCTTCCCTCCGTTATTCCTGACAAAAGTCTTCCATATCGATCTGAAGTATACCCAGATTTTAACGGATGCCATATTTTTTGCGATCGGCTTTTTCCTTGGCGGAGTCTATGGGCTGGGAACGGTCTTATCTGTTCTTCTGACAGGACCTCTGATGACGTTCTTTATGAAATACAGCGAACCGCTGATCAGGAAGATTGAACAGTCGTAACATAAAAAAGGAGCACACATGAAAGAAAAAGTAAACGTATTCGATTATGCTGAAACCATTGCGAAAGCTTTGCGTCCGGGCATTCTGCTCAACAGCAACGGCGACAAGTTCAACAGCATGGTCATCGGCTGGGGGCATCTCGGCGTCATATGGCATGACGATACATTCTGCGTCTATGTCAGGCAGTCCCGTTACACCAAAGCCCAGCTGGACAAGACCGGAGAGTTCACGCTGTCGGTTCCGCTTGACGGGAAGATCGATCCTGAGATCGTCAGAGTCTGCGGAACATTATCCGGAAGAGACATTGACAAAGCCGATTACGTCACCCTGGCCGAACCTCGGACCAACCATACGCCGGGCATCAGAGAATATCCTTTGACCATCGAATGCGAGATCATCTATTCCCAGGATCAGGATCTGTCGAAAATGCCTGCCGATGTGATCGGCCGTTATTACAGCGGTATCGACGAAGGGGTTCATCATACGATGTATCTGGCCAGGATCGTCGATGCCTATATCATCAGAGAAGACGAATGAAGAGGGATAAATATGAATATAGTTGAGATCATTGAAAAGAAGAAAGACAGAAAAGAGCTTTCAGAAGAAGAGATCAGTTTCTGGATCGACGGCTTATGCAACGGCGCGATTCCCGATTACCAGAGCAGCGCCTTGCTGATGGCGATCTGCATCAACGGAATGAGCGACAAGGAAACGTTCTATCTGACGAAGAAGATGACCTATTCCGGCGATACCCTGGATTTCAGCATGATCGACGGGATCAAGGTCGATAAGCATTCCAGCGGCGGTGTCGGAGATAAGACCTCGATCGCTCTGATGCCGATCCTTGCTTCCTGCGGAGTCAAGGTGGCCAAGATGTCAGGCGGAGCTCTGGGCTTCATGGGCGGAACCGTCGACAAGCTGTCCTCCATCCCGGGCATGAATGTTTTTCTGGATACTGCAGATCTAATTAAGCAGGTCCAGGAGATCGGTATCGCCATGGTCGGACAGACCGGAGATCTCTGTCCTGCGGACAAGAAGATCTATGCCTTAAGAGATGTCACAGGTACGGTCAACAGTCTTCCGCTGATCGTTTCTTCGATCATGTCCAAGAAACTGGCATGCGGGGATGATGTGATCCTGCTGGATGTGAAATTCGGGGATGGCTCGGCAATGAAGACGATCGAAGATGCCGAACAGCTGGCAAAGCTGATGATTTCGGTAGGACAGCAGTTCGGCAAGAATATCGGCGCCTGTCTCACCAGCATGGAACAGCCGTTGGGGAATGCGGTAGGAAACGCGTTGGAAGTCAAGGAAGCGATCGACACTTTGCATGGCAGGGGTCCAAAAGATTTTACGCAGCTGGTGGTCGATTCGGGAACGGAACTGCTGGTAAGAGCGGGACTGTATGACGAAGAAGAAGCGCTTAGACGCATCATAGACGCGATCGAAAGCGGCAGGGCTGCTGAACTGCTGAAGACGATGATCGCCAAGCAGGGTGGAGACAGTCGTGTCGTCGATGATACGTCACTGCTGCCGCAGGCTCCTTACGTTACCGAAATGAAAGCAGCGGAAGAAGGCTATATCGTCGCACTCCCGGGTCAGCCGATCGGAGAACTGTCGATGGCTTTAGGCGCAGGAAGAATGAGCGCCGAAGATGAGATCGACTACAGCGTCGGTATCGTTCTGAACAAGAAGGTCGGAGACCATGTCCACAAGGGGGATACTCTGGCTTATGTTCATCACAACAGGCCTCTTGATGAAGCGTGGATTGAAAAATTCAATCGCAGTTACGTTTGCGGAAATGAAAAACCGAAGATCAGACCTCTGATCGCGGAGATCCTGTAATGATTACGATAGAAAAACTTGCATCGATGATCGATCATACCAATCTCAAGGCATTTGCTACAGATGCGGATATGAAGAAGCTATGCGATGAAGCGAAACACTATGGCTTTGCGATGGTCGCGGTCAATTCCGTTCAAAGCAGAAGATGCAGCGAGTATCTCAAAGGCACAGGCATCCACACGGGAGCGGCCATCGGTTTTCCTCTGGGCCAGCAGTCGATTGCATCCAAAGTCTTTGAAACAGAGGATGCCATTCATAATGGTGCAGATGAGATCGATTATGTGGTCAACATTACTGAACTGAAAGAACGGAATCTTGCCTATGTCGAAGAAGAAATGCGCGGCATCGTTTCCGTATGCAGAGACAACGGAATCATCTCCAAAGTCATTTTCGAGAACTGTTACCTGACCGAGGAAGAAAAAGAACTGCTGTGTCAGATCGCACTGAAAACCGGTCCCGATTTTATCAAGACTTCGACCGGTTTCGGGACTTCCGGAGCGACTCTGGAGGATGTGAAACTCATGAAAAACATCGTTGGTGACAGGATCAAAGTCAAGGCGGCAGGAGGGATACGTACCCTGGATGACTGTCTTGCGTATATCGACTGTGGAGTCAGCAGGATCGGCACTTCAGCGAGTGTTTCCATCATGGAAGAACTGCGGAAAAGAACCATGCAGTGATCCTCTGTATTTATGAATCTTATTCTTCTTTTATATATAGTTTGTGTTAGAATAAATATATTAAGTAAGTCATGAATTATTCCGAATTAGTGAAATTGGCGATCGAAGCCAGGGAATTCGCTTACGCACCGTATTCCAACTGGAAAGTTGGTGCGGCTTTATTATGCAAGAATGGCAAGGTCTATAAGGGATGCAACGTGGAAAACTCCGGGTTTACGGCGACCAGTTGCGCTGAAAGGACCGCCTTTTTTAAAGCTATTTCCGAGGGAGACAGCGAATTCGCGGCAATTGCGATCGTTGGAGGTACCGCCGGAGAAGAACTGAAAGCGGTGTGCTATCCCTGCGGTGTCTGCCGGCAGGTCATGGCGGAATTCTGTGATCCGGATGAGTTCATGATCGTCAACGGACGTTCTCCGGAAGATTATGTCGTCTACTCGTTAAGAGAGATGCTTCCGCATGGAGGCTATGTCAAGGGAGGAAATGACGAGGACAGTTATTTCTTCGGATCGGATAAGGTTTAATCACCGGAAGGTGTTAAACATAAATTAGTGATTAAAAGGAAGGGAGAAAAAATGAAAAAACTTTTATCATTACTGTTGGCTCTGTTAATGGTATTCGCTCTGGCTGCTTGCGGTGGCAATGGCGGCGGTAACGAAGGCGGCGAAGGTGGCGGAGATGACGTCATCCAGGCTGATCTCGTTCTGATCACCGATGCTAAGTCAGTCGACGACAAGGGCTTCAACCAGTATTCCTGGGAAGGCGTCGTTCAGTATTCTGAAGAAACCGGTATTTCCAGAAACTACTATATGCCTACAGAACAGACGACTGAACAGTATATGGCTCAGATCGCTACTGCTGTCAAAGGCGGTGCAAAGGTCATCGTTTGTCCGGGATTCTTATTCCAGGCTGCTGTCTATGATGCACAGGAATTATACCCGGATGTAAAATTCATCTGCATCGACTTCGCTCCGACGACAGAAGATTATTCTGATTCAAAGGTTGCTACAAACTCTGTTGCAGTTCTGTTCGAAGAAGAAGAATCAGGCTTCCTGGCTGGTTATGCAGCTGTCAAGGAAGGCTTCAGAAGCTTAGGTTTCGATGGTGCTATGGCTGTTCCGGCTGTCAAGAACTTCGGTTATGGCTATCTGGCTGGTGCTGAATATGCAGCAAAAGAATTAGGCCTTGCTCCGGGTGAAGTCACTGTCAAGTATTCTTACACTGGTGAATTCGCTGAAAAACCTGAATACGTCACAGCTGACCAGGGCTGGTACACGGATGGCGTCGAAGTTATCTTCGGTTGCGGTTCTCCGAGAAACTCTTTCGAAGCAGCTGACAAATTCAATGCTACTTCTGACCATGTCGTATGGGCGATCGGTGTTGATACTGACTGCTCCGACCAGTCTGAATATGTCATCACTTCTGCTATGAAGAACCTGGCTCCTGTTGTTCATATGCTGGTTAAGTCCGCTTATGAAACTGACTTCCCAGAGGGTGGCAACACGAACTACTACAACATCAAGGATGATGCTTCTGCTCTTCCGATGGCTTCCAGCAAGTTCCAGAACTTCACACAGGCTGATTACGATGCAATCGTCAATCTGTTAAAGACGGACGAAGCATTCCGTACTTCTCTGCCTACAGGCTATGGCAACGGCCAGCCGAACGACTTCGTAAATGCAGCTGATTTCGCAGCTACATTGGAACTGGTTACTGTTGACGTTGTTAAAGAGTAATTAGAAACTCACTGTTTTAAGGGCTAGTTTTAAACTAGCCCTTTCTTTTTCTTTTAATCCTGATGGATATTAGCGATTGATTGTATTTGATATAGAAAGGGGATATATGGAGAACTATGCAATTGAAATGTTGAACATTACCAAGCGGTTCCCGGGAATCGTGGCCAATGACAACATTACATTACAGGTGAAATATGGTGAGATCCATGCCTTGCTTGGCGAAAACGGTGCCGGCAAATCCACTTTGATGAGTGTTCTTTTCGGTCTGTATCAGCCGGAAGAAGGCAAGATCCTTCTGGATGGTCAGGAAGTCAAGATCACCAATCCAAAGAAGGCGAATGAGCTGGGCATCGGTATGGTCCACCAGCATTTTATGCAGATCAAGAACTTTACGGTTCTTGAAAACATCATCCTGGGTGTCGAAACGACGAAGAATGGCGTCCTGAAGATGGATGACGCAAGAAAGAAGGTCGTCGAGCTGTCCGAGAAATACGGCCTGAAGATCGAACCGGATGCGATGGTCAGAGATATCACAGTCGGCCAGCAGCAGCGTGTAGAAATACTGAAGATGCTGTATCGTGACTGCAAGATTCTGATTTTCGATGAACCGACGGCCGTTCTGACCCCGCAGGAGATCGATGAACTGATGCAGATCATGCGCAATCTGAAGGCGGAAGGCAAGGCGATCGTTTTCATCACACATAAGCTGGATGAAATCAAAGCGGTTTCTGACAGATGTACCGTTCTGCGTCTGGGTAAATGCATCGGAACCGTCAATACGTCAGATGCGACGACCCACCAGATGGCAGAAATGATGGTTGGGCGTGAAGTCAATTTCCATGTCGACAAGGCTCCGCAGAAGCTTGGCGAAGTCGTCCTGTCCTTAAGAGATATCTGTCTGAAGAGCGATCTTTCCAATAAAATGATTCTCAATAATGTTTCTTTCGATGTTCACGGAGGAGAGATTCTGTGTATCGCCGGTGTCGAAGGCAACGGCCAGTCTGAGGTCGTCAAGGTCATTTCCGGTCTGATGGAACAGGATTCCGGGCAGATCTTATTACGAGGCAAGGATATTTCCAAGGAATCCAGAAGACAAAGGATCGTCGAAGGAATCTCCTATGTTCCGGAAGACAGACATAAACACGGTGTCATTCTGGATAACACACTGGAAGAGAACCTTGTGTTAAAGAAATACTTCCTGCCTGAATTTCAGAAGAATGGCGTCATCAATTTCAAAGCCAGAAAAGAACTGGCAGAGAAACTGATCGATGAATTCGATATCCGTACTTCCGAAGGAAGACAGACACAGACAAGATCCATGTCCGGAGGCAACCAGCAGAAAGCGATCGTTGCGCGCGAGATCGATGCGGAACATGATGTGCTGGTAGCGATTCAGCCGACCAGAGGCCTGGACGTTGGTGCCATCGAAGGGATCCACGCGAACCTGGTTGCCCAAAGAGATGCGGGCAAAGCTGTCCTGCTGGTATCCTTCGATCTGGAAGAGGTCATGGGTGTTTCCGATAGGATCATCGTCTTCTATGAAGGCGAGGTCGTCGCGAATGTGCGGCCGGAAGAGATTACTGTCAATGAACTGGGTCTCTATATGGCCGGCAGTAAGAGACAATAGGAGAGGAGGAACTGATGTTAAAGAAAATATTACTTTCCAAGAGAGATTATTCCGGAGTCCTCTCTTCCTTGCTGGCTATTTTCATCGGATTGCTCGTTGGTTTCCTGGCGATGGTCATCGTCAAGCCGAGTGCAGCCATTGCCGGATTTAAAACACTGGTTACCGGCGGATTCTTTAATGGTCTCATGACATTCGGATCGGTATTCTTTTATGCAACACCGATTATCCTCTGCGGTATGGGCGATGCTTTCGCATTCAAGGCAAGCATCTTCAATATCGGCGGTCCGGGTCAGATGCACATGGGTGCTCTGGCTGCAGTATGGGTGACGATCAATATCGGCCTGGGTCCTGTCGTTTCTCCGTTTTTCGGATTGCTGGCAGGCGCGATCGTTGGTGCGCTGTGGGCGCTGATCCCCGCTTTGCTGAATGCGTATCGGAGAGTTAACATCATCATTACCACGATCATGATGAACTATATCGGCATGTTCCTGGCGGTAGATATTTTGAAAAAATCGAATATATTTGACAACACAAAGAATCAGTCCCTTGCCGTGCCCCGTCCATTAAGAACGCCTCGTGCAGGTCTGGACAAGATCTTTAAAGGAAGTGCGATCGACTGCGGCATCATCGTAGCCGTCGTGATCGCCATCATCCTGTGGTTTGTATTGGAGAAAACGACGTTCGGTTATGAAATCAAGGCAGTCGGCAAGAACAGAGATGCCGCGGACTATGCAGGCATCAATGCGAAGAGAACGATCGTCTTATCTGTTCTGATCTCCGGCGCTTTGATCGGACTGGGCGGAGGCTTCATGTATCTGGGCTGGGCCGGTAAATATCTGATCGGTTCCAATACCCAGCTGTCTGAAGGTTTCACAGGCATTGCGGTAACGATGCTGGCGAACAACAATCCGATCGCGTGCATATTCTCAGGATTCTTCCTGGCATATCTGACACAGTCAGGTTCGTATATGCAGGCTGTAGGCTTCTCGCCGGAAATTGTTAAAGTCATTTCCTCTGTTGTCGTTTACTGTTCCGCATTGTCTATGCTGGTACATGAATACTTGAGAAAGAAAAAGCTCGATTACATCGGGCGTGAACAGAAAGGAGACCTCAGATAATGAATGCTTGGATACATTTGATTGGTGGCGGTATTCTGCTGGTCTTTATGCCTCTGCTGATCGGCGGCATTGCTGACCTGTTTGCGGAGAGATCCGGTGTCCTGTGCATGTGTGTGGAAGGCATCATGATCTCCGGCGCGTTCTTTGGCGTCCTGATGATAAGACTTTTTTCCGAAACGCTGGGCGTCTGGCCTTTGCTGTTCCTGTCGATTGTTGTTTCGATGATTGCCGGTCTCGTGACAGGACTCCTGCACGGCTTTGCGGCGATCCATCTGAAGGCGGAACAGAATATTTCTTCGACAGCGATCAACACTTTCGTTCCTGCGCTGACGATGCTGATTTCAAAATCTGTCTTCGGTACCGATAACTTCACGTATTCCGCCAGCAAGTTCCTGATCTCGAAGGTTCCGATCCTTGGCGATATTCCGATTATCGGACCGATCTTCTTTCAGGGAACCTATGCGACAACCTATATCGGCATCACGCTGGTTCTGATTCTGTGGTTCATCCTGTACAAGACCAAGTTCGGTCTGCAGCTGAGATCCACGGGTGAAAACCCGCAGGCTTCCGACTCTGTCGGTATCTCCGTCTATGCGATGAGATATGCCGCAATGATGATTGCCGGTGCGATGGGCGGTCTGGCAGGGTTTACCTATATCCTGAATACGACCTACGTGTTCATGGGTTCCGTGTACGGCTATGGCTTCCTGGCTCTGTCGATCGTTTCTCTGGGCCAGTGGAAACCAAGCGGGATCATGCTGGGAGCTCTGCTGTTTGGCGCGATCTCGGTCATTTCTTCGACCTATTCCGTCCTGCCGATCCTGCAGAATCTCCCGATTCCGCCGGTCATCTATTCGATCCTGCCTTATGCGATCACCCTGATCGTCGTTGCCCTGACGCCTGACAAGCACAATGCTCCTGCGGTCTGCGGCGAACCATACGACAAGTCAAAGAGATAATCATGGCATTTTTCGATAAGAATAACGAATTGATGTACCATATCCATTGTAAAAAAGGGGACATCGGGGAGTATGTCATACTTCCCGGTGACCCTTTTCGTACAGAGAAGATCGCTGCCTTCCTGGATGACTATGAGCTGATCGCCCACAATTGCGAGCACAAGACGTATACAGGCCATCTGGGCGGAATCAAAGTCTCTGTCACTTCGACCGGCATGGGCGGAGGAAGTACGGCGATCTGTGTGGAAGAACTTATCAAGTGCGGAGCGAAGTATCTGATCCGCATCGGTACCTGCGGCCGGATCACCGAGGAAGCCAAGGACGAATCCCTGGACGGCTGTATCGTGACGGCGGCGGTAAGAGACGAGGGTACGACTTTGCATTACATTCCGGTGGAATATCCTGCGGTGGCGGACCGCAAGGTCGTCGAAGCGTTGGCTGAAGCTGCAGAAAAGCTTGGCTATAACTATATGGAAGGCATCATCCAGACCAAGGATTCCTATTACGGGCAGGTGGAACCGGAGAATATGCCGAGCGAGGCAAATCTCAACTACAGGATGCAGTGCTGGGAAAGAGGCAATGTGGCAGTTACGGATATGGAATCTGCGACCCTGTTTATCGTCAGCCAGATCCGGAGGGTCAAAGCTGCTTCCATCATGTCTTTCAAAGAAACAGAGAAATCGATCGCTGTGATCATGGAAGCGATCAGAATACTACATAACAAAGGAGAATGATATGGCATTAACGAATGAAGAAGGTCTGATGTATCATGTGCGCATCAAACCGGGAGATGTCGGAAGATATGTGCTGCTGCCGGGCGATCCGTTCCGTACGGACCTGATCGCATCCTATTTTGATAACCCTGTGCTGGTCGCCCACAACCGCGAGCACAAGACCTGGACGGGCTATCTCAATGGCGTAAAGGTATCGGTCACTTCAACAGGTATGGGCTGTCCGTCGACAGCGATCGCTCTGGAAGAACTGATCAAGTGCGGCGCGGATACGTTTATCCGTGTCGGTACGGCAGGAAGAGTCTGTGATGAATCGTATGATGAGACGCTGGATGGCGTCATCAACAATGCGGCTGTCAGAGATGAAGGGACGACGATCCATTATATTCCGATCGAATATCCTGCCGTCGCTGACCGTCATGTCGTCGCTGCTCTGGCGGATGCCGCCGAGAAGCTGGGCTACAATTTCCTGGAAGGCATCACGCAGTCCAAGGACTCCTTCTATGGCCAGCATGAGCCGGAAACGATGCCTGCGGAAGGCAGACTGAAGTATCGCTGGGAAGCATGGCGCAGAGGTCATGTGGTATCATCGGAGATGGAATGTGCGGCACTGTTCGTCATCAGCTCGATCCGCAGATGCCGGGCCGGAGCCATCATGGCCTTCACGGAAATGGAGAAATCCGTCGAAGTCGCCTGCGAAGCGATCAAGATCCTGATCGAACAGGATAATAAACAGTAGAAATATTAAATATTTATATTGAAAAATAAATCATTTTAAGGTAATATATTATAGCATCGATATACCATAGACAGTAACGGCTTCATGCTTAATAATGTTACCGAGGTAAATCTGAAATGATTTTTACCTGTGTCTGTGGGCACAGGTTTTATTTATGAGTATATGGGTGTTAGAAAGAGGGAACATGAATCAAGCTGTATTAAGTAACAAGCAGGCAATCGTTACCGAGATCGTTGATCGTATGAAGAATTCCGACTCTACGGTTGTTTGCGAGTATCGTGGACTTAGCGTGGCTGAGGTCACAGAACTTAGAAGAAACTTAAGAGCTGAGGACGTTGAATTCAAGGTCTACAAAAACACCATGGTCGAAAGAGCATGCGATGAAACCGGTTTTGGCGATCTGAAAGATGCGTTGGTCGGCCCGAATGCGTTTGCTTTCTCTAAGGATGCGACTGCTCCGGCTAGAGTACTTGCGAAGTTCGCGAAAAAACACAAAGCTCTGGTACTTAAGAAAGGCATCGTCGAAGGTAAGGTTGTTGATGAGAACATGATCAAAGAACTGTCGCTGCTTCCGAACCATGACGGTATGCTGTCGATGTTACTGAGCTGTTTACAGGCCCCAGTCAGTTCATTTGCCAGAGCGGTCAAGGCCGTGGCGGATGCCAAAGGGGATGGAGCACCTGCTACTCAAGAAGAAAAAGCAGAACCTGCTGCTGAAAAAGCGGTAGAAGAAACAAAGGCTGAAGCTCCTGCAGAAGAAGCGAAGGTCGAAGAAAAAGCTGCAGAAAGTGCAGAGTAAGAAAGAAGGAGAAAAATTATAATGGCAAAATTATCACATGAAGATATCTTGGCTTATCTCGAAGAAGCCAGCATCTTAGATCTGAACGAATTAGTAAAAGCAATCGAAGAAAAATTCGGTGTCAGCGCCGCTGCTCCGGTCGCTGTTGCTGCTGCACCTGTTGAAGAAGCTGCAGCTGGTCCGTCTGTTGTTTCCGTTATCCTGTCTAACTTTGGTGAAGCTAAGACTGCTGTCATCAAGGTCGTCAAGGAAATCACCGGTTTAGGCCTGGTTGAAGCTAAGGGTGTCGTTGACAAGTGCCCAAGCCCGATCAAGGAAAACATCAGCGTTGAAGAAGCTGAAGAAATCAAGAAGAAGCTGGTTGACGCAGGAGCTACCGTCGAAATCAAATAAATCATTGAATGAGCCATTATTATACGGATAATAAGGATCTTAGTTCAAACAGACAAGAATTCGATTATTATTTCGATAATGAGGTTTTTCGTTTCACTACTGATAACGGCGTATTTTCTAAAAATAATGTTGATTTTGGTAGTTATATCTTGATTAAAACGATTTATGAAAAGGATCTGGGCAGATCTCTTCTAGATCTGGGATGCGGCTATGGACCGATCGGTATCATTCTGAAGCGATTTCATCCTTCGGTTGAGGTCGAAATGGTCGATGTCAATTCCAGAGCTGTGGAGCTTGCTGCCGAGAATGCTTCTCATAATATGACAGATATTAAGGTTTCTTTATGCGAAGATATCCTTACGCTGGATCGCAGTTTCGATACCATCGTTCTGAATCCTCCTATAAGGGCAGGAAAGAAGGTCATTTTCAGCCTGTATGAAAAGTCGAAGATGATCCTGAATGAAAATGGACATCTCTATATCGTGATCCGTAAGGCGCAGGGAGCTGCTTCTTCCATCAAGGAACTGGAAACACTATTCAGAAATGTTGTGATCATCAATTCGAAAGCCGGATACAAGGTGATCGATTGTCACAACTGATTCTATACAATGATTATTTGAAAGGACGGCGCAAATGAAACAAACTTACAAGACTTTGGATTCGGGTAAGCATTCAACTCGCCGTGACTACTCCAAGGTTAGCGGTAATCTGGAATTGCCGAACCTGGTAGAGGTACAAACCGATTCTTTCAAGTGGTTTATCACAAAAGGAATCAAAGAAGTATTTGATGACATTTATCCGATTCAGAACTACAGCGGTAATATACGCTTAAAACTATTAAACTATGAATTCGGCGAACCGAAATTCAGTGTTGCCGAAACCAAATATCGTGAAGAAGATTATCGCGCTCCTTTAAAAGCCAATATGGAACTGGAAATCATCGACGAAGCGACAGGACAGGTTTCTGTCAAGCGTGAAGAGGTTTTCCTTGGTGATTTCCCGATGATGACGCCGACAGGCACATTCATCATCAATGGCGCTGAAAGAGTCATTGTTTCACAGATCGTCCGTTCACCTGGCGCTTATTTCGACAGCCAGACCGATGACAAGACAAATAAGGATACATTCTCCGGAGAGCTGATTCCTTCTAGAGGAACCTGGCTGGAATTTCTGACGGATGACAAGAAGAACGCTTTGGGCCGCATCATGAATATGTCGGTGGACCGCAAGCGTAAGATCCTGTCTACGATCCTTTTGAAGTGCATCGGTTTCGCTTTGAATCTGGAAGACAGCGAAAACAATTTCGATGTGACCAGAGCCAAGACATTTCTGGAAGCTTTAGGTCTGGAGATCCATGAAGACCTGATCAACCAGAATGACGATCGTGAATTTTTAAACATTTACGAAGCCATCTATACGTCTTTCCTGGGCGCCTATGAAGAGATCTCTTATACTCTTCAGGCCGACAAGACCAAGACGATGGATGCCGCTTTGCTGGAAATGCACAAGAACCAGAAACAGGATGAAGTCCCGACGGTCGAAGGTGCTGCCAACCTGATGAATGCGAAATTCTTCGATGAGAAGAAGTACGATCTTACATCGGCAGGCAGATACAAACTCAGAAGAAAACTGAGCGTCGTCGACCGTATCGAGAACCATGTCCTGGCACAGGATGTGTGCACTGCCGAAGGCAAGGTCATTTACAAGGAAGGCACACTGATCGAAAAGGCTCAGCGTAACGTCCTGAGAGAAGAACTGGCGAAAGGAAGCCATGTCGAAGCATTCCCGTTTAGGCATATGTTCTCTCATCCGACCATCGTTGAAGTCCCTACGGATCATAAGGCCGCTTTGAAAGGCCGTGTTCTGGCGAATGATATTGATCTGAGCGACAGAACCTATATGATGGGTACCGTACTGACCGAGGAGGATGTGAAACGCATCGCCAAGGAAGTCAGCACCGTCAGGATCTACAGCGGTATCGTTGCCAGAGAAGTACCTCTCAATTCCAAGAACTACCGTGCCGTCATGGATTATGGCCAGCGCTTCTTCGTGCTGGGCAGACTGACGGATAGACATTCCGAGGATGTCAGAGTCGACGATGAACAGGCGATGCCTTACTATCTGCCGGATCATGATACCTATATCCTGACCACAGATAAGGAAGATGCCATCAAGGCCAGAGTCGACAGCGGTGAACAGATCACTGCCTGGCTGGTCGGTACGGCTTGCCAGGTTGTCAACATCTATCATCCGAAGGACGGTGCATCCAAGATTCGACTGATCGGTATCGATCCTTTGAATGACAAGAGATGCATCACGATGTCCGATATGCTTGCATTCTACAACTACATGTTTACCCTGCTGGATGGCGTCGGCTATACCGATGATATCGATATGCTGGGTAACCGTAGGATCAGAACCGTTGGCGAACTGATCCAGAATCAGTTCCGTATCGGTCTGTCGAGAATGGAAAAGGCAGTCAAAGAGAAGATGTCGATCACGGAAGTCGAGAATGCGACGCCGAAGACACTGACGAACAATCGTCCGCTGTCCGGTGCGATCAGAGAGTTCTTCTCCTCATCGCAGCTGTCCCAGTTCATGGACCAGCAGAATCCTCTGGCGGAACTGACAAACAAGCGCCGTATCTCCGCGTTAGGCCCGGGCGGTCTGACAAGAGAACGTGCAGGCTTCGAAGTCCGTGACGTCCATAACTCGCACTCCGGCAGGATCTGCCCGATCGAGACTCCGGAAGGTCAGAACATCGGTCTGATCTCCTATCTGACGACCTATGCGAAGATCAACGAGTATGGTTTCATCCAGACTCCTTACCGCAAAGTCGATAAGAAAGGCAATGTCTCGGAAGACTATATCTATCTGTCTGCGGATGATGAGAATGATTACATCATCGCTCAGGCAAACGAAGTCATCGATGGCAGACTTGTCCATGATCAGGTCGTCTCAAGGAAAGCCGGTGAAACGATCCTGGCGAACAGAGAAGATGTCGAACTTGCCGACGTATCGCCGAAGCAGGTCGTATCCGTCGCTGCCGCCTGTATCCCGTTCCTCGAGAACGATGACGCTTCCCGTGCTCTGATGGGTGCAAACATGCAGAGGCAGGCTGTGCCATTGCTGAACCCGCATGCTCCGTATGTCGGTACCGGCATCGAATCGAAGATCGCCAGAGACTCCGGAACAGGCCTGATCTCAGCGCACGAAGGTACAGTAACCTATGTGGATGCGAATACGATCGTCATCACTTCCAAAGATGGCGAGAAACATGAATATGCTCTGGAGAAATTCGCACGTTCCAACGCCGGAACCTGCATCAACCACCGTCCGATCGTGGTCGATGGCGATGAAGTCAAAGTCGGCGATATCATTGCCGATGGTCCGAGCATGGATGATGGTGAACTGTCTCTGGGACAGAATGTGACGATCGCTTTCATGACGTGGCATGGCTACAACTACGAGGATGCCATCATCATGTCCGAGCGCATGGTCAAAGACGATGTCTATACATCGATCCATATCGATGAATATTCCATCGAAAAACGTAAAACGAAACTGGGTGAAGAAGAGATCACCCGTGATATTCCGAATGTCCAGGAAGGCGCATGCCGCAATCTGGACAGCCGCGGTATCGTCATGGTCGGTGCCGAGGTCAAGGAGGGAGATATCCTGGTCGGTAAGGTAACGCCAAAAGGCCAGTCGGATGCTTCCCCGGAAGAAAAACTGTTACTTGCGATCTTCGGTGAGAAATCACACGAAGTCAGAGATAACTCCTTACGAGTTCCTCACGGCGGTGCCGGTATCGTACAGTCCATCAGAGTGTTCAAGCGTTCTGAAGGCTACGAACTGGGTCCGGGCGTGACGGAAGTCATCAAGGTCTATGTCGTTCAGAAGCGTAAGATTTCTGAAGGCGATAAGATGGCAGGAAGACATGGCAACAAGGGTGTCATTTCCAAGATCCTGCCGATCGAGGATATGCCGTTCATGCCTGATGGAACGCCGATCGATATCATGTTGAATCCATTCGGTGTGCCTTCACGTATGAATATCGGACAGGTTCTGGAGATCCACCTGGGCATGGCTGCCAAAGCATTAAGCGAAAAGACAGGCAAACCGGTGAAATTCGCGACCCCGGTCTTCGATGGTATCACCAATGAAGAACTGACGCAGATCATGGAAGAAGCGCAGACATCCATGGATGGCAAGATCGTATTGCGTGACGGCAAGACGGGAGAACCTTATGATGAGCGTATCTCCGTCGGTGTCATGTACATGATCAAGCTGGCGCACATGGTCGACGACAAGCTGCATGCCCGTGCAACAGGTCCGTATTCTCTGGTTACGCAGCAGCCGTTAGGCGGTAAAGCGCAGAATGGCGGTCAGCGTTTTGGTGAGATGGAGGTCTGGGCACTGGAAGCATATGGCGCTGCTCATACGCTGGAAGAGATCCTGACCGTCAAATCTGATGATATCAATGGCCGTACCAAGACCTATGATGCGATCATCAAAGGCAAGAGGATCCCTGAACCGGGCATTCCTGAATCCTTCAATGTCCTGAAGAACGAACTTCAGGCACTGGCTTTGGATGTAAGGATGCTGGATGCTGAAGGCAATGAAGTCAGCATCTCGCGTACCGACGAAGATGAGCGCGACGTAGAAAAAGCGCGTGAAGCCGTTACCGTAGAAGACAGTGCCGATCTGACGGTGAGAGATTCACTGGAAGATGACACGACGCCGGAAGCGATGGCAGGTTTCGATGATTATACAGGGGAGGAATAGACATGGCAACGAATAAATTTGAAAAAATCAGAGTCAGTTTAGCATCTCCTGAGCGTATCCTGGAGTGGTCTCATGGCGAAGTCACAAAGCCTGAGACGATCAACTACCGCAGCCAGAAGCCGGAACGCGATGGTCTTTTCTGTGAAAGGATCTTCGGTCCGACCAAAGACTGGGAATGTTACTGCGGCAAGTACAAGAAAGTCAGATACAAGGGTGTCGTCTGCGACCGTTGCGGTGTCGAGATCACCAAATCCTCTGTCCGTAGAGAACGTATGGGTCATATCGCACTGGCGGCTCCGGTCGCCCACATCTGGTATCTGAAAGGCATTCCTTCGAGAATGGGCCTGGTACTCAATGTATCGCCTAAGATCCTCGAGGAAGTCGTCTACTTCGTCACTTGGATCGTTACCGATCCGGGCAAGACAGAACTGGAATACAAGCAGCCTCTGTCGGAACTCGAAGTCAGAAACTATGAAGCTCTTTATGGCAAAGACGCGTTCAAGGCACAGACCGGCGCGGAAGCGATCCGGACGCTGCTGGAACAGGTCGATGTCGTGAAAGAAAAAGAAAACATCACCAAGGAACTGGAAAAGGCTTCCGGTGATGATAAGCGCAAGAAGCTGATCAAACGTCTGGAAACGATCAACGCGTTTGTGGAATCAGGCAACAAACCGCAGTGGATGGTACTTACCGTTCTGCCGGTCATTCCGCCTGATCTAAGACCGATGCTGCAGCTGGATGGCGGACGTTTCGCAACCTCCGACCTGAATGATCTGTACCGTCGAGTCATTACCCGTAACAACCGTCTGAAGAAACTTCTGGAAATCGGTACGCCTAGTATCATTGTCCAGAACGAAAAACGTATGTTGCAGGAAGCTGTGGACGCTCTGATCGATAACGGCAGAAGAGGCAACGCCGTCAAGGGCTCTGCCAACCGCGCATTAAAATCGCTGTCTCATTCCTTAAAGGGGAAACAGGGACGTTTCAGACAGAACCTCTTAGGAAAACGTGTCGACTTCTCCGGCCGTTCCGTTATCGCGGTAGGACCGGATCTGAAGATGTACCAGTGCGGTATCCCGAGAGAAATGGCGATCCAGCTCTACAAGCCGTTCGTGATCAACGAACTGGTCAATCAGAAGATCGTCCAGTCCTCAAAACTGGCCGAAAAGATGATCGACCGTTCCGACCCGCAGATCTGGGATGTTCTCGAAGAGATCATGGACAACCATCCGGTCTTCCTGAACCGTGCACCTACATTGCACAGGCTGGGTATCCAGGCATTCAAGCCGAAACTGGTCGAAGGCCGTGCGATCCGTCTGCATCCATTGGTATGTACGGCATTCAACGCCGACTTCGATGGTGACCAGATGGCAGTACACCTTCCATTGTCAGAAAAAGCCCGTGCGGAAGCCGAGATCCTGATGATGGCCTCCAACAACATCCTTGGTCCGAAAGACGGAAAACCGATCGTTACGCCTTCGCAGGATATGGTCCTGGGCAACTTCTACCTGAATATGGAAGAGACTGCCGAGGAATTCTATGAGAAAGCGGACGCGATCGAAGCGCTCGGAGACACGGAAACAGCCGCTATGTGGCGCCGTTTCGGTGACAACGAGGGCCATGTCTACAAAGACTACAATGAAGCCGTCATGGCTTACAATGACAAGCAGGTCCATCTGCATACCCGTATCGCGATCCCTGCTGCTTCGTTGCACAAAACCTGTTTCACGGAAGAAGAGAATCAGAAGTATCTGATCACAACGATCGGCAAGCTGATCTTCAACGATCAGTTCCCTGCTGATTTCCCTTACATCAATGAAGTCGAAGGCGATTCCTTGAAGAGAACTCCTGACAAGTATTTCGTTGATTACGGAACAGATATCAAGTCCTTCATCAAGAATCAGCCGATCGCTCCGGAATTCACGAAGAAATGTCTGTCCAAGGTCATTGCGGAAGTCTTCGCAAGATACAAGACAGAAGGTTCTTCCACTATTCTGGACTCGATCAAAGACTTAGGTTTCGAATATTCGACCGTTGCCGGCATGACGATCTCCCTGGCGGATATCAATGTCGCGCCGAACAAGCAGAAGTATGTCGATGAAGCGAAATCCAAAGCCGATGTCCTGCAGACCCTGCTGAAACGTGGTCAGCTGACGCTCCCTGAATGGGAGAAACATTTCTCCAAACTGTGGGCGGATACGACCAACGCCATCGGTGATGACGTCATGAACAACCTTCAGCGTAAATCCCCGATCAACATGTCAAGCGTTTCCGGAGCCCGTGGTAACAAATCCAATATTACCCAGCTCTCCGGCATGCGTGGCCTGATGGGCAGACCGACCCAGTCCAAATCGAAGAAAGAGTATCAGCCTTCGATCATCGAGGTCCCGATCTATTCTTCCTTCCGTGAAGGACTGAACGTATCTGAATTCTTTATCTCGACCCATGGCGTCCGTAAAGGTCTGACCGATACCGCTCTGAAGACAGCCGAATCAGGCTATCTGACCAGAAGACTGGTTGACGTCGCTCAGGATGTCATGATCATGCAGGAAGACTGCCAGACCCGCAAGGGCTACTATGTCGAGGATATCATCGATCAGAAGGACAATTCCCGCATTGAGAGTTTCTATGACCGTATCGTCGGACGTTATTCCAAAGACGAACTTACCGATCCCAAGACCGGAGAAGTCATCGTCGATCAGGACGAATTCATCGATGAAGCGATCGCGGAAAAGATCATCGCTGCCGGCTACAAGGGCATGAATATCCGTAACTCCTTCACCTGCGAATGCAAAGACGGCATCTGCCGGAAGTGCTATGGCCGCAATATGGCGACCGGCAAGCTGGTGGAAGCAGGCGAAGCGGTCGGTATCATGGCTGCGCAGTCCATCGGTGAACCTGGCACACAGCTGACCATGCGTACCTTCCACTCGGGTGGTGTCGCAAACGCTGATGATGATATCACCCAGGGTCTCCCGCGTGTCGAGGAACTGTTCGAAGCGCGCTGTCCGAAGCATCCTGCCGTTCTGGCCAAGATCAGTGGTTCCGTTACGGCAATCGAGGAAGCGGACGACCACTCCGTGACGATCGACATCACGAACGATAAGGAAACCATCACTCATAAGCTGGGAATCTCTCAGACGATGAGAGACTGGATCAAAGTCGGTTCGGAAGTGCAGGCAGGCGACAAGCTGACCGAAGGCAACGTCAACCCGAAGGAACTGCTGGCGATTGCCGGTGTGAATGCGGTACAGAACTATATTCTGAAAGAAGTCAAGAAAGTCTATGCCGTCACAGGTATCGATATTTCCGACAAGCACGTCGAAGTCATCATCAAGCAGATGCTGAAGAAGATCATTATTACCGACGCCGGTGATTCTGATTATTCTGTCGGTCAGACGATCTCCCAGAAGAAAGTGAATGAACTGAACAAGAAGCTGTTTGAAAAAGACAAGAACAGCAAGCTGATCGGTTTCGCGCCGCTGCTGCTGGGTATCTCGAAGTCATCAGTCGAGACCGATTCCTTCCTGTCGGCTGCAAGCTTCCAGGAAACGACCAAGGTCCTGACGGATGCTGCCGTCAACGGCAAGACCGACGACCTCTTCGGAATCAAGGAGAATGTCATTATCGGCAAGCTGATTCCTGCCGGTACCGGTTCTCATTTCGAAAGAGAAACGACTTCTTTGATCGATCAGAGAGCAGCAGAGCTCGATGAGATCAGAGAGGAAAAGCTCCTTGCTGCACAGGAAGAAAAAGAAGCCGCTTTACCAAGCGAGCTGACCGGAGATCTTGATGAGATCTCGGGTATCGAACTTCAAGCATCAGCCGATCCGGTTGAAGAAGATCAGCAGTAAGCAGTCTATCAGTCAAATAAAATGGTCATCTCAGTGAGATGACCATTTTTCTTTTACCACATTTCCGTGTAGTTTCCGTCTTCGAGATATTCTTCGTCCATCAGCATGAAGTACGTAAACGCATCATCCCCCAGTTCGTTGAAGGATCCGACGTTGCGTTCGTATCTTCTGACTTTCGTTCCGGTACGTATCGTATCGGCGATCCATATATAATCATCTTCGATTCCGATCACGATTCCCACGTGTCCCGTAAAGCCGCATAGATCACCGCATCTGATCCGATCCGACTGCAGGAGCTCATCCGTAATACTGACCCTCTCTCCCAGCATGGACATGCCATACGATCCGGGACCGCCTGCTCCCATATCGCCGAAATCATATCCGGCATTGTAGTAGCACCATGAGACGAAGCCTCCGCAATCCAGTCCGTTCGGACGCTTCATCAGATAGAGGTTCGTACCGATATCAGAGACCACCAGTCCTCCATCGAGGTATTCTTCATCTCTGGAATGGTCTTCCGTCGTATCTTCCTTGAAGTATTGACCCCAGTATTTCGGACCCAGGATACTGGCAACGATATCTTCATATTTCTCTTCGCTGAGGTAGAAACCTTTGTGATAGTATCTTCCCTCGCCATCACTGCGGCGGGAATCGACAGTATTATCAAGCTTCCCCGTTTCCGCAAAGTAAGCCAGACGGTATGGAAACTGCAGGACCATGAAACGTGCGGCGGCAACGACGCCTGCCCTGGTATGATAGCCGGCTTCAGCGATCTTCATCTCCAGGACTTGATCCAGTTTCCTGTTCTGTTCATCATCGCAGATCGTTTCATGCAGGATCGGTTTATTCATCGAATCGGTATCGATGAGCGTATAGAGATCGGTCACTTCGATCTCGACGCTGTCGCTGATCCCGTGGGAACTGACCGTAATTGTTGCAGTGCCCGGAGAGCCGGTGATGATCTTCCCATCCTGTACCGATGCGACGCTTTCATCAGATGATGTGATTCTCAGTTCTTCATCATTGCCGAAAGTGAGCGTTTCATAGTTCAGTTTCAGTTGCTCGCCGACCGGATAGAAGGGATATTCAAATCCATCGACACGGATCGCCAGGGTGGAATTGATGATCGGTCCTGTATCGGCCGTTTTTCCCATCACGTCTTTCACATGGATATACCAGGTTCCCGGTTCGATGACATAGATCCTGTCAGGATCGTAGAGTTCATAAACGGTTCCATCATCGGACGCAGCTTCGCCATCGACAGCGACATCGTATCGACGCTTCAGGATGCTCTTGTCTATGATGCTGATGCGTACAGTCGCAGAGCGATCATCATAGCTGAGCAGCTCGTAATCGATGTCGGGCTTGCTTAGAAGATTGAATAAAAAGAACAGGGACAGCCCTATCAGAACAAGCAGAATCAGCAGTAGAACGATCTTTCTTTTTTTCATAAACCTGAGATAAGTATAACATACTCACGATTCGTTTTATGGTACTATAGGTGAAGACGACCGTTGCATATGGGACGGTTTTGATTTATTTGTGTAAGGAGGACAATATGGGTTGCACGACGATACTTGTAGGCAAGAAAGCCAGCTATGACGGATCAACGATGATTGCGAGAAACGACGATGGCCGTTTTGATGTGAAGAAACTGATCGTGGTCGATCCCAAGAAACAGGTCAGGCACTATAGAAGCAGGATCTCTCATCTCAAGATCGATCTGCCTGAGAATCCTATGCGTTATACTTCGACTCCAAGTGTCGATCCCAAGAACGGCATCTGGGCCGCGAACGGCATCAACGAGGCCAATGTCGGAATGACTGCTACGGAAACGATCACTTCCAATCCGCTGGTACTGGGAGCGGATCCCTATGTCGTCTATAAGGAAAAGAAAGGCAGACAGAAGGAAGAGATCGGCGGGATCGGGGAAGAAGACCTGGTCGTGCTCGTGCTCCCATACATTCATAGTGCCAGAGAAGGCGTCCTTCGTCTGGGTTCCCTGCTGGAACAGTACGGGACCTATGAACCCAACGGCATCGCTTTCAACGATGAAGAAGAGTGCTGGTGGCTTGAAACGATCGGCGGACATCACTGGATCGCCAGAAGAGTCAGAGACGACGAGTATGTCATGATGCCGAATCAGTTCGGCATGGATCGTTTCGATCTGAATGATGCATTCGGAGAACAGAAGGAACATCTTTGCAGCAAAGATCTCAGAGAATTCATCCGGGACAATCATCTGGATCTCAATCAGGACGGCATCTTCAATCCGCGTTATGTCTTCGGTTCGCATTCCGATGCCGATCATGTATACAACACGCCTCGCGCCTGGTTCATGGGCCGCTACTTCAATCCGAAAACCTACAGGTGGGATGGCGAGAACGCCGACTTCACACCGGAAAGCGATGATATCCCATGGTCCATGGTTCCGGAAAAGAAGATCACTGTGGAAGATATCAAGTATATCCTTTCTTCCTATTATCAGGGAACGCCATACAATCCTTACCAGAAAGCCGATGATCCGAAAAAAGGCATCTATCGTCCGATCGGCATCAGCCGTACAGGGGTCATGGCTGTCTTACAGATCAGAGGTTCTATGCCTGATCCTTTGAAAGGCGTGGAATGGGTCTGCTTCGGTGCCAATCCGTTCAATACGGTCGTACCGGTCTATGCGCAGGTCGGTAAGATGCCGAAGTATCTGAGCGATGTCACTTTGGATGTTTCGACAGAGAATTTCTATTGGAGTTCCCGTCTGATCGGAGCATTGGCGGATCCGTATTTCGGTCCCATGATCCAGCACATCGAACGCTATCAGATGTCCGTCGCCTCCAAGGGACATAAGCTGATCAACGAGTATGATCAGAAGATGATGAAACAGAAGGATTATTCTCTGACGGAAGAAGCGAATGAAACGATCTGCAGGATGTGCAGAGAAGAAACGCTGAAAGCATTGGACAATGTCCTGCATGAAGCGAGCATGCAGATGAAATGCGGCTATTCCAGAGCAGACAACTGATCTGAAAATATACATCAACAGCCGCCGGGATGATAAACTCAGCGATAGCCGGACAGAATGAAAAATCTTTCATTCAATTTGAAAAATAAGACATAATTGTGTAAGAAACAGTCATAGAATCATTGTATTTTAGGGGATTATGTCATAAAATAAAGAAAAGCTGGGAACAGAAGAGTAGCTTGATCAGATAGCGTAGAGAGTCTTTGGCTGGTGAAAAAAGACGTGGATGATCAAAGGAAGATGGTCTGGGAGCTGCTGGTCCGATATGAGGGTCAGACGCATGCCTGCGTTACAGGGCCAGGATATGTTTGTATCCGATGAGGTGCATCTGCACGAATTAAGGTGGTAACACGATGATAAGTCGTCCTTAGGGGCGGCTTTTTTGTTTAAGGAGGTAATTATGAATAAAAAAGTGAAAGAGGTGATCGGCTTGCGTCTTGGCGCAGGCGTGACGATGCCATGGTTTCTGTTTCAATACGTAACAATGATAGGAGGAATTAAACAATGAAAAAAATCGTTACATTACTGTTTGTATTGCTGCTGCTCTGCGCTTGCGGAAATAAAGATTCCGGATCAGGAGACGCTCCTGCGGAAGATAAGACGATCACGGTCGGCGTAAACCCGGTCCCTCATGCCGAGATCCTGGAGAACGCGGTGAAGCCTGTCCTGGAAGAAGCAGGATGGAAACTGGAAGTCGTAGTCTATCAGGATTATGTCCTGCCGAATGAAAACCTGGTGGCAGGTGAACTGGATGCGAACTATTTCCAGACCTTAGGTTACATGAACGGCCAGAATGATTCCCATGGCTGGACTTTGACGGCCGTCAAGGGCGTTCATATCGAGCCGATGGGGCTGTATTCCGACAAATATGCCTCTGCAGCCGATATTCCTGACGGAGCCTATATTTCTGTACCGAATGATGAAGACAACCGTACCAGGGCACTGGAATTTCTGATTGCGAACGGTTTCCTGAACCCGGTCGAAGGAGAACTTTCAGGCGATACGCTGAATGGAAATGCCGAAGCCAATCCTCATGGCTACCTGATCGTTGAACTGGAAGCCGCTCAGCTGCCTCTGGCATTGGCCGACGTGGATGCCTCGGTCATCAACGGGAACTATGCGTTAGGCGCAGGCCTTCCTGCGACCTATCCGGCCCTGCTGGTCGAAAGCTTCGATGCGGAAACGACGATCCGCCGTACCAACTTCATCGTCGTTCTGGAAGGAAACGAGAATTCAGAGAAGATCCAGGCGCTTGTCGATGCGATTACTTCGGATGCGGTGCAGAAGTATATCGAGGATACCTATAAAGGTGCGGTCATTACTTCTTTTGTCGATCCGCAATAACAGTGCAATAACATCACACCTGGAAATGTTCCGTCTTTTCTGAACATTTCCTTTTTTAGAGGTTCATATGATAAAACTGGAAAACGTATGTAAGGATTTCGGAGATCTCAGGGTTCTCAAAGACATTACGCTGGAGATCGCAGATCACGAAATCTACGGGATCATCGGACAGAGCGGTGCAGGAAAATCGACGCTTTTAAGATGCATCAACGGCCTGGAAGAGTATCAGTCCGGCCATATCTGTATCGATGACGTGGAAGTGTCGACAAAGGATCAGAAAAAGCTGCATCTTCTGCAGAAGAAGATGGGAATGATCTTTCAGAATTTCAATCTTCTGGAACGGCTGGATGTCTATGACAACGTTGCGCTTCCGATGAAATTCTGGGGCATCAATCCCCGTACGCCCGAGGCACAGAAAAAGATCAGGGAACTGATCTCGCTGGTCGGGCTGGAAGACAAGATGCACGTACGCCCGAAAGAACTGTCCGGGGGACAGAAGCAGAGAGTGGCGATCGCCAGAGCGCTGGTCCTTGATCCGGAGATCCTTTTGTGTGATGAGGCGACTTCTGCTTTGGATCCTGCCATTACAAGAGAGATCCTGAGTCTGCTTCAGCAAATCAACAGGGATCTGGGCATCACCATCATCGTGGTGACCCATCAGATGGAAGTCGTGAAACAGATCTGCGAAAAAGTCGCTTTCATCAAGGAGGGACGCGTCCTGGCCATAGGCAAACCGGAAGAATTGTTCATCCGTCCGAGCAAAGACATCAAAGCCTTTCTGCATGAAGACAGCGAACTTCTGCCGGACAACGGATTGAATATCCAGCTCTTCTTTACGGATGAAAGCTCGGACGAGCCCGTCATCTCCCAGATGGCCAGAAAGCTGGATATCGACTTTTCTATTTCCTGGGCAAAACTGGAAGATTTCCGTTCCAATGTCTACGGTTCGCTGGTGATAACGATCAATGAAGAAGATAAGACCAAGGTCCTGAATTATCTGGATTCGGTCAACGTCTTATGGGAGGTCCTGGACTGATATGATGAGCATTATTCTGAACGCAAGCCGGCAGACCCTGTACATGGTCTTCTGGTCGACATTGTTCTCTGTCGTTCTCGGTTTTATTCCTGCCGTCATACTGACGCTGACAGCACCGGACGGGCTTCGTCCGAACAGGATCGTCTATGAGACACTGTCTTTGCTGGTGAATATCTTCCGTTCATTCCCGTTTATCATTCTTCTGGTGATCATCATTCCGTTCACCCGGCTTGTGGCAGGCAAAGCGATCGGAACCAGGGCAGCCATCGTACCGTTGACGGTTTCTGCGATCCCGTATATCGCCAGGATCTTTGAGACGAGTCTCAGGGAGACCGATCCCGGAGTCATCGAAGCGGCACGTTCTTTCGGTGCTTCCGATCTGCAGATCCTGTTCCGTGTCTATATCAAAGAATCGATCCCGAGGATGCTGAACGGGGTGATCCTGCTGATCATCTCGCTGGTCGGTTATTCGGCAATGGCCGGGACCGTAGGCGGAGGAGGGATCGGCGATCTGGCGATCCGTTACGGCTATCAGCAGTACAAGACGGAGTATCTTCTGGTCTGTTCCATCATCCTGATCATCTTTGTGCAGCTGATACAGATGCTGGGGAACTACCTGTACAAGAGGCTGTCCTGAGATGCGCACGGAAACGATATTCATACCCTCTAAAAGAGGAACGCTGATTCCTGCCGATATTGCGGCTGCTGAAAGCAAAGGAGGACTATTGATCCTGGCACACGGCTTCAAGGCGGAACGCAAGGAAGACGAGAGATTTACCGCGGTTGCTGAACAGATGGCAGAACAGGGATTCCACGCGATATCCATGGACTTTCCCGGCTGCGGTGAATCAGAAGAACCTTTTATCGCCTACAGTCTGGATCACTGTCTGGATGATCTAGAAAGCTGTTTCCTGTACATGAAGGAACATTATGAGACCGATGAGCGTCTCTATCTTCTCGGTTACAGCATGGGCGGAAGGCTGATCTCGCTGTTTCTAAGAAAACATCCGGAAGCAAAGAAACTGGTCTTCTGGGCTGCGTGCAACCGTTCCTTCGATCTGGATGATCTGTTTCTGGAACAGTCTTTCCGGATACTCAAGGAACAGTGCGACAGAGAAGGTTCCTGCGATTTCTATGATATCTATACGCAAGAGACTGACCGGATGTCCTCGGCGTTTGTAAACAACATGCTGGAATACGATGCCTTAAGTCCTTTGGAGCATTTCAAAGGCGATGCCTTGATCATTCAGGGCGATCAGGACAGGACCATCGAAGTCGAGAATGCGCAATGGATCTATGATCATCTGAAAGAGGCTTCTTATAAAGAACTGCACTGCATTCAAGGTGCCGATCATGGCTTCGGCTTATGGGACGGACGTACACAGGACAGCGAGGAACTGGTTCGGACGACCGTTTCCTTCCTGAATCGCTGAATGTATCCGTTTACATCTTTCGTGTATATTGAAACTGCAGATCAATGATGTTAAGATTATTAAGTCCATAAAGAGAGATGGAGAGACAAGCTCTGTGATATCTCAGCAACCTCACTGTAAGGTGCTAAAGCTTGAACGATGGGTAAAAAAGACATTTGCCCATCCTGTGATGGGCTTTCTTTATGATAATAGGGGGAGAAATAGTATGAAAAATGATTCTGTCAAGAAAGTTGTCGCCACCGGTATCGGTGCTGCATTGTTCTTTGTGCTGGCCCGTTTCGTAGCGATTCCTAGCGGCATTCCGAACACGAACATCACGTTCCAGTATGCGATCCAGGCAGTATTTGCTGTACTGTACGGACCGGTCGTAGGATGCCTGTCAGGTTTCATCGGCCACGTGCTCTGTGACATGAGTTGGGGCGGCGTCTGGTGGAGCTGGGCGTTTGCGACAGCTGTCTATGGTCTGGTCGTCGGTCTGTTTGCGAAAAAGATCAATGTCAAAGACGGCTACTTCGCCAAGAAAGAGATTTCTACTTTCGTTTTGGCAAACCTCTTGGCTAACGCTGTGGCATGGCTGCTGATCGCTCCGGTCGGCGATATCGTCATCTACAAAGAAGATGCCAAACTGGTCTTCACGCAGGGCCTGGTTGCCGGCTTAGGCGACTTCCTGTTCGCTGTCGTTCTGGGCGGCCTGCTGCTGTTTGGCTACTCCAAGACAGTTGCCAAGACAGGTTCGCTGGACAAAGAGTAAAACAGTCATTTCGAATCGAAAGAAAAAGAAGTATCACGGATACTTCTTTTTTTCTTGGCTCAAACATCAGGGAGATTGAAATGAAAAAACTTTTACGGTTTCATCTTAACAGATGATTGTGAAACAATGGTGATAATTCATGGGGCGCTCAAAAGGAATCGCAGGCATGCGTATGCAACATATTGTATAATAGTAGGGTATGAAACCGATTATTTCTTTTAAAGATTTTTCTTTTCAGTACAATGCCCAGAAACAGCCGACTCTGAAGCACATCGATCTGGACATCTATCCCGGAGAGAAGATCCTGATCTGCGGAGCGAGCGGTTCCGGCAAGAGCACGCTGGGCAACTGCATCAATGGCCTGATCCCTTTTTCCTATGAAGGGAAGATGGAAGGCGAACTGACAGTGGACGGGATCACGACAAAGGATTCTTCCATTTTTGAACTGTCGACCAGAGTAGGCACGGTCCTGCAGGATCCGGATGGGCAGTTTGTCGGACTGACGGTCGCAGAAGATATCGCTTTCGCTTTGGAGAACGACTGCGTCGAGCAGGACGCGATGAAGCGTCAGATCATGGAAGCGGCCGGAAAAGTCGGCATCGAAGACCATATGAGCAAAGCTCCGTATGACCTTTCCGGCGGACAGAAACAGCGGGTCTCCATGGCAGGCGTCATCGTTGACGATGTCAAGATACTGCTGTTTGACGAACCGCTGGCCAATCTTGACCCTTATACAGGCAAGACCGCAATCGAACTGATCGATCTGATCAAGAAACAGACCGATACCACAGTCCTTATCATCGAGCATCGTATCGAGGATGTCCTGTGGGAGAAAGTCGATCGCATCATTCTGATGGACGACGGAAGGATCGTTTCCGATACGAAACCGGAAGAACTGCTGCGCAGCGATCTGCTGAGCAGATACGGGATCAGGGAACCCCTGTATCTGACCCAGCTCAAATATGCCGGAGTCGATGTGAACAAGGTCGAGGGCATCGATAATATCAAAGATCTTGTTCTGAAAGAAAACGACAAGAAAAAGATACGCAACTGGTATGAAGCCCAAAGCAAACCTGAGCGCATCAATGATAACGATTATATCCTTGAAGTCGAACATGTGGATTTTGCCTACGACAACAGCGAACAGATCCTTTTCGATGTTTCCTTCAAGGTGAGACAGGGGGAGATGCTGGCGATCGTCGGCAAGAACGGCGCAGGCAAATCGACCATGTGCAAGGTCATCTGCGGTTTCGAAAAGAACAGGACCGGCAGGATCCTCTTTAAAGGCGAAGATATCACCCAGTCCAGCATCCGTGCCCGCGCTTCCCATATCGGCTATGTCATGCAGAACCCGAACCAGATGATCTCCCAGGCGATGATCTTCGACGAAGTGGCCATGGGTATCCGCAATCTGGGACTGAGTGAAGAGGAGCTGCAGGAGCGGGTCTATAATACATTGAAGATCTGCGGTCTGTATGAATTCCGCAACTGGCCGATATCCGCCCTGAGTTTCGGACAGAAGAAACGTGTCACCATCGCATCCATCCTGGTCATGGGACCGGAAGTGGTGATGCTGGATGAACCGACGGCAGGACAGGATCTCAGGCACTACACCGAGATCATGGAGTTCCTGAAAGAACTGAATGAAAAAGGCATCACGATCATCCTGATCACGCACGACATGCATCTGATGCTGGAATATACCGATCGCTCCATCGTCTTTACCGATGGCCGTATCGTTGCGGACAAGTCAGGATCTGCTGTCCTTTGCGACAGGGAACTGATACAGAAAGCCGCTTTGAAGGAAACATCGCTTTTCTACATCGCGGAAATGGTAGGGATCATTGATCCTGTAGACTTTGTCGATTGTTTCATCGACTGTGACAGAAAGGAGCGGGACCGTGGCAACTAAAGTACTGAACTATATCCCGAAAGAAAGCTTTATCCATGGGCTTTCCGGAACCACGAAACTGATCATCTTCCTGACTTTTTCCGTTCTTTGCGGTCTTTCTTTCGATACGAGAGTCTTGCTGTTCCTGCTGTTATTGTCGTTTATCGGTTTCTCTTTGAGCAATATCAGACTTTCCGAGATCCGGCTGATGAGCACCTTTCTGATCATCTTCTTGGTGATGAATTTCATATTGCTGTTCCTGTTCAATCCGGAATACGGTCCTGAACTGTACGGTTCAAGAACGGTGCTGTTCCATCTGTTTGGCAGATACGATGTGACCATGGAACAGATGTTCTATCAGTTCAATGTCTCCCTGAAATATGTCATCGGCTTCCCGATCGCGATCCTGTTCATTTCCACGACGAATCCGAGTGAATTTGCTTCTTCACTGTCACAGATCGGCGTGCCTTACAGGATCAGCTATTCCGTGTCTCTGGCGTTGAGATACATCCCGGATATTCAGCAGGATTACCATGAGATCGCACAGTCCCAGGAAGCCAGAGGCGTCGCCTTAGGCAAAGATGTCAAGTTCTTTGAACGGCTGAAGAATTCTGCCAAGATCCTGCTTCCGCTGGTTCTCACCAGCCTGAACCGTATCGATGACATTTCCAATTCGATGCAGCTGAGAAGTTTCGGCAAGCACAAGAAGAGGACCTGGTTCACCAAGAAAAAAATGACAGCTGCGGATTACAGCGTCATTGCGTTCTGTATCATATTGTTTGTGGTGGGTATGATCATCACCAATCAAGGCGGGAATAACCTTTATAATCCTTTTGTGAGGTAACGATGAAAAAGATGCTTGTTGTTCAGACAGATTTTACTTATAAAGAAGGCGCAGTAGCGGCCATGTACGGCGTGATCAAGAGTGTCGATCCGGATATCGAGATCATCACGGCGACACATGAGATCCCGCAGTATGATACCTGGTCTGCTTCCTATCGCCTGTATCAGTATATCGATTTCTGGCCGAAAGGAACGATCTTCATTTCCGTGGTCGATCCCGGTGTAGGAACGGACCGCAGAGCCTGTGTCGCAAAGACAAGAAACGGCTACTATATCGTCACTCCTGACAATGGCTCATTGACCCATGTGGACCGTTATTTCGGGATCAAAGAAGTACGGCAGATCGATGAGACGGTCAACCGCCTGCATCGCGAGGATAACGGGGCCGTGTCGATCTTCCATGGCAGGGATCTTTTCGGTTACTGCGCTGCCAGACTTGCTTCCGGAATCATTTCCTATGAAGAAGTCGGACCGGTCTATGACGTTTCTGAGATCGTCCGGCACGACATCAGGGAAGCAGAGATCTTTGAAGACAGGATCGAAGGCATGTTCGAGATCAACGATCCGAATTTCGGCAATCTCTGGACCAATATCCTCTTAAGCGATTTCCTTAGGAAACACAAGATGGGTGACAAGATCCATACCGTGATCTATCACAATGAAGAGAAAGTGTTTGATGATGATCTTCCATACTACGATTCCTTCGGCAAAGCTCCGAAACACAGCGTCATGATCTATAACAACGAGATCAACAAGATGGGTCTGGCGGAAGTGATGGGCAATCTCTGCGAAGATTATCAGTTAGGCTATGGCGACGCATACAAGGCGGTGTTCTATGATGAATAAACTATTGGTATTTCAGACGGACTTCGGTCTGGATGACGGTTCGATCAGCGCGATGGAAGGAGTCGCCTTCAGTGTCGACTTCGATCTGAATATCCGTCATCTGACGCACAATATTCCCCAGTACAATATTTTTGATGCTTCCTATCGTCTGTATCAGGCCATCAATTACTGGCCTTCAGGGACCGTTTTTGTGTCTGTCGTCGACCCTGGCGTGGGTTCTGACCGCAAAGCGGTCGTAGCAAAAACAAAGAACGATTATTATATCGTCACACCGGACAACGGAACACTGACACACATCGACCGTTTCCTGGGAATCGAAGAGCTCAGAGAAATCGATGAAAAAAGAAACCGTCTGGCAGGATCCGAACTGTCCTATACGTTCCACGGCAGAGACGTCTTTGCCTATACGGGAGCCAGACTTGCTTCCGGGAAGATCTCATTTGAAGAAGTCGGACCTCAGGTCGATCTTGACGATATGGTCCGTCTGGAACTTTATGGCTGCCATCCGATCGAAAACGGCGTCATGGGACAGATCGATATCCTGGATGTCCGTTTCGGTTCTCTGTGGACCTCGATCTCCTATGATGATTTCATCAACTGCGGTTTCAGGATCGGCGACGACATCCTGGTGGAGATCTTCCACAACGACCGCAAAGTCTATTCCAACCGGATCAACTACGGGAAATCCTTCGCGGATGTCGCCATCAGCGAACCGCTGATCTATATGAATTCTGCCTATCATATGGCAGTCGCGATCAACCAGGGATCTTTCTCCAAAGCCTACGGCATCGGTGTAGGTTCCAAATGGAAGATCACCATGACCAGATGATTTAACAATTCTTTCACAAGCAACTGGTATACTGTTTTTCAAATCATAAAAATGTTTTTATGATAGAAAGGAGGGCCTGATGATCAAGAACAAAGATCTTGACAGTTTCGAACATGACGACTGGCTGAAAAAAGAAAGAGCCAGAGAAAGCAGGATCTCTGCCTGGGATTTTGATGACGCCAGAAAGCTGCGGCAGGAACACGAAGATGACTGCGATGCGAAAGATGTCGCCCAGACACATCGTGTCAGACATGCCCGTTCCAACATGATGAACGATCATACCTTATCACGGATCAACGGTTCATCGACAACCGCGAACGATATCGTGTGGTTCATCATCGATTTCATCGCTCTGTTTATCCTGATCTTCCTTAATACCATGATGTTCAGGCATTGGCAGTTCTATTGGCCGATCATCATCCTGTTCCTGGGAATCAACCCGGGAATCTTCGTCTGGCTTGGGCTGTTCAAGCGTTTCCCGCCGGCGAAATACAGCAAGTGCCTGTTGTTTACCGCGATCCTCATTGAAGCGGTCGGATTCCTATACTATTTTGTCTATTATCACGGTTATTACTATTTCTTCTAGGAGGTAAAGAAAAATGATGTATTTTATTATTGCTGCTTTTATCATTCTACTGATCCTGATGATCCTTTTGTCATGCATCAGCATCGTTCCGCAGGGCAATGCCTGGGTCATGGAACGCCTGGGTAAATATTCCGATACCTGGAAAGCAGGCATGCATCTCAAGACGCCTGTACTTGAAAGAGTCGTCCGTAAGATCTCTTTAAAGGAACAGGTTGCCGACTTCGAACCGCAGTCGGTCATTACGAAAGATAACGTTACGATGAACGTCGATTCCGTCGTCTATTTCCAGGTCATCGATCCGAAAGCTCTGACCTATGGCGTTGAGCGTCCGATCGCGGCGATCGAAAATCTCTGTGCGACCACATTGAGAAACATCATCGGTTCCATGACACTGGATGAAACGCTGACTTCAAGAGAAAAGATCAACAACGAAACGATCAAAGTCCTGGATGAAGCCACCAACAAGTGGGGCATCGATATCACCCGTGTCGAGGTCCAGAACATCACGCCACCGAAGTCCATTCAGGAAGCGATGGAGAAGCAGATGAAGGCTGAACGTGAAAAGAGAGCGGTCATCCTGACGGCAGAAGGCGAGAAGCAGTCTGCGATCACCAGAGCGGAAGGTGAAAAAGAATCTGCGATCCTGAGAGCGGATGCAGTCAGAGAAGAAAGGATCAGGACTGCGCAGGGTGAAGCGGAAGCGATCAGAGCCGTTGCGGAAGCACAGGCAAAAGCCATCGAGATGGTCAACAGCGTCCATCCTTCGAAAGAGTATCTTTCCATCCGGTCCATGGAAGCGGCTGAAAAAATGGCTGACGGTCAGTCAACCAAGATCATCGTTCCATCCGATCTGCAGGATATCGCTTCTTTAGCGACGATCTTTAAAGAAAGCAAGTAGCTATTTTTTAAACAGCACGATTTTTGGAGCCAGTATCACACCGATACAAAGCGCTATGCCATCCGCAAGGAATGCCACAAGATTGCTGGTGAACTTGGCATAGAACGGCCAGTGATACATCCAGATCTCCAGTGCTGTTTTTATCACAGCGATGCCGATAAAGACCGCGATCAGACTGATCAATACTTTCAGAAACAGATTTTTCGTACGAGGCAGGAGATAGCCAAGAGACAGTCCGATGAAAGCCTGTCCGATGGCCCAGGCGATTGGAAGCGAACCGCCTTTGAGCAGATTGGAAATGATGCAGCCTGCCACACCGACAATGGTTGCGGAAGGGCCCAGACCTTCAAGCAGGACTCCGAATACGATGTATCCGAGATCCAGCTTGATCCTGCTGATCAAAGGAATGATCACGACAGTCGACAGGACCACATACAAGGCGATCCCAATGCCAAGTAATGCTGTTTTACGTTGACGATTCATAACATCATTATACGATAGAAACAAAGAGGTGAACATGAACGAAATTAAATGTCCCAAATGCGGAGCAGTCTTCCAGATCGATGAAGCCAATTACGCTTCGATCGTGAAACAGGTCCGGGATCATGAATTCTACGACGAGCTTCATCAGAGAGAAAACGAGATGAAGGACCAGCTGAATTCCGCTGTCGAACTGACCAGGGCAAAAACGATCAATGACAATAAAGAAAAGGTTGCTGAACTGGAACAGACCATCATCTCCCTGCAGGCAAAAATAGACAGTCAGGAAACCGAAGCCAGACTGTCGACAAAGGAAGCTCTGGACAAGGTGCAGAACGAACTGGCAAAGAAAGATCTGCAGATCAGGGAGCTGCAGTCGCAGCTTTCCGGAAAGGATACGGAATCCAGACTGCTGGTCAGCGAGGCAGTTTCGAAAAAGGATCAGGAGATCATGGAACTGAAGACCCGTTCCGAGGCCATGAAGGACAGCTATGAGACGAAACTGCAGGGAAAGGATCAGGAGATCGCCTTCTACAAGGATCTGAAAGCCCGTCATTCGACCAAGATGATCGGTGAAGACCTGGAACAGCACTGTTTCTATGAGTTCAACCGGGTCAGACCGTTATTCAGAAATGCCTACTTCGAGAAAGACAACGATGCTTCCCAGGGAAGTAAAGGCGATTTCATTTTCCGTGATTATGACGACGACGGAACGGAATTCATCTCGATCATGTTCGAAATGAAGAACGAACGCGATGAGACCGCGACCAAGCACAAGAATGAAGATTTCCTGGATAAACTCGATAAAGACAGGAAAACCAAGAACTGCGAGTATGCGGTACTGGTATCTCTGCTGGAAATGGACAATGATCTCTACAATGAAGGCATCGTCGATATGTCTCACAGATACCCCAAGATGTATGTCGTACGTCCGCAGAATTTCATTCCGATCATCACGCTGTTGCGCAATGCCGCAATGAATTCCCTGTCTTACAAGAAACAGCTGATCGTCGCTCAGAATCAGGATATGGATTTCAAGAATTTTGAGCAGAACATGAATGATTTCAAAGACGCGTTCTCCCGCAATTACGAGCTGGCCTCCCGCAAGTTCCAGGATGCGATCGACGATATCGACAAGACGATCAAAGCCCTGGAAAAGACCAAGGCGGATCTCTTGTCATCCGATCGGAATCTGCGTCTGGCCAACGACAAAGCCCAGGATCTTACGGTCAGGAAGCTGACGAAAAACGCACCAAGCATTGCTGCGAAAATCAGTCAGGAGAACGACTGAACATCTACCGAAACAGCGATTCAGCAAAGCATCGTCTGAATGGCGATGCTTTTTCATGAATTGATCGACAGATAATGTTAGAATAATGATAGATGAACAAGCATATAATGAATGACCGATCAGGAGGCCGTTTTTATGGAAAAGATACTAACAAAAGAGATTTCAGGATTAGACCAGAGGTTTCATAAATATCTAAACGCCGTGACACATCTGGAAGATTATTTCAATCTGACTCAGATCCATGTGCTTGTCTATCTGGTGCGTCATATCGAGGAAGATGTTTGCCAGAAGGATCTTGAGATCGAAATGGGCCTGAAAAAAGCGACGATCACCGGGCTCATCGATGTATTGAACGAAAAAGGATTCGTATACCGGGTACAGGCAGAAGATGACCGGCGCAAGAACTATATCAAGCTGACACAGAAAGCGATGAATTATAAGGATGAGATCTATGCAAGGCTTCAGGAACTGAATGGAATCGTGAAAAAAGAGATCTCATCGGAAGAACTGGGAACGTTCTTCCGAACCATTGAAAAGATCAATAGAAACATGGATGACGCGATACAGCTCAACGAAAAAGGATAGATCACTATCCTTTTTGTGTTAATCAGCCAGTGATCCGAACGGATCCCACGGATCGAGCACGATCGGCTTTTTTGCTAGTGCTTTCAACTGTTTCTGATTGAGATATTTCCTGTGTACTACAGCTTCAAAGACATACTTGTCGAACCAGCTGTCGGAACAGATGTAGTAACCCTTGTTTGCGACTTTATCTCCCCAGGAGTTTTCGATCTTCCAGCGGGTCGGCTTGTTCCTGACGAGGTTGACTCCGGTAAAGACCATCGCGTGGTTCATTGCCGATTCCCTTGCATCCAGCATATCAGCTTTGGACATTTCAAGTTCCATATCGAAGGTCTCGCCATAGTCGATGGCCTTGTCATCCCATAAGCCCAATTGCCGGTCACCATCCTTGCCGCAGTCGCAGCCGAACCAGACGATTTCCTTGTCTTTCAGCTGTTTCAGGATGAGATTCTTGAAATCATCCAAAGGAAGGTTCAGATAAAAGACATCGTTGTCTGTACCTGCGACATTACCGAGATATTTTACGGTATACGTCTGATAGTATTTCTTGTCCTCGGTCGGACCGTTGATGATGCCGACATAATCATCCAGATCGATACCGAGATACTTTTCATACATTTCCATCGGTGTCACATCGTAATAGGCGTGATGTTTGTCTTTTTTGTCGTAGTATTCGAAAGTGAAGGATTTTGGCGGTACACCGAAGCAGTCGCATAACAGTCCGTAGCATTCTTTGAGACACTGATCCTTCATTTTTTTGATCTGTACATCTCTGTCTTTTTCATCAAGCTTCTTGAGATCTGCCGCAAACTTGCGCAGACGGCGGTTGATGATGCCGTTCATCGCTCTGGTATGGGAAGACTGGTAGGTTTCCTGCATGGCTGTCTTCGGACAGAGTCCATACTTCTTGACCAGGGAAACCATCATGTCCCATTGACCTCCGTCACCGATCGCGACTTCCAGAAGATAGCGTACCGTTTCATCATTCAAAGGCGTATCGGCTTCCCTGATCATGCATTCCAGGAAGTAGTTGATCTTCTCGAGCTTGTCGTAGAAAGCAATGTAGTTCTGCGAGAACTCGAACTGCTCCTTGATGTTGTATTTTTTAGCCAATATTTCTCTCAGGATCGTCATCGAAGAGAAGAGCCAGCATCTTCCTGAGGACATCTGGTTGTTTACAGGAAGCGTTTCGATATCGATGGAGAAGAAGTTGGGGTTCTCTGCTTTGGCTTCCAGACGTCTTGAAATCAGGGTGAGATCGTTTTCGGTCAATGCATTGCGAACCACTCTGGCTTTTTCGTCTTTGAGATAATCCTGATTCAGTTCTTCAAGATATTTCTTACTGATTGAATGTAGTTTTGCCATATATTATCCTTCTTTCACTATCCATCTTAACACGAGGAAAGAAAAGAATTCTTCTGAATGATACGCTATAATTGAACTATGGACAACAGGAAATTCAAACTGGTATCACCCTTCACACCGACCGGAGATCAGCCGGAAGCGATCGCAAAGCTGGTAGAAGGAATCAATGAAGGCAAAGAGGAACAGGTCCTTTTAGGTGCGACCGGTACAGGCAAGACTTTTACGATCGCCAATGTCATCGCCCAGGTCAATAAACCTACCCTGGTTTTCGCTCACAACAAGACTCTGGCAGGTCAGCTTTATTCCGAATTCAAAGCACTGTTCCCGGAGAATGCCGTCGAGTATTTTATCTCCAACTTCGACTACTACCAGCCGGAAGCCTATATGCCGAAGACCGATACCTACATCGAAAAGAATGCTGTCACCAACGATGAGATCGACATGCTGAGGATGTCCGCATACAATTCTTTATTAGAAAGAAGAGACGTCATCGTTGTGGCTTCGGTCGCCTGTATCTATGCCGGAAGCAACCCTAAGGATTATAAAGACATGTTCTTTACGCTGAAGGTTGGAGAGATCATCGACCGTCAGGATCTGATCAAACGGCTGGTCGTCATGCAGTACCAGCGCAACGATGTGGACAAGCTGCGCGGTACCTTTTCGGTCAAAGGCGATGTCATCGAGATCTGTCCGGGACATACGGATGCCTTCATCATAAGAGTCGAGATGTTCGATGATGAAGTCGAGAGGATCACCGAAATCGAACCTGTCACCAAGAATCTGATCAATGGCTATACGGTCTATTCCTTCTTCCCGGCATCCGGTTATGCACGTAAGAAAGAGGATCTTCTGATCGCCTGCGACAACATCGAAAAAGAGCTGGAAGAACGGCTTGAATACTTCAAAGAAAAAGGCAAAGCCGTGGAATATGAACGCCTGGAGCAGCGATGCCGATACGATATCGAAGCCTTAAGAGAAATGGGCATGTGCTCGGGAATCGAGAACTATGCGATGCATATCGACCACCGTGTACCGGGAGAACGCCCTTACAATCTCTTCGACTATTTCGGCGATGATTTTCTGATCGTGGTCGATGAATCACACGCTTCTCTGCCGCAGATAAGAGGCATGTACAATGGCGACCACGCACGGAAACAGACTCTGGTGGATTACGGTTTCCGTCTGCCCAGCGCTCTGGAAAACCGTCCGATGCGCTTTGACGAATGGGAAGAGATCAACGCCCAGCGTATCTATATGTCTGCCACTCCGGGAGATTATGAACTGGAACGTAGCGGAGAAGTCGTGGAACAGCTCATCCGTCCGACCGGACTTGTCGATCCAAAAGTGGAAGTACGCAGGACCAACGGTCAGATCGATGACCTGATGCAGGAGATCAATAAAACGATAGAAAAGAATCAGCGTACTCTGATCACGACACTGACAGTCAAGATGGCCGAAGATCTCAGTGACTATCTGCAGAAACTGAACTATAAAGTGGCTTATCTCCATCATGAAACCAAGACACTGGAGCGAAGCGAGATCATTCATGATTTAAGAGAAGGGAAATACGATGTTCTGGTAGGCATCAACCTTTTAAGAGAAGGCCTGGACATTCCGGAAGTCTCTCTGATCGCGATCCTGGATGCGGACAAGGAAGGTTTCCTGAGAAGCGCACGTTCCCTGATCCAGACCATCGGCCGTGCCGCCCGTAATGTGGATGGGCGGGTCATCATGTATGCGGATGAGATCACCGATTCCATGAAACAGGCCATCGATGAGACCGAACGACGCAGAAAGATTCAGATCGTCTACAACGAGGAACACCATATCATACCGCGTTCCGTCACTAAAGAAGTCAATGAAGTCATCCATTCGAAAGAAACCAAAGAGATGGCTCGCAAGTATAACCAGAAACATAAGCACACGAAGGCAGAAAAAGAAAAGCTCATGGCTTCGATCGAAGCGGAAATGAAACAGGCCGCAAAGCAGCTGAACTTCGAACGTGCGGCAGAATTGAGGGATATTCTGTATGAACTCCGTGATGAAGATTGATTTTAGACAGTTCTTCTATACCGTCTTAGGAATCGCCATTCTTGGCGCAGGTGTCGCTCTGGCCGTCAGGGCAGGTCTGGGCACCAGTCCTTTGGATGTACTCATCGAGCTGGTCCATTTCAAGATCGGCATTTCCGTCGGCAGACTGACTTTCATCTGCCAGGTCATGATGGTTGTGATCGCTCTGATCCTGTGGCCCAAGACTATTGGCATCGGAACGGTAATGACAATGCTTCTGACCCAGTTTCCGATCGATCTGGTTTATGATCTGGTTGGAACCTATGACAGTTTCTATATCAATCTATTCCTGTGTGTTGCCGGTACGACGCTGACAGCCATCGGCGCAGCCGTGATCATCCGTGCCGGTCTTGGCATGGGAACCTATGAGGCGCTGACCTTCTCGATCTCCAACCGTTTCAAGATCAAGTACCTCTATGTCAAATACGGACTGGAAGCGATCTTCCTATTCTTGCTGGTCATTTTTCATGGCACCATCGGTATCGGTACACTGATTTCCTTTCTCTTTCTGGGTAAACTGATCACGGTGTTCATCCCTCTGGCAGAGAAATGGATCGTATTCCCAAAATAGAAACACCATAGAATGTGTTATATAATTGAAGTATGAAAAAACTGGTACTTATCAGCGGTATTTCCGGAGCCGGTAAATCGACTGCTTCCAATATCCTTGAGGATATGGGTTACACGTGTATCGACCAGTATCCTGTCGAGCTTTTGCCTGACCTGATCGAACTGATCAAAAGCAGCGATTCGATCAGATACAACAAAGTCGCTTTGACAATCGGATTATCGGATCTGGAGAACTTCTATGATCTTCTTGCGAATTCCGAATTCGATGTTTCGCTGATCCTTTTGGATGCCAGCAAAGATTCGATCATCAACCGCTACAAGTTTTCCAGACGTGTCCATCCTTTGGTGACTTCGAATATGGCAGCGACCGTGGAAGAAGCGATCGAAATCGAAAAGAATATCCTGAACAAGTGGAAGACACGTAATGTTCACGTCATCGATACCAGCAATCTTACAGCGAAACAGCATAAAGAAAAACTGGATAAGATCCTGAAATACAACGATAAAGAAAACCTGGCAATCACTTTCGAATCGTTCGGGTTCAAGAACGGCGTTCCTGAAGATGCGGATGTGATCCTGGATGTCAGAATGCTGGATAATCCGTTCTATGTCGCCAAACTGAAGAACAAGACCGGCAACGACAAGGCGGTCAGGAATTATGTCCTGGACTCCAAACTGACCCAGAAATACATTAAAAAGACCCTGGCTTATCTGGACTTCATGTTCAAGGAATACGGCAAGGAAGAGAAACGCCACCTGACCATCTGTGTCGGCTGTACGGGGGGACAGCATCGAAGCGTGACCTTGGCGAATTACTTCTATGAATACTATAAAGACAAATACATGTGTTATGTGACACACCGGGAACTGAAATGAAAAAGATAACAGCGATAGGCGGAGGCCATGGGCTTTCGGCAATATTAAGAGGAATCAAAGACATACCGGATATCGATATCTCGGCAATCGTTACGGTTGCGGATGACGGAGGATCGACGGGACGTCTGCGTAAACGCTATACCATTCCGGCAATGGGTGATGTCAGGAATGTACTTTTGGCATTGTCGGATGGCGAACCTTTATTGCATGAATTGATGAATTACCGTTTCGAAGGCGAAGACAACATGGATATCGCAGGACATTCTTTAGGCAATTTGATTCTGACCGCTTTGACCAATATGACCGGATCCTTCGATGAAGCGATCAGGATCACTTCGGACATGCTGATGGTGAAAGGCAGGATCATTCCTTCGACCCTGCAGAATGTGACCCTGTTTGCACAGATGGATGACGGTACGATCGTCAAAGGCGAAGCCAATATTCCGTCGTTGATCCACAACATTGAGCGTGTTTTCTATCAGGAAGCGGTCCATGCCAACGAGGAAGCCATTCAGGCGATCAAAGAAGCCGATCTGATCATTTATGGGATCGGATCCCTGTATACTTCCATCCTCCCGAATACAATCATCAAAGGCATCAACGAAGCCCTGCGTGAATCCAAAGCCTGGAGGATCTATTTCGCCAATTGCATGACCCAGTCCAACGAAACCTACAACTATGACCTGGCTGCCCATCTGCAGGCCTTCAAGGATCACCATACCGATGTGGACCTGGTCGTTACCCATGAAGACAAGATCCCTGACCGTATCCTTTACCGTTATGCCCAGCAGAATTCCATCGAAGTCCTGGACAGCGAAGAAGTTACGATCCCAGTCATCAAATATCCGTTATTATCTTTTGAAAACGATCTTGTCCGTCATGATCCGAAACAGATCAGGAAAGTCATTGAGGATCTGCTCTGATGTCTTTTTCTACCGATATCAAACAGGAGATCAGCAAGCGTGATTCCGAGCTTCACTGCAAGAAAGCGGAACTGAGCGCATTGCTGAAGCTGACCAGTTCCCTGACCATATCGAATGGGAATCTGGGTTTCGTGGTGCGCACCGAGAATCCCACAACGGCCAAGCGCATCGTTTTTTTATTGAAAGAACTCTATGATGCCGAAACGGAACTGCAGATCTATAAGAAGACCAATCTCAAGAAAAACAACGTCTATACCATCGAAGTCCACGAAGAGGGAAGAACGATCCTGGATGATCTGGACATCTATAATGAAAAAGGTCTGCAGGCTCATCCCCGTTACGATCTGATCATGCGCAACTGCTGCGCGGCATCCTATCTGGCAGGGGCGTTCCTGGCCTACGGGGCATGCAACGACCCACAGAATCCCAACTATCATATGGAGATTTCTCTGCCCGAGATCGAGAATGCGAACTTCCTGGTCAAACTGCTGTCCCGTTTCCACATCGAAGCCAAGATCGTCAAACGGAGGGTGCGCTATATCGTCTATGTGAAGAAAGCGGACCATGTCTCGGATTTCCTGGCGCTGATCGGAGCGCATGATGCGATGATGCGTTTTGAAGATGAGAGGATCGGAAGAGACGTCAACAATTCCATCCGCAGGATCGACAACTGCGAGATCGCCAATGAAGTCAAGACACTCAAAGCGGCACAGCAGCAGATTACAAACATGCAGAAGATCATCGACAGCGGCAAGTATGAACATCTCAATGAGAAACTGAGAAACGTCATCGATATCCGGATGAAATATCAGGACTCCTCACTGCTGGAGTTGTGTGAAGCATATCAGAAAAACTATGGCGAAGCCATCTCCAAGTCGGGCATGAAACACCGGCTGAATCGTATCGATAGCATCGCCGATCATTTGGAGGAACAGTCATGAAATACGTGTTGATCACAGGCGCATCCAGCGGGATCGGAAAAGAGTTGGCAAAGCAGTTCGCCAAGAAGGATCACAACCTGATCCTGGTCGCCAGAAGGGAAGAACTTCTCAAGGAACTGGAAGAGGAACTGGAAAAGGATTATCTGGTGAATGTCATTTGTTATGCCTGCGACATCGCAAAGGATCCGAAGGCGGTCTACGATTTCTGCAAGGCCAATGATCTCAATGTATCCGTTCTGGTCAATAATGCGGGCTACGGGGATTACGGACAGTTCATCGACGGAGATATCGATAAACTCTCAGGCATGATCGATCTGAACGATAAAGCACTGGTTGCTTTGACCTACTATTTCCTCAAGGATATGAAAGAAAAGGGCCATGGTCACATCATCAATACCGGTTCGGTCGCTTCCTTCATTCCGGGTCCGTATATGGCAGTCTACTATGCGACCAAGGCCTTCGTTCTGAGCTTCTCTCTGGCGTTAAGAGAAGAGCTGAAAGATACAGGCATCCATGTTTCCGTCCTGTGCCCCGCACCGACGAAATCCCCGTTCTGGGAGGTTGCCGGAGGGGAAACTACCGCTGTCTATAACAACATCTTTGCCCGTACCGCAAAGAATGCTGCCAGGACAGGCTATGGCTTGTATGACAGCAAAAAGGCCTATGCCATCGATGGACCGGCCTATAAGCTGCTGATCGCTGTCGCAAGGCATCTGCCTTTGGAACTCTGTGCCAGGACGATCGGATATCTCCAATCCAAAACAAAGAAAGCCCGTTAGGCCTTCTTGTAGATATCGATAATAAATGCGAACGTTACGGACAGCTCTTCACAGCTGTCCAGTTTCTTTTTATCGGATAAGGAAGTGGTATTGCTGTAGGGAGTCATCAGGAAGAGATCATGGAGTTCTTCCTTGTTCAGGATTGCTTTCTGATGGATTTTTAGCTGTTTCTCTTGGACCAAACCATCGATCATGATATCTTCTGTCTCGTTCCTGTATGGCTTCTCATAGAGGACTTCTTTCATTTCAAAGAGATGATCCTCATCGGGCCGGACCAGGATGAATCGTCCGTCCTCTTTCAGGATACGATCGATCTCTTCTTTGGCAATCGGAGCGAAGATGGTCAGGGCTTTGTCCGCACAATTGTCATACAAAGGCACATCGAAGATCGATGAAAGAATGTATGTGGTATCTTTATCGCTCTTGGAAGCATAGCGCAGGCCCTGCTTGCTGAGATCGATCCCTGTTCTGTCTTTGCAGCGGAATTTTGAAGTATAGTAACCTTCCCCGCAGGCAAGATCCACCAGGACATCATTTTCATCGATATATTTGTTCAGTTCATCCAATAAGAAACGGTAATGGTCCTGATTCAGGAAATTCCTTCTGGCCTGTATCATCTCTTTGTTGTCTCCGCTGGTCTCTGACTTATGCAGATAGAGATTCACATAGCCTTCCTTGGCGATATCAAAACTGTGTCCATGAATGCACTTATAGGTATTCTCATTCTTATGTAAAACATCTTTACAGATCGGACATCTGATTTCCATAACAATATTGTACGATACGGCAAAGAAAATGTTATAGAATGAAAGTATGAAAAAGGGACTATTAATCGTATTTAGCGGAGTATCAGGTGTAGGCAAGGGAACGCTTCTTGACAGACTGATGCCCATGGAAGATCTCAATCTGGCCTACTCGGTATCCATGACGACCAGAGCGCCGCGTGAAGGAGAGGTGGAAGGAGAAGATTATTTCTTTGTTTCCAAAAAGAGATTCGTGGAAGCCATCAAGAATGACGAACTCCTTGAGCATGCCCGTTTTGTCGGAAATGATTACGGAACACCGAGAGCCTATGTCGAGCAGCAGCGGGAATTGGGTAAGAACGTCATTCTGGAGATTGAGATCCGAGGAGCGAAGCAGATCATGGAGAAGTGTCCGGATGCCTTGAGCATCTATATCGTTCCGCCTTCATTGGAAGAACTGGAACGGAGACTGAGGGCACGCAGTACTGAGGATGATGAAACAATCATGAAGAGGATCGCCAAAGCGAAGAGGGAACTCAAGGATACCGATTCCTATGAACACATCGTATGCAACGATGACCTCGATGTCGCGGTCGAAGAGATCCGGCAGATCATCCTGGATGAGATCAACAAGGAAGAGGAATAGAAATCAGTTATTATAATGGAATCAACAAACATATCGTTTAAGATAATTCTCAGCGATATGTTTTATTTTTGATCGATCCTAATTGTGAAAATGTTTACAATTATCATATAATAATATTTAGGGGAAAAACCCCAGGAGGAAATTATGAAAAAACTTTTTAAGTTGCTTATGATCGCTTTGATCGCTTGCTGCTTATTTGCGTGCGGCGGTAAAGGCGGTAACGAAGGTGGTGGCGAAGAGACCGTTGGCGGCGGCAGTCTGGTTATCTATTCACCAAACTCCGATGCTCTGGTTGAAGCTGCTGAAAAATTCGGCGAGAAGTACGGTATCGATGTACAGTTCATCTCAGCAAAAACAGGCGAATGTCTGGAAAGAATCGCTGCTGAAAAAGACAACCCTCAGGGCGATGTCATGTATGGCGGCATGAACTATGCAAACTCTTTCAACCCGGATTATGTTCCGCTGTTTGAACCATACGTTGCTGCAGGCGATGACAAGCTTCCTGAAGCATATCAGAACTTCAACGGCATCACCACGCACTACTGCCTGGATGGTTCCGCAGCTCTGCTGGTAAATGTTGAAGAATATCAGAAACTCGGTCTGAATATCGATGATTTCGATTCCTATGAGGATCTGCTGCAGCCTGAACTGTTCGGCAAGATCGCTATGGGTGACCCTGCTTCTTCTTCCAGTGCGTGGGCAGAACTCACCAACATGCTTCTGGTCAAAGGCGATGAACCATATGACGAGAAAGCCTGGGAATGGGTCAACACGTTTGCTAAGAACCTGAATGGCGTCATCATCGATGGCTCTTCCGCAATCTACAAGGGCACGTATGAAGGCGAATATGTCGTAGGTGTTTCCTATGAAGATCCATGTGTCGGTCTTCTGGTCGACCAGTCAGCTCTGGGCAAAGAGATCGTCCGTCTGGTTTATCCTTCCGAAGGTGCCGTATGGCTCCCTGCAGGTGCAGCTATCATCAAGAACGCTCCGAATATGGAAAATGCGAAACTGTTCATGGATTGGCTGATCTCTGATGAAGGCCAGAACGAAATCGCCAAGACGACGGCTCGTCCGGTTAATCCTAGCATTCCGAACACTTCCGATCTGATGATCCCGTTCTCCAAGATCAATGTCGTATACGAAGACATGGAACTCTGCGGAACGCACAAGAAGGAATGGCAGGCTCGCTGGACAGAAATGTTCAATGCTGCAAAACAGTAATTCAAAGTAAAACAATAATCAAACAGGTGAGGTTGGAAATATGAGTGTTAATATCAAAATCCGTGACGCTGTGAAAAAATACGGCGATAATACGATAATTTCTGACTTATCACTGGATATCAAGGAGGGTGAGTTCTTTACCCTCCTTGGTCCATCTGGATGTGGTAAGACGACTTTATTGCGTATGATTGCTGGCTTTAACTCGATCGAGGGTGGAGACTTTTATTTTGGGGATACCAGAATAAATGATATGGATCCGGCAAAGCGTAATATCGGTATGGTGTTCCAGAACTATGCCATTTTCCCGAATATGACGGTGGAAAAGAACGTGGCATTCGGCCTGAAGAACCGTAAGCTTCCTGCGGAAGAGATCGCATCCAAGACGGATCAGTTTTTGAAACTGATGAAGATTGATGAATATCGCGAGCGTATGCCGGAGAGGCTTTCCGGCGGTCAGCAGCAGCGTGTCGCTTTGGCAAGAGCCTTGGCGATCACTCCGGATGTATTGCTGATGGATGAGCCGCTTTCGAATCTGGATGCCAAGCTGAGAGTCGAAATGCGTACCGTCATCAAGCAGATACAGAATGAAGTAGGTATCACGACTGTCTACGTTACTCATGACCAGGAAGAGGCTATGGCTGTTTCCGATCGTATCGCTGTCATGAACAATGGCGATATTCAGCAAATCGGTACGCCGAAGATCCTGTATCAGCGTCCTGCGAATCTGTTTGTCGCAACGTTTATCGGTCATACGAATGTGATCGATGGCGAACTGAAGATCGAAGATGGCAAGGCATATCTGTATCTGCCTGGCAATTACAAGGTCAGAATGGATACGATCCGCAAGGAAGATATGAAGGATCAGAAAGTCAAAGCCAGCATCCGTCCGGAAGAACTGGTGGTGGATGTCAACAATAAGGAAGGCATCAAGGCCGTGATCGATGATGCGGTATTCCTTGGTCTGAATACGCACTACTTCGTACACTTTGAAGACGGCGAGACTGCCGAGATCGTCCAGGAATCCAAGATCGATTCCATCATCGAGAAGGGTACGGAAATCAGACTGGGTGTCAAGACCGAGAAGATCAATATCTTCGATGAGAACGGAGAACATAATCTGGTGGAAGGCGTGATCAACGATTACGACGTATACACAAAAGAGGCTTAATCTATGAACAGCAAGTCCACGAAATACTTCGATGTCTGGAAACTGGTCTCGCTGGCCATTCTTTTCCTGTACATCCTGTTCCTGCTGTATCCGCTGTTTAAGCTGCTGCAGAACGCGTTCTTTACCAGTGAAGGTCATTTCACGCTGGAACAGTTCCAGGCGTTCTTCTCGCAGTCTTATTACGTTGAATCCATCTTCAACAGCTTGAAGGTTTCCGCGCTGGCGACACTGCTTACACTGATTATCGGTATTCCTCTGGCATACTTCTACCAGATGTATGAGATCAAGGGTAAGACAGTACTGCAGGTGCTGATCATCCTCTGCTCCATGTCTGCGCCGTTTATCGGTGCCTACTCCTGGATCATGCTGCTGGGAAGAGGCGGTATCATCACGAAATTCATCGAGAGCATCATTCAGAGACAGATGCCAAGCATCTATGGCTTCAATGGCATCCTGCTGGTACTGGCGCTGCAGCTGTTCCCGCTGGTCTTCCTCTATGTCTCAGGTGCGCTGAAGAATATCGATAACTCCCTGCTCGAAGCTGCCGAAAACATGGGCTGCTCCGGTGTGAAACGTTTCTTCAAGATCGTCATCCCGCTGTGCATGCCGACGATCATCGCCGCGACACTGATGGTGTTCATGCGTGCATTTGCGGATTTCGGTACGCCACTGCTGATTGGTGAAGGCTATCAGACCTTCCCGGTCATCATCTACAAGACGTATTTTGCGGAGACCGGTTCCGACCACAATTTCGGTGCGGCGATTTCCGTTATCGCCATCGTCATTACCGCGGTCATCTTCCTGATCCAGCGATACGTCAACAACCAGTTCCGTTTCACGATGAATGCGATGCATTCCATTGAAAGAAAGGAACTCCATGGCCTGAAATCGGTCCTGGTGCATTTCTACTGCTGGTTCGTCGTGCTGCTGGCGTTCATGCCGCAGATCTATGTCATCTATACGTCATTCCAGAAGACTTCAGGCAAGATCTTCCTGCCTGGATATTCCCTGGATTCATACCGTTTCGCGTTCTCGCATCTGAAGAATGCGATTCCGAATACGTTCCTGATCGGCGGTCTGGCCCTGATCGTGGTCATCCTGCTGGCGATCCTGATCGCTTACCTGGTGGTCAGAAGAAGCAACGTTATCAACAAGATCATCGATACCCTGTCCATGGTTCCGTACATCATTCCGGGTTCCGTTGTCGGTATCGCATTGCTGATGGCGTTCAATAAGAAACCGCTGGTACTCGCCGGTACGGTCACGATCATGATCATCGCACTGGTCATCCGTCGTATCCCTTATACCATCCGTTCCTCGACTGCGACTCTGCAGCAGATCCCGATGTCGATCGAAGAAGCAGCGATCTCGCTTGGTTCTTCCAAACTGAAAGCGTTCTTTACGATCACAGTTCCGATGATGGCGAACGGTATCCTATCGGGTGCGATCATGTCTTGGGTCACGATCATTACCGAACTGTCTACGGCGATCATCCTGTACAACCTGAAGACGATCACGCTGACGCTGGCTACCTATACGTATGTCTCAAGAGGCAACTACGGCATCGCTGCGGCTTATGCGACGATCCTGACGGTAGCAACGGTACTGTCACTGCTGATCTACATGAAAGTCACAGGAAACAAGGAAATTTCGTTCTAGATCAGAAACAGAATTAACTGATGTTATAACCCTCCCTGTAAAAACAAGGAGGGTTTTTAAATACAAAAAAAGTCATGAGCACATCTGTTCATGACTTTTGATCTATCCTGTTATAACGAAATCATCCCAACGGAATCTCTACGACCTCTGCCATCTTGGCAAGACAGCTTTCGATCTGGACAGAGATCTCTTTCGCCAGACGCTGACTGATCTCCTGGCTCTTCTCCTGTTCCAGCTTTTCATAGAGATTGTCTTTGACCTGTTTGGAAATGTAGTCGATCCTGGCTTTCAGATAGCTTTTCGGAATGACTTTCCTGACAGGATTCGGAATATTGGAATTGAGAAGCATCTCCTGCATCTTGTCCTTGCCCAATGCCAGGATCAGCAGCGATACCACGGCGCCTGCAACGATACCGGGCAGGCCGTTGGCGATCAGCGCGATTCCTCCTCCTCCGCAGAGAAGACCTACAACGATGGAGATCGTTGCATCGATCAGCCAGGTGATCTCTTTGACCGCAAACAGATTCTTCGCTTCGACATTGATCTCGATATCACTCATCGACAGGAAGGAATTCAGAGACAGAGAAGAATACGGTACGTTGTGTCTCACACAGATCGGCATCGTATGTTCCTCAAGTTCAAAGGAGACGGTCTTCAGCCACTTGGCGACAGGCCGCATCAGCAGTGCTCTTGCTTCGTTGGTATGCAGCCAGGTATCGATCTCCGACTGCATGACAGGGTCGATGTCTGAGAGCTTCTCGATCTCGCCATTGCGCCATCTCTCACTGATCGGCAGAGCGACATGTTCCAGGATCGGTTCCACCATCGTCTCTACCGCATCGTGATAGAGTTCGCTGATATGTTTCTCAACGATCTGCTCTACCGTACTGGAATCGATGAGGGCGCTGACTTCTTCTCTGAATCCTTTCAGTTCATCATCGATCTTGCCGCACCATGCCAGACCGGAAGCGACAGAGAATTCCGGTTCCGCGCAGGTGATGACCACGGAGTTTTCAAACACCTCCTGGCACCAGCTGCGGATGATCGCCATCTTGGAGACTCCTCCGGTCAGAAAGACCAGTTCAGGCTGTTTTTCCTTGATGGAAGATTTCGCCTGGATCAGGCTTTCCATAAAGACTTCCTTGAAGGATCTGTCGGACAGCCGTTCGACTTTCCGGTTCAGCAGCTGGTCTGCGATCTTCGGGTCGATCTTCAGTATCAGTTTTACCGGAATCAGACCCTGGCGGATGGATACGGACTGGCTGCATTCGTTCCTGCTCCAGTATTCTTCATCGGAGAAATATTTTTCTTTCAGTCTTCTTGCGGCAAAATCGCAGTAGCTTCGCCATGCTTCGCTTTCTTCGAAGATCTTGCGGATCTTGCTTTCATTCGGCGACGCTTTCAGGGATTCTTCCAGCAGGATCTCATCCATCACGCCGCCGCCCAGGAAGACTTCTCCACCTGTCTTGAGTTCCACTTCTTTTCCGCCCATGAGATAGGCAAAGTCGGTCGTGGAAGAACCGATATCGATGACCAGGACCGGCTTGTTGAGGATATCGTAACCGACCTGAAGATGCTTGGACTGGCAAGCGGATACCAGGGCGGCTCTGGATTCGGAGATGATCTTCACCGGAGGATATCCCGTCTTCTCAAAGATGCTGCGGTATTCTTCGCGGGCGATCTTGTCCCAGCCTGCCGGACAGCCGATATAGAAGCAGCAGTCGTCTCCCTTGATCACATCGCCATTCAGATACAGCTCTCCCAGTACGCCTGAGGCAAAGCTTTTCACATCCTTGGCTGCTTCAGGATCAGTCAGGAAACGGCTTTTGAACCGTTCCTTCCTTTTCGTCGCGTCCGGCGCGTAGCAGGCACCTTCGCCGATCAGAAGCTTTCCGTCCCGAAGCAGGGCATAGGCCGTAATAAAACTCCTGGCTTCATTGATCTGAAGCACGACAGGTGTCAGATCTTTTGTCTTATCAAACCGGGTGACTGCACTTTCCGCATCACCCAAATCAAACCCATAAAAGCGATCCATAGTCATTCTCCTGCCGCCAGGCCTTTGCGCAGTACGCTGCCTGCGATCACCAGAGCGGGTCGTATCGTTCCCGGACTTTCCGAAGGCATCAGTTCAAAGAAGTCCCGATTGCTTCCGTCATAATCCACAACATCGATATTCTTGCGGTGCAGATAGAATTTCAGTTCGGAAACAATCTGCTTGCCGTATTCGTTGTTTTCGCCATATGCGGATTCCAGAAGATCGGAAAGAAGCTGCAGATCTTCCTTTTTCAGACTGTCTTTTTCTTCCAGAAGCGCTTTCTTCTCTTCCAGCAGTTCTTCATTCCTGATCTGTTCCAGGATCCGATCCATCGTCAGCACGCTGTTGAGAAGGATGTGATATGTTTTTTCTCCATCGGGGATCGTTTCGGCATAGAGTTCCTGCTTGTTTTCTTCCTTCTTTCTGGCGGAAAAGATACCGGAAAGGAAGAGGAAGAACGCCGCAGCTGCCGCAGCTGCCAGCCCGATGATCATCTCGTTGCTCGGCGGGATGGAATCGGTCAGATAGACCAGTTCCGCACCTGCTCCGGCAAGAGCCAGGATGCCAAGAAACAGGAATATCCCGAACCACGCTGATTTTTTCGGCTTGCTGATACCGGGACGGTACTGCGATTTCGACCAGATGGTCGATTCTCCGTCGCAGTTCAAAAAACCGGCAGAAGAAGTCAGCGATTCGATCAGAAACACCGCGGTATTCCTGATGCGTTCGTTTTCTTCTTTTTCATTGTACGCGGACAGGATACGGCTGAACTGTTCTTCTACGGTCGCAACCGATTCTGCCGACGATTTTGCGGCTGCCATATTATTCAGAAAACGTTCTTTGTCTTTTTCAAGAAGTGCCTGCATCGTTGCCATAAAGCTACTCCTCCTATTAATTGCATTCTAGCATAAACTCGTTCAGTTCTCATCTTGCAGGGATAAAAAAAGATCCTCGTTTTGAGGATCTTCCGGTCTCACTACCTGTTGTAGTATTCGATGACCAGCAGTTCGTTGATGTCCTGGCTGAGTTCTTTTCTTTCAGGATATCTGACATACTTGCCTTTGCGGGCATCCTTGTCGACTTCAACGAAATCCTTGGTCGAGACGTTAGCTTCCAGCGACTGACCGACTAAGACATTGTTCTTGTAGTTGTCTTTGATCTCGATCACAGAACCCGGCTTGATCTGAGCGGAAGGAATATCGACCTTCTTGCCATCGACCAGTACGTGTCCGTGGTTGACGATCTGTCTCGCCTGTTTTCTTGTGCTGGCGAAGCCCATACGGTAGACCAGATTGTCCAGTCTTGATTCCAGCATGGTGAACAGGATCGTGCCTGTGACACCTTTGGAACGTACGGCTTTCACGAAAGTGTTATAGAACTGTTTTTCGCTTAATCCGTACAGATGTCTCATCTTCTGCTTCTCAGCTTTCTGCAGACCATAGTTGGACTGTTTCGCTCTTCTTGCAGTCGGTGAGCCGTGCTGGCCCGGGATGTAAGGGCGTTTCGCTAATTCTTGTCCTGTTTCAAGAACAGAGAAGTTTAAACGTCTGCTGATTCTCCAAGTAGGACCTGTATTTCTTGCCATAAGTCATTTCCTCCTTAAGTAAGTACAGGTGTAAATCATTACCGGGGGTGTTGGTATGCGATTTTCAGCAATAGCGCCTGCCTACTCGTCTCCTGTGGTATCAACGCCTTACCGATAACTTTACATGCTGCTATGATTATGTGCTTTACTATTATCCCAAATAGGGCCACCAAAGTCAATTGAAAAAAGACTATTTAAATAGTAAAATGATTCTGTATGAGAGAAAAAATCTTGAATTTTATCATCAATTATAAATTATACGTCATCATCGCTGCTGCAGCGCTGGTGTTTCTGATCGTTCTGCTTGTTCTGATCAAGAAAGCACATAAGAAAAAGCTCAGAAAGACACTGGATGATCTCTATGTACGTTTCAACGATGTCAAGACCGTACCGATCGCCTTCAAGCTGAACAAGGCACAGATCATGGCCAAACGCAACAAGGAAACGATGGAACAGGTGTCGCAGTACTACCAGAAGTATGAGGATGCCGAGAAGCATATCACGCAGGTGCAGGATCTTCTGAACGAAGTGGATGACTCGCTTGGCAACGTCAGCTACAAGGAAGCAAAGAACGGTCTGCGTATTGCCGCTGAAAACCTGGCGGATTGCGAAAAAGAGATCAAAGCCATCGACAGTTTCCTGGAAGCGTTCTCCAAGAAGGAGGATGAACAGCGCGACTTCTCCATCAAACTGAAAGAGAAATACCGTGTCGTCAAAGCGACCATCGACAAGAATTCCCAGCTGCTGTCGATCGCCTATGAAGGCTTTGTGAACAAACTGAAAGAATGTGAAGAACTGTTCTCCGCTTCGGAAGATGCGATGATGTCTTCCGAATACGGACTGGCACAGGATGATCTGGAAAAGATCGATCATATCCTCAATGAGATCAAGACCAACGCGAATGCCGTTCCTACCCTGGTCAAGGATACCAAAGGCGTTTTGCCGCTGATGCTGGATGAGACGAAACGCGAACTGGCTCTGACCCAGCAAAGAGGCATCTATCTCGATCATCTGAAGATCGAAGACAGGATCGAAGAGATCGAACGTTCCCTCAACAACGACATCAAGAGCATCATGGAGGCGGATACCCAGGGGATCAGGAACAATGTCGCCAGAGCAAAGGAACAGATCAACGAACTGAATGAGCAGCTCTCCAGTGAGAACCGGGCATTCAAGCAGGCCAAGGAAACCAATGACAAGGCCTATGAACATCTCGCAGACATGGAGAAGGTCGAGAACTATGTCCGTGTCGCTTACGAGAAGGATTCCAGCCGTTACGGACTGAGTATCGTCTCGGATACCCTGGATCAGCTGAAGGAGAATATCGTGGCCTACCGTCAGGAGTATCAGAATATTTCTGCCGATCTGAGTACAGCGGACCGTCCTTCGACGGAACTGCTGGCTGCTGCCGATGATCTCTATCAGCATATCGAGGACGACAAGAAGGCCCTGTATGCCTATAAGAGCATCATCGATAAATCGACGGATGGCGAACAGCGGGCGATCTCTCAGCTGACGAAACTGCAGCTGGTCGTGTGCGAAGTCGAAGCCAAGCTGGCAGAATATTCTCTGCCTGCGATCGATGAATCCTACAAGGATGATCTCTACAGAGCGCACGACTATATCGAGAAGCTTCGCAATGAACTGTCGGTCATTCCGATCGATGTTGATAAGCTGAATGAGCTTCTATCGGAAGCGATCGATTTCATCTACAAGTTCTACAACAATATCAACAATGTCGTTGGCATGGGTGTCATGGTGGAGAATGCGATCGTATTCGGCAACCGTTACCGTTCCACCTATCCGGAGATCGACAGGGAACTTTCCAAAGCGGAATTCCAGTATTTCAATGGTGAATATACGAAAGCTCTGAAGACGGCGATCACCTGTATGGAGACGCTGTTCCCGGAAAGCATCGATGAAAAGATCATGGAGAATGCCTGATGAAGATCTATCTTGATGCAGTCTCGACGACGGCTCTTGATCCTGAAGTCAGAGAGACCTACGTGAGACTCCTCAATGAATACTACTGCAATAGCGATGCCTTATATGACGATGGCGTCGCTATTTATGATATGCAGGAAAAGGCCCGTGCACATATCCTGGAGGCCCTGAAACTCAGAGATAAGGACCTGATCTTTACTTCCGGAGCTTCGGAAGCGAATTCTCTGGCCATCAAAGGCTACTGTCTCAAACAGAAGGAAAAGAAGCATGTGATCACTTCCTACTACGAGCATTCTTCCGTATACAATGCCTTCAGGCAGCTGGAGGAACAGTTCGGTTTCGATGTGACCTATCTGATGCCGGACGAGGAAGGACATATCACGGCAGAAGCCGTGGGGAACGCGTTACGGAATGATACCTGTCTTGTGAGCATCATGGCGGTAAACAATGAGATCGGCGCGATCAACGATATTGCTGAGATCGCCAGGACCGTAAAGAAGCATCCCGGGACTCTGTTCCATACCGATATCACTCAGGCCATCGGCAAGATCCCGCTGGATCTCAAAGATGCAGATATGGCTTCGTTCTCTGCCCACAAGATCCATGGACTCAAGGGAAGCGGAGCTCTGATCAAGAAGAGCTATATCGAACTGCTTCCGCAGATTTCCGGAGGACAGCAGGAGTATTCCATGCGCGGAGGCACGTCCAACGCCCTGGTCAACATCGTACTGGCCAAGACCGTACGTCTGGCTCTGGAACATCAGCAGAGAGATCAGGAAAAGCTGCTGAAGATGCACGATCATCTCATCGAAGGATTCCCCGAACAGGTCTCGATCAACTATGACAGAGGTGTCATTACCCTGGTCAATGTCTCGACTCCGATCCCTTCAGAAGTATTGCTGAATGCTTTGAACAAAGAAGGGATCATGGTTTCCAGCAAGTCCACGTGCGGATCAAGAAAGAACGAACTCAACCGCAGCCTCTCCAGTATGAATTTCGATGAGGATCACGCGATAAGGATCTCCTTCGATCACACGAATACGATCGAAGAACTGGATCGTTTCAATCAATGTCTTAAGGAGATAATAAAGAAATATGCCTGATTATGATCATATCATCGTCCGTTATGGCGAATTGTCAACCAAAGGGAAGAACCGCAAAGAATTCACCAAACGTCTGACGCAGAATATCCGTAACCATTTAAGCGAATATCATGGCCTGACATACAAGACTCTGCATGACGGTCTTTTCATCCGCCTCAATGGTGAAAACTATGAAATGATAAGGGAGGATCTGAAACAGGTTTTCGGCTACAGCTATTTCCAGGGAGCCATCAAGGTCAAGAAGGATATCGATGAACTGAAGGACGTTTCTCTGAAACTTGTCAATATACATGATTCAAAAACGTTCAAGGTACAGACCAAGCGCCATGACAAGAGCTTTCCGATGCCTTCCGATGAGATCAACCGGGCTCTGGCGGGGAATATCCTGCACAACACGGAATATACCGTGGATGTCCATGAACCGGAAGTGATGCTGTATGTGACCGTGGATCAGGATTGCATCTATCTCTCCGATGAGAAGGTGAAGGGGATCGGTGGCTATCCGACCGGCATCAACGGGAAAGCGCTGCTTATGATGTCAGGCGGCATCGATTCTCCGGTCGCAGGCTATATGACGATGAAGCGCGGCCTGAAGATCGAATGCATCCATTTCGCTTCGGAACCTTATACCTCGAAACAGGCGAAAGAGAAAGTGCTGACTCTGGCCAGAAAGCTCTCTGTCTATCAGGAAGAAGTCATCGTGCACATGATTCCTTTTACCCAGCTGCAGCTGGCGATCTATAAGCATGTCGATGAACCGTACTGTGTCACGATCATGAGAAGGATGATGTACCGTATCGCTGATGCAGTCGCCAGGGAAAGAGACATCACGGTCATCACCAATGGTGAATCGATCGGACAGGTCGCCTCTCAGACTCCGGAATCGATCAGCGTCATCGCCAAAGTCTGTGATACCCTGATCCTGCGTCCTCTGTGCATGCAGGACAAGCTGGAAATCATCGCGATCGCCAAGAAGATCGATACCTATGAAACCAGCATCCTTCCTTATGAGGACTGTTGCACGATCTTTGACCCGAAGAACCCGGTCACCAAACCGAAAGAGAATAAATGCCTGTATTATGAATCACTGTTTGATTATCTGGAACTGATCGATCAGTGTCTCAGAGAAAAAGAAATGGTCACTGTATCCTACAAAGACGGAGGCGATATCGATGAATCGCTATTCTGATAGAAGAGAACGGCTGATGAAGTCACTGCCTGATGACAGTGTCGTTCTTCTGTTTTCGGGCAATGCCCCGTATCGTTCTGCCGATGAAACGTATGAGTTCTGCGTGGACCGCAATTTCTATTATCTGACCGGTCTGGATGCGGAAGACATGGTCGTCATGCTGAGCAAGATCAATGGCAGCATCATGGAGAGGATCTTTATCCTTCCTTATGATGAGACCATGGCCAAATGGGTCGGAGGAAGACTGCTGCCGGAAACGGTCAAAGAGATCTCGAAAATCGCGATCATAGAAGACCGTGAAGATCTGGACATGACGATCGCTTCGCTCATGAACCGCTATCGTCTGAAAGACAGTCTGTCCTTCTATTTCGATTTCTGGCACTATGATACAGACCAGGCGGATACCCAGGCACAGAAGTATGCCAGAAACATGCAGGAGCAGTATCCTTACTGCGTCATGAAAGATATCTATCCGATGCTGACAAAAATGCGTCTGATCAAAGATGAATACGAGATCTCCTGCATCCGTAGAGCGATCCGTACGACCAATCTGGGGATACGGCAGATGATGAAAGCATCCAAGCCGGGAATGAACGAGATGGTCATGGACGGTATCTTCGAATTCGTACTGAAACAGGATTCCTGCAAAGAGCCGGCCTTCAAGACGATCGCTGCCAGCGGAAAACGGGCAACGATCCTCCATTATGCCGACAATGATCAGATCATGGAAGACAACGAACTGTTCCTTTGCGATCTGGGCGCGACCTATGACCATTACTGTGCGGATATTTCAAGGACTTTCCCGGTCAACGGCCGTTTCAGGGAACGTCAGAGAGAACTCTATGAAATCGTGCTGCACGCGAATAAGCTTGTCGCCCGCAAAGCGGCTCCGGGCATGAGCCTGAAGGAACTGAACAAGCTCGTAACCGATTACTATGAAGAAGAGCTTCCGAAGCACGGCCTGACCAAAGGCGTTTCCGAATACTATTACCATTCCGTGTCCCACCATCTGGGTCTGGATACCCATGATGTGGATGGCGGGCCCGGAGCGCTTCTGGAAATAGGAAATGTCATTACGGATGAACCGGGACTCTATGTTTCGGATGAAGGCATCGGCATCCGGATCGAGGATGATCTGCTGATCACGAAATACGGAGCAGTCGTTCTGTCGGAAGAGATCATGAAAGATCCGCAGGATATCGAAGATTATATGAGAGGACATTAAGTGTCCTTTTCTTTTATAAAAACAGTACAATAATGTAAACGTTTACAGGTATAATATCATTATAAAGGAGACTCGTATGAAACATAATCACAATCCTGTTTTTCCTGACGGATTTCTCTGGGGCGCTTCCTCTGTGAAAGAAAGCATCATCTTTCAATGATGCCTGAATGCTATTCGCATTCTTTCTTATAGATCTCTTGAAGCTCTGCGTTCAGTTCATGCAGGGCTTTTTTATTGACCTTGCATATCTTTCTGTCATAGGTATAGAGACCGTTGATTTCCGTTTCCACGTCGCTGACCTGGGTATAGATCGCTCCCATGAGTCCATTTTTGATTGAAGGGATATACATCTTTTCATGGAGTTCCCTGATCTTATCCATCAGCTCCTTTTCCGAAGCAGCCGTTCCATAGCCCCAGGTACTGCCTTTGATTTCTTCCATCGCCCGCTTGAAGCCTCCGCATTCCGACAGGAACAGTGCCTTGTCTTTTTCTTTCAGGACCTTGTTGCGGAAATAGACGTGATAGGAATCAAAATCCGACTTGTCATCAAAGAACCACCCTGAAGTCGAATCGAAGAGACGATCCGGATCCATCGGTTTCAGGATCTCATAGCTTCCCGAGGCATCCTGCTGGCCCCAGCCTTCGTTGTAGATCGTATAGGCGATGATGGATGGATGAGACTTGAGATGCTGTATCGTATTCTTGGCGTGCTGAATGAAGAAGTCATAGCGGTCCTGTTCGATGATCGGACATTTGATCTTCTGTAGGCCGATCGTAGAGATGACCGTATCTTTCAAAGGTTTGTAGGTGCCGGAATTGACCATGTCCTGTATCACCAGCATCCCGTGTTTGTCGCAATAGTAATAGAACGCTTCCGGTTCTACTTTGATGTGTTTCCGTAAGGTATTGAATCCCAGTTCCTTCATGTTCAGGACATCGGCTTCATATTCCTTTGGATCTTCCGGGGTATAGATGCCTTTTTTGAAATAGCCCTGATCCAGGAGTCCGTTGATGAAGACAGGTTCATCATTCAGATAGAAACGGTAATGTCCGTTGGCTTTCTTCAGTTCCGTTTTCCGCAAAGCGAAATAGGAAGTGACTGTATCGTTCTTTGTGCTGATTTTCAGATCATAAAGGTATGGATCATCGATGGACCAAAGATGCGGTTCAGGGATCGTGATCTCGATATCGCGCTGATCGAAAGACTGTCTGTATCCTTCAAATTCAACCGTGTAACGATCTGCCTTGGAATCGATGTGCAGTTTCAGCATCTTTGCATCTGTCCTGATCACCAAAGCATCGATCCCGTCTTTCGGATAGGCTTCCAGCCAGACGGACTGCCAGATGCCGGAGACCTGGGTGTACCAGATGCCGGAAGGCTCCTTGGCCTGCTTGCCATAAGGATAAAGAGGATCCAGCTCATCGATGACCTTGACCTCCAGATGATTTTCTTCTTTCAGACAGTCTGTGATATCCGCATGGAATGGCAGATATCCGCCTTCATGGTGACAGAGATGTTCCTCATTGAGATAGATATCGCAGATCTGATCGACTGCACCGAAATGAAGGATGGCCTTGTCTTCCTTTCCGTAAAATCCAACAGGAATAACAAAATCTTTCACATAGCTGATCTCGTGAAGATCTCCCTGATAACCGGAAGCTTCCGATTCCGGAGGAAAAGGCACTTCGATCGGTTTCCCGTTCAAAGTCCATTCACCATTCAATGATAAGAAAGAGTCTCTCTGCAGCAGGGGACGGGGATAGTAATTGTCGTACTTGTTCATAAGTATATTATAAAATGAGTGTTCCGTTTATGATACTTTTTGATAAACTATTGTTATGAATATAGCACTGGTATCTTACGAATTTATCAACAATGATCTTTCTTTCAATATCAAGCAGATCGAAAAAGCCTTCCGGGCGGTTTCAGACAAGGCAGATCTTCTGTGCTTCGGTGAGACCTTTCTGCAGGGCTTCGATGCATTGAGCTGGAACTATGACCGCGACAAGAAGATCGCACTGTCACAGGACAGCCGCATCATTCAGAATCTGCGTGCTCTGACGGTCCAGTATGGCACGGATCTTCTGTTCGGCTATCTGGAACTGTTCGAGGACAGGATCTATTCCTCATGCATGCTGATAGAGAAGAGAGAGATCGTTCATAATTACCGCCGTATCACGAAAGGCTGGAAGGATACGGAATTTGCCGATGAGCACTATGCGGAAGGAACAGACACGGCGCCTTTTGCCTACCAGGGAAAAGAGATGCAGATCGCGCTGTGCGGAGATCTCTGGGATGAGCCGAAACGCTTCAGGACAGATGGCCTGCTGCTGTGGCCGGTCTATGTGAACTTCTCACAAGAAGAATGGCAGAATGAGATCAAAGAATACGCTCTGCAGGCAAAAAAAGTTGCAAAGGATACCGTCATGGTCAATTCTCTCAGCAGAGATCGAGATCCTGTTTCCGTTGGCGGAGCCTTCGTTTTCGGGGACGGAGAACTGATGAATGAACCGATCTATGATGTCGAAAACATTCTGATCATCGGTTATAACGATCTTCCGGATTACAGGAATAAAGAAGCGATCATTGAAGAATGATCGTTTTTTTACGAAAAGGCACATCGATGGAAATACTGCTGATTCAGAAAGGGTATCCTCTCTGGGATAAGACGATCTCATATGCACAGAACTGTTCCTGGAACGCGGGATCTTTTCTTGCGGACAAAATGAAAAGAAATGACTTCTTTGATTGGGAACGGGTGATTATCGCAACAGAACAGGAGCGCATCATCGGATTCTGTAGCTTTACGGAAAAAGATGCATTGCCTGAGTATTATGATTTCAAACCCTTTATCGGATTCGTTTTCGTAGACGAAAACCGTCGCGGAAACCGTGTATCTGAACGGATGATCGATCAGGCGGTCCGTTATGCCGAAAAGACCGGATTTTCGAAAGTTTATCTGACGAGTGATGAACGTGGTCTCTATGAGAAATACGGATTTGAGAAGATCGGCGATTATGAAACGATCCATGGAACAAAAGAACAGTTGTTTCAAAGAAATATCATATAATTGAAGTATGGATAAAATACTGATCATTTCTGCTTTCAGCAAGTTCTTTCTCGGCGTGATCCTGGTCGGAGCGCTTCTGTTTGTTCCGGCAGGGACGCTGCAGTACAGGGAAGCCTGGCTTTTTTTGGCGACGCTGTTCATTCCGATGTTTATCGTAGGGATCATCCTGATGTTCAAGGATCAGGATCTTTTGAGAAGCAGGCTGAACGCCAAAGAAAAAGTCGGAACACAGAAGAAGGTCGTGGGATTCAGCGGACTGATGTTTCTGACAGCTTTCATCCTGGCGGGTCTGAATCGCCGGTTCGGCTGGAACAGCCTGCCTGAGAGTATCATTTACGGCGCTGTTGCCGTTTTCCTGATCGCTTATCTTCTGTATGGAGAAGTGCTGAGAGAAAACTCTTATCTTTCAAGAACAATCGAAGTACGCGAAGGCCAGAAAGTGGTCGATACTGGACTGTATGGCGTCGTCCGTCATCCGATGTATATGGCAACGATCTTTCTGTTTCTGAGCATTCCCTTTATTCTCAACAGCCTCTATTCTTTCTTTGTGATGCTGTTGTACATTCCGATCATCATCAAACGATTGCTGAATGAAGAAGAAGTCCTGAAGAAAGAACTGCCAGGCTATGAAGAATATATGCAGAAAGTGAAATACCGTATCATTCCGTTCATTTACTAGAAACATGAAAATCAACGAATATCAGAAACTGGCGATGAAGAACCTGAATCCTGCCTTGAAGGAAGAGGAAGTCCTTTTGAATGGCGTCATGGGCCTTTGCGGAGAGAGCGGAGAAGTCATCGACATCCTCAAGAAGCATCTTTCCCAGGGACATGAACTGAATAGAGAGAAGATGGCAGAAGAGCTTGGCGATGTCGCCTGGTATCTGGCAGAAACAGCCTACGCGTTAGGCTATGATCTGGAAGATATCTTACAGATGAATATCGATAAATTGCATAAACGTTATCCGAACGGTTTCAGTACAGAGGATTCATTAAACAGAAAAGATGAAGAATCGATCCTGTGACATATTTAGATTATTGAAGGAGATCAGCAATGCTTTGTGAAACAAAATTCAACGAAATATATGGAAAGCAGGCGGAACATCTTTTGTTCTGCCCATATCGCATTTCTCCTCTGGGAGCTCATATCGACCATCAGGATGGCATTATCAACGGATTGGCGATCGATAAGGGGATCTATATCGCCTGCAGCCTGAAGAAAAACGGCATCATCGAGCTGCAAAGTGTCAATTTCCCGAAACGGGCCCAGTTTCATATCGATGATATCGAAGAACAGAAAGTGGGAGACTGGGCCGATCACCTGAGAGGCGCAGCCAGGGAACTGCAGCAGAAACATCAGCTGAAATATGGCCTGTGCGGTGTGATCGAAGGCGAATTGCCAATCGGCGGTCTGTCATCATCTGCCGCAGTCATCATTGTATTCCTGAGCGCTCTGGCAAAGATCAATGGGATCACACTTGATCCGTGGGAACTGATCATGATGGCAAAAGCTGCTGAAAACAACTATGTCGGAGTAAAGTGCGGCAAGCTTGATCAGTGCTGTGAAGTCTTAAGCAGAAAAGACAGACTGCTGTATCTGGACTGCAGGGATGATTCTTACGAACTGATCAGCCTGAATCCGGATATGAAACCGTTCCGGATCGCGGTCTTCTTTTCCGGTCTGGAGAGATCCTTGGCTAATTCCGACTACAACCTGAGACAGGATGAATGTAAAGCGGCTGCCTATTCGCTGATGGCTTATGCGGGTATGAAGTACGGCAAGTTTGCGGATGCGAAGCTCAGAGATGTGCCTGTCGAAGTGTTTGAAACATACAAGGATCAGCTTCCGCTGAATTTCAGGAAAAGAGCTGTTCACTTCTTCAGCGAGATCGACAGAGCCAGAAGAGGCGCTGAGGCTTTCAGAAACGGAGACCTGGAAGAATACGGAAAACTGATTTTTGAATCAGGAAGAAGCAGCATCGTCAATTATGAATGCGGATGCAAGGAGCTGATCAGCCTGTATGACATCATGACAGAGACGGATGGCATTTATGGCGGAAGATTTTCAGGTGCGGGCTTTAAGGGCTGCTGCATGGCTCTTATCGATCCTGACAGGGAAGATGAGATCTGTAGCAGGGTCTCGGAGGCATATCTTAAGATCTATCCGGAACTGAAAGACAGATATGCATGCTGCGTCTGTGACAGCAGCGACGGAGTGAAACTATGAAATGTATCATTCTTGCGGCAGGGTATGCGACCAGGCTGTATCCTTTGACTGAAAACTTCCCCAAGCCGCTGCTGGAAGTGGCAGGCAGAACGATCCTGGACCGGCTGATCGATGATATCGGTGAATCTATCGATGAGTTTATCCTTGTAAGCAATCATAAGTTCTATGAACAGTTTTCAGACTGGTCTTCTAACAGAAACATCACTGTAATCGATGATGGATCCATCCGAAATGAAGAAAGGCTCGGAGCTGTGAGGGATCTGGAGATTGCAATCAGGGAATCGGAAATCAGGGAAGACTGCATGGTCATGGCCGGAGATAATCTGCTGGATTTTTCATTGAAAGGATTTATTGATTTCTTTAAAGAAAAGAACCACTCCTGTGTCATGTGTCACGAAGAAAACAGGATCGAAGCATTGAGAAAGACGGCAGTCATTACGGTAGATGAGGATCATCGGATCCTTTCCTATGAAGAAAAACCGGAAGAACCTAAGGGGAATCTGGCAGTTCCGCCATTCTATATCTATAAGGCCGAGGATATCACCAGAGTATCGCAGGCTCTCAATGAAGGATGTTCCTATGACGCTCCGGGATCGTTTGCGGTCTGGTTATCAGGCAGAAGCGACATGTATGCTTATCCGATGCCTGGCAGAAGATATGATATCGGCGATCTGAAGAGCTATAAGAATGTCTGTGAACTGTTTAAAGAAGGATAACTATGAGAAAAGTGCTGTTTGTCTGCTGGGGCAATATCTGCAGAAGCCCAATGGCTGAATATACCCTGAAAAGCCTCTCTGAGGACATTTATTGCGAGTCCAGAGCTGTTTCCAATGAAGAAGAAGGGAAAGACCTCTATCTTCCCGCAAAACGCTGTCTGGAACGCCATGGGATCTCTTATGAACGGCATTACGCACGGAAGATCACACAGGATGACTATGAAGAATTCGATGAAATCTATGTCATGGATCAGCTGAATATGGATCGTATCAGAAAAATCATCAATGATCATGATCATAAAATAAAATATTTATTAAATAAAGAAATAGAAGACCCCTGGTGGACGGGAAGATACGACAAAGTCTACGAAGAGATCTATGAAGGGATCTTAAATATCCTATAACTTTTTTCATTTCAGGTATTGACAGTCATATGAACCTCTGATATAATCAAATTACCATGAAGGAGTTGTATGATCCGGAATGGTTGAAAAAAGATCATTGTGAAATGGTCTGGTTCATTGAAAATCTATATCAGGAGGTACAGAAGATGAAGAATATCAATATCAATGTTAATTTCAAGAAAGTATTCGTCATCATCGCAGCCTTCGCTCTGTTGATGACGATCGTTACAGCTGCGACCGTGAAAGTCGAAGCTGGTCATACCGGAGTAGTTCTTACTTTGGGTAAAGTCGAGGAAACGGTCCTGCAGGAAGGGATGCATCTGAAGATCCCGTTCGTACAGGAAGTTGTACAGATCGACAACCGTATCGTAAAACTGGAAGTCGAAACGGAGGCCTTCTCCAAGGACCTGCAGACAGTGGATACGACTCTGGCGATCAACTACCGTATCGATGCCAACAAGAGCTACAGCGTGTACAAGAATATCGGTTCGAACTATGAAGATGTCCTGATCGTTCCGGCAGTCAACGAAGTCCTGAAAGCCATTACTTCCCGTTATACGGCAGAAGAAAGCGTCAGCAATCGTGCTTTGATTTCTGATGGACTGGTAGAAGGACTGAACAAGAAGCTCAATGCTTCCGGATTGTACGTTACGGATGTCAATATCATCGACTTCGACTTCTCAGAAGCCTTCATTCAGGCGATCGAAGAGAAACAAGTCGCTCAGCAGATGCTGCTGAAAGCGGAAACCGAGAAACAGACAGCGATCACGAATGCGGAAGCACAGGCAGAAGCGATTAAAATCAAAGCAGAAGCCGAAGCAGAAGCAAACCGTGTACTGGCAGAATCCCTTACCGCTGAGATCATCGAATACAACAAGATCCAGAAGTGGGACGGACAGCTGCCTCAGGTCAGCGGTAGCACAGCTACCATCATCGACCTGGACTAAGGAGGTGCAAAATGATCACATTATTTGTATTAACCATGATGCTTATCGGATTCGTCTTTGGATTGTTAGGCTGGATCATAAGATTGGGATTGGCTCTGCTGCCTTATATCCTGCTCTATCAGTTATTTAGAAGTTTCGTATATAGAAGATATTAAAGAAAATGAAATACTATCTGAAAGAAAACTTCCGTTTCTTATATGCAGACGGACAATTATATGACGAAAACGATAATGTAGTCTACTACTACGAAAACAAGACCCTGCTCTATCCGAAAATCGGATTGTACAAGGATGACAAGATGATAGGTTTCGTCAAAAAGAACTTTACCTGGTTCTTAAGACAGTATGATTTATTCCTGGATGATGAGTTCGTTGGCTCTCTGGATCAGAAATTCACCTGGTTCAGGAGCCAGCTGGATCTGTCGGATCTGGGATGGACGATTCGGGGAGATCTCTTTGACTGGCATTATGAGATCTATGACAAAGACGATCTCCTGATCGCCCGTGTCGATCAGGAACTGTTCCGCTTGACGCAGCGATTCTACATCGATATCTATGATGAAGACAACGAAGAGCTGGTGATACTGCTTGTAATAGCATTGAATCAGTTCGATAAAGACAGAGCTGCCGCAAGTTCAGCCGCAAGCTCAGGCTCGCACAGCAGCCATTAAGGAGACATGATGATAGGGGATACGATACCGGGAACAACGATTGATTTTACGGAATATGATCAGACGATCGCTTATATCAGGCAGATGATCGATTTCACAGGCGGATTGAGCCTGGGACAGGTCTGCAAGCTGACAGGGCTTCCTGAAACCAGCATTCAGAACTGGGTCAAACGCGGATATGTGCCGCATCCGGAGCGGAAGCGCTACTATGAAAGGCATATGTCCAGAATACTGCTGATTTCAGCTCTGAAGGATTCGATGAATATCGAAGACATCGGAGAACTGATGGTCCTGATCAATGGCGATGCGGATGATGAGTCGGATGATATCGTTTCGGAATCGGAATTGTATCGTTATCTCTGTAAAGCGATCAAAGGTCTGGATGTCGAAGCGCTTGCACAGAATCAGATCGAATATCGCATCAAAGCGATCCTGGCAGAGGATAAAGCGAATGCTGAAAAGCTGTCAATGGCCCTGAAAGTGATGGTTTATGCCTATATTTCAGGAGCCTGCTTCAGAAGATCGGATCGCTATCTGCAGGAACTGAAGAAAATGTAGGAGGTAAGAAGCATGTTCATGTTTTTACTGGTAATGTATGTATTGTACAGAATGATGTTCAGATATCCTTACGGACGCTACATGTATCGTCCGCTGCCTCGTCCGATGTACATGTTCGGACCGTATATGAGAGGTCCAAGACCGATGGGTCCCGGTCCGGGACGTGGCCAGATGGGCCCTGGATTCCATGGACCGCAACACGGACACAGATTCTAAGCGTAAAAGTGTATCTGACGCAAGAGTCTTCCTTAGGGAAGGCTTTTTGAATGTTATAATAAATTATATGGGCTTCTTTGATTTATTCAGGGAGAAGAAGGTTTATGAAGGGGAGATCGTGGATCTCAGGGAGCGTTACAGAGTCTCGGCGAAACAAGCGTATGATGGTATAGCGACGGTTTATTATGAGATCCTGAAGCACGAGGATAAGCATAAGGTAGGAACGATCGATCTCAGGCTTTCTGCTGCACAGGGAGATATGTATTATTACGGAAATGTAGGCTATAACGTCCAGAAGGAAGAACGCGGAAACAGTTATGCCTATTATGCCTGCAAAGTCCTGTTCCGTATCGCAAAAGAAGAATTCGGAATGCATGAACTGATCATTACCTGTTCCCCGGAGAACGAAGCTTCCTACAGGACTCTGATGAAACTCAACGGCGAATTGCTGGAACTGGTAGAAGTTCCTGCCAGACATCTCCTGTATACTTTGGGAGAAAAGACGAAATACATTTTCCGTTACAGGATAGACTTGTAGATAAGAATATTTGTGGAAAGGTAGATATGTATGATTGAGGTTGTCTTGTTAGGTGTGGCCCTTGCCATGGATTCTCTGACGGTTTCCCTGGTCAATGGCCTGAAATATCGCGATTATGACTGGTCAAAGATGCTTTTGGCATCGTTTTCTTTCGGTTTCTTCCAGGGATTCATGCCTCTTTTGGGTTATCTGCTCCTGTATCCGTTTCTTTCCTATATCGAAAAGATCGATCACTGGCTGGTTCTGATCATTCTGAGTCTGATCGGCATCGATATGATCAAAGAAGCGTTCCAGAAGGAAGACACGACCGTTTCCGAAAACAAGTTTACAATCAAGATATTATTGCTGGAATCCATCGCAACAGCCATCGATGCGTTAAGCTGCGGTCTGGTCCTGCCCACCTTGACGGTGAACCCTTATCTGAGCTGTCTGATCATCGGCGTCGTGACGATGGCGATCTGTATCGTTGGTCATCTCTTCGGCAAGAAAGTCGCGCTGATCCTGAAAGATAAAGCCACCATTGCCGGGGGCATCATCCTGATCCTGATCGGGGTGAAGACCGTGATCGAACATCTGTTTGGCTAAGAAAAAACAGGAGCGATGATTCGCTCCTGTGTTCGTATAATGATTGTTACTGCTGGGATACGGTATACAGCGAGTAGAAGTATCCCTTGTTTTTCATAAGCTCATCAAACGGGACTTGTATATTGTTTAGTCTGTCAGGAAATGATAACTGATATCGCCGTTGACCGTATCGATACGCAGCTTGTGATCGCAATGTCCGCCTCCGGATGTTTTTTCATGGAAGAGGGAAGTCGCTTTGACATCGACCTGGTCCCGTCTGGCATTCAGTCCGATATCGATATCTCCGTTCACGCTGTTCATGATGATATTTTTGCAGGAGATCCGATCGCCGTCATAATCTCCGTTGACCGCATCGATCTTCATTGTTTCTTCGACAAGGATGTCATCCATTTCGATATCTCCGGATACTGTATTGATTTTCATATTCTGCGCTGTCGTATCTTCCAGTTCAAGATCTCCCGATACGCTGTCGATATTCAGCTGATCCAGACGGAGCCCTTGGACTCCGATATCTCCTGAGACGTTATCCATCAGCACCGTGCAGCCATCAGGTACATACAGAGTGGCGTCTCCGCCATTGAATGAACCATGGAACATCTTTTGGAGAATATTCACGCCCTGGCCATAGGAAGGGAAATCCTGTTCGATGTTCAGGGTATCGCCGACCTGTTCATGCATCATCGTGTCATCGTCGCTGTCGCATTCGAAGACCGTTGTCTCATCGGGGGAACGCAGGATCTCGAAATCATAGGATGTATTCGTGATCTTGATCGTACGGATCCCATAGTAGACGCTGCGTACCTGGTCGGTTTCATCGGTGTGTTTTTCTTTATTGTTTGTTTCTTCTTTGCCGCCGAACGCTTTGACGATCTGTTCCGGTTCCCCGAGATCTCTTAAAACTTCTTCCGGGTTTTCACCCTGTTCGATGCGATCTTCAATGATCTCATCAAAATACTGTACGATATCATCCGCTTCCGGGATTTCTTTCTTGATCAAAGCTCTTTTTAAGCGATTCAGATATTCCTCAATCATCGTTTCTGACCTCCTTTGCGATGTAGTTGAAAATGTTCATTAATTCCTGGAAATCCTGCAGATATTCCTTGATCCTGTCTTTTCCTTTGTCTGTGATGGAATAAAATTTCCGCAGACGTCCGTTATGTTCCACGGAATAGAATTTCAGGCAGTCGCTTGCTTCCAGACGGCGCAGGATGGGATAGAGCGTCGATTCCGATATCTCTACGACATTCTGCAGGGACTGGATGATCTTGTAGCCATAGGAGTCTTCCCTGAGCAGAGATGCCAGGACACAGACTTCCAATGAGCCTCTTTTTAATTGAACTTCCATAGATACCTCCTGTCATATAATACTATACTATACATAGTATAATATGTAAAGCGAAGGTAATTGCTGATAAACAGATCATGATATATACCTCCTTACGTATAATACTATACAACACATAGTATGAAATGTAAAGCATAAAAAAAAACATCCTGTGGAGGATGTTCATATAAAATCATACTGGATATCGTATGTGACCCGTTCTTTCCATTTCTTCTGCAGGAACGGTTTCATAATCAGCAGAATGACGACAGAACCAAGAATGAGCTTGCTCAGACGGCGATAGGCTTTGTACTGATCCCAGAACAGCGGCATGACCGCATCGCAGATACTCATGATGATGCTGCCGATGATGACAGATAAAACAGTCTTTTTATTGAAGATCTTGCTCCAGAGAAGATCCGGGAACAGGATCTTGATGCAGATTGCGATGATCGCCATCAGGATCAGGGTCTGCAAAAGGAATCCAAGGACCAGATGTCCCAGTGGAGTCAGGATGGTCCGGACCAGAAGATTCGCCATAAACAGCAGGGCATTGCCCATGATCCATAACGGGACGCAGAGGACCATCCGGAGTTTTACCGGGATCTTCAGGATATATTTCCTGGTCGTCTGTCGGAAGGACATGCCAAGCCACGGATGACGTTCTTCCAGAAGGACTTCCTTGCATTCTTCAACGACCGGATCTGTGTCATTTAACAGATCATCCAGAAGATCTTTCGGCGAATCGAATGTCCGCCCCAGCAGGACGCTTGCCGAAGTGACGCCAGCGATCAAGCCTGCTGCAAGTTTTCTGTTCCTCTGTTTCTTTTTCTCGTCCATGTCACTATTATAATATGATGATGATATAATTCAAATAATGGAAAAGTTAAAAGATATCAGGGAAGTCATCGAATATCTCAAGGATGGAACGATCATCACTTCCGGAAAGGGTGATCATTTCGTTCTGAAAGAAGGAAGAGTCCATCACTACACGAAAGGGACCCACTACAGCCTGAACATTGATGAATTCAGGGAACTCTATGAAAAAAGCGATCTCGGGCTTTACGAGGAAGCGTTCGAGATCGATGAAACGAAAGACGAAGCGTATTACCGCTATTATCGGAAATAGCTATTTTCTTTTGTAGATGAGACCGAGCACAGTCCCGGAGAGACCGCCGATGATGTGCGTCAGCTGGGAGATGTTGTCGGAAGCGACGAAACCATTATAGATCTCCTGTCCGAGATACAGTACGGCAACCAGGATCAGCGTGATCGGGATGCCGTTTTCTTTTCCGGTGATCGAAGCCAGAAGAATGAATGCGAACACGACACCGCTGGCTCCCAGAAGCATGACATTGGGCTGCAGTATATTGTGGACCACACCTGTGACGATCGCGGTCGTTAGGATGACGGTGATCAGCCGGTCGCGATATTTTTCTTCCAGCATCGGTCCCAGCAAGAGAATATACAGCATGTTCGAGACCAGATGATTGAGGTTGTGATGTCCGAAGACATGACAGATCAGCCGTACATAGGTCATCGGATTGAGCCATGAGGAATGATAGGTTGAGAAAACCATGACGGTGGACATGTCATTGGTGATATAGGAAAGACCCAGAGCCAGACAGCAGATCGCTACAAAGCACAGGGTGATCGGTGCGTTGAAGTAGATAATGAATTTCTTTTTTCTTGTCATATCACTATTATGCCATTACAGGGCAAAAAGAAAAAGGCATCGCTGCCTTTTCAAGTTTTATTGCATATTGGCTTTCAGGGTAGCGACCAGGTCGACGATGCCGTCCTTGCCAGCATTCAGCAGTTCCTCGACGCTTGGATCGCCAGCTTCTCTTGTTGCAAGGATCTGCAGGATCATCGCCAGGTTGACACCGGTCACGACTTTCACTTTATCGCTTTCCAGATCTTCCGCAACGACTCTGGCCATGCAGTTGCAAGGCGAACCGAACAGCATATCGCAGAAGACGATGACACCATCGCCGGTATCAACTTCAGCGATCGCTTCTTTCAATGTGCCGACAAATTCATCCGGATTGTCATCGGCATTCAGACAGCGTGCTGTCAGCTGCGACTGTTCACCGAAAAACAGTTTTGATGTTTCTAAGATTCCCTGAGCCATCGGACCATGGCTTGTGATAACGATACCTTTCATTTTTCACTCCTTCTATTATTCAAATTATAACATGTCCGTTTTTCTGTGATATCAATAATAGTTCTAAAGTATCATGCGTTATCCGCGCTGAATAGAGAGATGATCGTTTCTTTCGTTAAAGCATTCAGCGATAGATCATAGTCGGTTATCTTTGTTTCTGATGATGCATTGTTTTCGTTTGTTTCGTTTACGATGATCGCTCCGCATTCTTTCAGAAGGTCCTGCAGATCCAGCGATGATTTCTGACTAGCTGCAAGATAACTGAATGTGTGCATAAAGACCGGATCATCATTGCGGGAAACGATCAGGCGTCCGCTGCTGAAACTGTCGAATACCATACGGATCGAATCTCCTGTGACATAAACGAAACCAAGACGCATCATGCTTTCGTTCGCAGCCATCTCCATCGGGACCTTGATGATGATACTGCCGGGGTCGATCATGTGATACTGATTCAGATCCTTTGGTGCGATTCCTGTCGGAGATCTGGATAAGACAGTATCGAAGGGGATCTTTTCAGGATTGTTGGTATATTTGTTGATGGAAAACAGGAAGGTACTGTCGACGTCCTGGCCGATATAGTAGAGTTCGCTGGCTCCTTCCGGAAGCGGAGCGTCCGTCATATCGCCGGAATAATAGATATCCTGTTTCTCGGAACGGTAAGCGCTGTTCCAGCCGAAAGATATTTCCGTGTTCTGCATATGCAGATCGAGGTCGACGCGGGAATCGTCTTCATCTTCATGTTCAAGGTTGGTCCAGTGGATCCCAAAAATCACGTCGGAATCTTTCTTTGCTTCGAAAGATGAACCGCATGGGAAATTGCCTACGAACTGTTTTTCTGAAGTCGGAGCCTTCAATAAGAAGTCATCAGGCAGAAGGATTGTTTTTCCTTCCAGGAGAGGTTTCAGTCTGCCGATCAGATGCTTACTGACCAGCTCATAGCGATTCCTGATGAGTTCCTGTCCCGTTTCATCCAATACTTTGCGTTCTGTCGCATAGGAACGTCCGTTCCGGATCCGGTAGACGATCGAAGAATTGTTGCTTAAGGCATAGCAAAGGCCATTGAGTATCCGGATTTCCCTAAAGACGGTAATGCTTTCCAGTCCTTTTAGAAGTTCCTCATCGCTGATTTCTGTAGATGCTGCAGTCAGACGGTCGAGCTTGTTGACTTTCATCGGCCGATGATAGTGTTTCGCCAGTTTGGCCAGCCGGTTGATCAGATGATTCAGCTGCGTGGCTTCTTCTTTTTCATTGTCGAAGATATTCTTCACCTGCCAGTAGATGTCTGCAGATCCGTTGAACAGACGGTGCAGCGGCGTTTTCATCGCCAGGAAGAGCTTTTTGTTTCTTAGGAAGACTGAAGCAAGTTTTTTCATCGCGTTATCTTCATCTTTCTTAAGATAACGTTGAATCAGCAAAAGCAGCTCTTTACGTGAAAATGCTTTCAAGGAATCGATCGTGAACTGATCCTGTATCTTCAGGGTGCTGCCGGTGGCTTTGTAGATAAGGTAGCGCAGAAATTCATCCGGATCTTCCGGCGCGATTGAAAACGCATCACAGAGCGCGATCCTTGCTTCCCGGTTCCTGATTTCCTCATAGCGGCTGATATCGATCAGATCAGTCAGATCGGTGATGCAGCTGATCGTATCCTTCGATAAGGCGATGCCGCTTGTAAGCAGAGCCATCAGCTTTTCTGAGACTTCCTCTTCCGTATAGGCGTGGATACTGACGAGCTCGATGTCCTCTTTTAATTCAGGGATCTCCAGCTTTTCGTGAGGAAGATAGACCGATTCATGCGAAAAGACCCCCAGATCTTCAAAACCATAGGTCGTCATATAGTGAATGATCTGCTCAAGGACTAATTCTTCGATCGGAGCGTTCGCAACCTTGTTCCAGGACTTATGAAAGGTCTTGTTCCAGGCTTTGGCATCCTTGCCGTAAAGCCGGATGGCATCCGCGCAGACATCATCCGTTGCACTTTGAGGGATCAGTAAGCCATATTTCAGGGCATCTTCCCTGATTCTGTCCGTTTTTTCGCCAATAAAGCCTTTGAAGAGTTTCATTACAGATAATTGATTCATGATCGTTCTTCCTTTGCTTAAGAAAAATGGGCGGGAAGTAGATTCTGACCAATAAAAGGAACTTCCTATGCCCGATATCATTCTAGCATATCTGTTGATAAACATAAATCAATAGAATACAGGGTGTTATAATGAAAAAGGAAAGGATCTTAGAAATAATATGGATATAAAGAAACATTATTTTGAGCTGATCAAAGAACGGATCCGGGATGCCTATGAACTTCAGGCAGATAAGATCAGAGAAGTGGCTGAGCTGTTTGGAGAGTGCGCTGAAAATGGCGGAGTCATTCAGCTATTTGGCGTGAAGCATGGCGAGGAATTCGTGAATGAGCTCAACTATCGCGCAGGCGGTCTGGCACCGTTCCATGCCTTGCGCCTGAGAGATATGATGCTGAAGAAGCTGATTGATCAGGACGACATCGATTCCGGCGTGATCTATGATGATCTGAGTCTAATCGACAAGTTTGATGAAGCCTTCATTATGGATGACAGGGATATGTATGTTCTGGTCAGTTACTATGGCAACGAGCCCGTGCTTCTGGAGATTGCACGCAGAGCGAAAAAGAGAGGCCAGAAGGTCGTGGCAGTAGTTAATAAGAAATCCTATGATCTGCATGATGGGAAACTGCTGGATTATGCGGATGTCTATCTCGATATGGATGCCGAGGAACCGGATCTTGCTCTGGATATCAGAGGCTATAAGGTAGGGCAGATCTCTTCGACCGTGACGAATGTCATCGCCCAGATGCTGACGGCAGAATTCTATGACTACTATGTCAGACAGGGTAAAGAGGCTCCTATTCTCCTGTCTGCCAACATCAAGGGTGCCGACGTACATAATAATTCCCTGACAGATCCTTATGGAAGGAGGATCAGATAATGGTAGACGCAAAGAGATTTTTGGATGAAGTCAGCAGCCTTCTGGATACCTTGTATGAAACACAGAAGGAAGCTCTGGAGGCGACTGCTCAGGCGATGAAGGAATGCATCGAACAGGGAGGAATCATCCATGTCTTCGGTTCCGGACATTCTGTCGGATTGGGCATCGATATCAAGAACCGCAATGGTGCGATCGTTCCGGTCCATATCATGGAGATGTCGGATTTTGTGACCAAAGGCGGAGTCAGCGTTGAGGAGTTTATGGATAAGAATGATATCTTCGAACGCAAACCGAATGTGGCAGACAAGCTCTATGGACTCTATAATATACAGCCGCAGGATATCTTCTTCGTGATCTCCAATTCCGGCATCAACGGGATCGTCATCGATATTGCCGATCTGGCGAAGAAGAACGGACACAAGGTGGTCATCATCACTTCGATGAAACATACCCTGGCGGAAGAACCGAGACACCCTTCTGGGAAGAAACTCTATGAATTCGGGGATATCGTGATCGACAACTGCGGTCCGCATGGCGATGCCTTGCTGGAAACGGATGGCGTCGCGAAAGTCTGTTCCGTTTCTTCCATCTGCAACAACTGCATCGCTCAGGCATTGTCCGCGCGTACGGCGGAACTGCTGCTGGAAGACGGCTATGAACTGCCTTATCTCAATGGCGAGAACGGCCATGATACGGCTTTGATCAGAAAATATGAAGGGAGAGCATAAATGTTATTTGAATACGGTGATAAGATCCTTGAAGTAATGAAACTCGCGGAAGAGAAAAACAAGGATACGATTAAGGAACTGGCGGAAAAGATGGCAGAAAACATCGAGAATGACAAGATGATTCATACTTTTGGTACGGGTCATTCGCATATGCTGGGTATTGAACTGTTCGCCAGGGCAGGCGGCTTAGGCAACGTGGATGCGATGCTGGATCCGGATACGCTGACTTCGTTTGGCGCACAGAGATCCGGCGCCATGGAGAAGACTTCCGGCGTTTCCGATGTCATCTACGATTCCTACAATATTGAAAAGGGCGATATGATGATCATCACGTCCAATTCCGGAAGGAATGCGATGCCGATCGAAATGGCGATGCGCTGCCAGAAGGAAGGCGTCTATGTAGTGGCCATGACCAATCTGGATCAGTCCATGCACACGACATCCAGACATCCTTCGGGAAAGAAGCTTTACGAATGTGCGGACTGCGTCATCGATACCTGTGTCCCTGCCGGAGATGCCTCGATGGATATCGGCGGGATCAAGACGGGGCCTGCTTCTTCGATCGTTTCGATGTTCCTGATCAATACGGTCGTAAGTGAAGCGATCAAGATCGTTCTGTCTCATGGTAAGCGTCCGTATGTCTTCCAGTCACAGAATGTCGATGGCTATGACAATGATGCGATCTATGAACACTTCAAAGGAAGAGTGAAACATTTCTAGAAACGAAGGCTCCTAAGGAGCCTTTTTCTTTCCTCCATGTATAATGGAAATGAATGAAGGAACTGAAGAAACAGGAAATCGACCGATTGGTAGACTGGTATCGTCTGAATAAACGGATCCTGCCTTTCCGGGATACGGATGATCCTTATGATGTGTGGATCTCTGAGATCATGCTTCAGCAGACAAGAATCGAGGCTGCAGTTTCTTATTTCCTGCGTTTTAAAAAAGAGATCCTTGATATCGATACATTGGCTGGAGTCGATGAAGACAGGCTTCTGCGTCTTTGGGAAGGGCTGGGATATTATTCCAGAGCCCGCAATCTGAAGAAATGCGCTCAGATCCTGAAAGAAGAACATCAGGGAAAGATCCCCGAGGAGCATGATGCACTGCTGAAGCTGCCGGGGATCGGACCGTATACCGCAGGAGCGATCCTGGCGATCGGTTTCGGGAAACCGTATCCTGCCATCGACGGAAACGTGTTGAGAGTCCTCGCGAGGTATCTGGGAATCACGGAAGACATCCGTTCAGATGCAGTCAGAAAAAAACTGGAGATCATTGTTTCCACTTTCTATAAGAAGGAAGAAATCAATGATAAGCAATACGTCCGCGATCTGACGCAGTCATTCATGGAACTTGGAGCGATGGTATGCATCCCGAATGGAAAGCCTTTATGTATGGATTGTCCGTTAAGAAAGAATTGTTATGCCTGTCAGAACGGCCTTACCGATCAGATCCCTTATCGAAGCAAACCGAAAGAACGGAAGATCATAGAAAGAACGCTGTTTATTATCCGTATAGGCGATAAGTTTCTGCTGACAAAGCGTCCCAAGAAGGGACTGCTGGCAGGGATGTATGAATTCATGGGAATCGATCAGATGCTGAATGAAAGAGATGTCGAAACATATCTGAAAGAAAGAGGACTGATCATTTCGAAGATCATGAAGCTTCCTTCTTCAAAACACATTTTCAGTCACGTGGAGTGGCATATGGATGCCTATGAGATCAGTATTGCAGACGGGGATATCCCTTTGGTAAAGGAACAGATCCTCGTCAGCAAAGATCAGCTTCAGGAACTAGCCATCCCATCGGCGTTTAAGACCTATATCGACTATTATGCTTTAAGAGAAGGAGAACATCTATGAAACTGGCAATCTTCGGTTGCGGCAATATTGCCAAACGCATCGCTGCGTCATGTCTGAAAGTCGAAGAAATCGACCTGGTCGGTTTCGCATCCAAGGATATTGAGAAAGCCAAAGCGTATGCAAAAACCTATGGATGCAGAGACTTTGGAGATTATGATCATTTTCTGAACGGCGATATCGATGCAGTCTATGTGGCAACATACAATCCTTCCCATTACGAACTGATCAGGACCTGTCTTGAATACCACAAATCCGTGATCTGCGAGAAGCCGATGCTTTCAACAGAGGAAGAGACCAGGAAACTGTTTGAACTGGCAGAACGAAACGGTGTGACGCTGATGGAAGCCTTGAAGTCGGTCTTCCTTCCTTTGAATATCCGCATCCGGCAGATGATCAAAGACGGAACGATCGGAGAGATCCGGGAAGTCTATGCGGCTTTCATGAGATGCGGACACCATCCGGAAACGCACTGGATCAACGAAAAAAAGACAGGTGGTGCTTTGAAGGATCTCGGATCTTATACGGTCGGTACACTGAATTATCTGATGAACCTGCGGCCAGAACTGGTATATCTTGAGACCGATGCGACAGCAGACAGAGCCGATACGACTGCATATGCCGATCTGCGATACGGAAACGTCAAAGGAAGGATCGCTGTATCCAACAGGCTGGATGGCGATACGACGCTGATCATCACAGGATCCAAAGGCATCATTCAGGCAGACAACTTCTGGAAGACCGGTAGAGGCTTCTATACCGTAAACAATGAAAGATATGAGCTGGATGAAGAATGCATCTCAGATTTCTATTATGAACTGAAGCATTTCGCCGGGTTGGTCGATCAGAAGAACGCACAGTCTCCGGTCATGTCCATGCAGGCATCGCTGGATATCCTGCATATCACCGCATCTGATGGAGAAGCAAATGAATAGAAAGAGAATCATCACGGCAGTTCTGATGGCGATCCTGTCCCTGCTGGTGATGACTTATATCGAAAGGATCGTGCAGCCGGGATACTGGATCAAGAGTCTGGTGAAACTTTTCATGTTCGGAGGGTCCATCCTTCTTTATGCTTTTGTTTTCAAAGAAGAAGTTCCGGAATTGATCCATCTGAAGAAGAAACGGCCTTCAAAGAAACTGATCCTGTTTATGGCATTTGCTTATGCCGGGATCATCGTCCTGTATCTTCTGCTCAGCAGATACATCGATCTTGACAGCATCCGGGATAACCTGATGAAAAAGGAGCATCTTTCCAGGCAGAACTTCCTGTTCATCTTTTCCTACATCATCCTGATCAATTCGTTTCTGGAAGAAAGCTTCTTCCGCGGTTTCCTCTATCAGGTATTCAAGGAACAGAAGCTGGAAAAGACAGGCATCCTCTTCAGTGCCCTGGTCTTTGCGTTGTATCATATAAGTATCATGGATGGATGGTTTCATCCGATCATCATGCTGCTGGGAATTTCCGGTCTGTTTCTGGTCGGGATCTTCCTGCAGATCATCATGAAAAGGGAGGACAACCTGCTGGGGAGCTGGCTGGTCCATGCGTTTGCGAATCTTGCGATCAATACGATCGCAACGATAATGCTGTTTTCATAGAAAGGGAGAATCAATATGATCATTCAAAGCAAAAGGGTTTATTTTGAAGAAAAACTACAGCCGAAGCAGATTGAGATCAGAAAGGACAGGATCGTCGGTGTGTATCCTTACGGACTGTTCAAGGCGGATAAGGACTATGGAGACCTGATCATTACGCCTGGCCTGTGCGATGTGCATAATCATGGCTACAATGGAGAGAACTCCAATTACGCCACAAGAAAGTGGCTGAAGGAATGGACGGAATATCTGCCTTCGGAAGGCGTGACAGCGACACTGGCATCGATCTCGTCCTTTCCGAAAGAAGGCCTATTGAAAGCGTTAAAGAATATCGGTGATTTCATCGATCACGACAATAAGAATGGGACGCATATCCTTGGCGTGTATGAGGAAGGACCGTTCATCTGTTCCACCAAGGAAAGAGGGGCGCAGAGCCTTGCTTACCAGATCATTCCGACCAAAAAAGTCATCGATGAATTCAATGATGCCTGCAACGGTCATCTGATCTATGTCATGATCGCGCCGGAGATGCTGAAGGGGAATTACGGAGTCATCGATTACTGTGTATCGAAAGGGATGAAAGTCGCTCTGGGTCATACGGGTGCCACTTTCGAGATCTGCAAGGAAGCGATCGAACATGGGGCTACTTCATTTACGCATACCTACAACGGCATGAAAGGCCTGCATCACCGTGAACCGGGCGTGGTAGGCGCAGCGATGTATCATGACAGCTGCTACGCGGAATGTATTTGCGATGGCATCCATGTGAACAAAATCGCAGCCAATGTCCTGGCAAAGACCAAGGGCAAGGATAAGCTGATCCTGATCACGGACTCAGTCACGATCAAAGGATTCAAGCCGGGAGTGTATACATACGAAGGAAAAGATGATTCGGTTACCGTCACGGATAAAGGCGTCGCCTATCTGACAGGTACGGATACCCTGTCCGGTTCCTGCCACAAACTGAATCACATTCTGGATTATGCGATCCATGAAGCGAAGATCGATGAGGTTACGGCACTGAATGCGGTCACGATCAACCCGATGAGGATGCTGGGGATCAATGACCGCGGTCTGATCAAAGAGAACTACCATGCCGATCTTGCGGTATTTGATGATCGTTTCGAGAATCAAGCAACCTATATCAATGGCAAGGAATGGAAACGATAATGGAAACTGACAAGCTGCAGACAGAACAGCGTAACGACAAGACGATGAATCTCGATCTTATGAGTGTGGAAGAGATCGTCGCTTTGATGAATGAGGAAGATCTCAATGTCTATGAAACGATCAAGGAAGCAAGACCCGCCATTACAGAACTGATCGATGCGACAATCACTGCCTACAACAATGGCGGCCGTATCATCTATCTTGGAGCAGGGACTTCCGGAAGACTAGGACTGATGGATGCGGTGGAAGTCGTTCCTACCTATAATTCCGACCGTTTTGTCGGTCTGATTGCTGGAGGAGATATGGCTTTTGTCAAGGCAGTAGAGGGAGCCGAGGACAGCAAGGATCTTGCCGTATCCGATCTGAAGAATATAGGTCTGTGTGACAAGGATTTGGTCATCGGAATTGCCGCAAGTGGCAGGACACCTTATGTCATTGGCGGTCTGGAGTATGCCCGCAGCATCGGCTGCGTGACCGGATGCATCTGCTGCAACAAGGATACTGCGATCGGAAAGGTCTCCGATCACAAGGTTGAAGTGGATGCCGGTCCGGAAATATTGACGGGATCTACCAGATTGAAATCAGGAACCTGCCAGAAGATCATCCTGAATATGGTCTCGACGGTCACGATGATCAAAGTTGGCAAGGTCTATGGCAATCTGATGGTAGATGTCAGGGCTACGAATGAGAAGCTGGTGGAACGCTGTCACAGGGTCGTCATGGAGGCGACGGGCTGTACCTATGAAACAGCAGCAGATGCTTTGAAACAGACCGGTAACAGCTGCAAAACAGCAATCGTCATGATCCTGCTAGGTCTGGACAAAGAAGAAGCGATAAAACGTCTTGAAGAAGCTTCAGGAAATATCAGGAAAGCTATCGGTCAGTGACCGGTAGTTTTTTATCTGTGCATAAAATACGCTATAATAGGTGAATAAGGAGCTTGAAATGGTAGATATCTTCAAAACGAGCATCAAACAGCTGACAGGACGGGAGAAACGCAAAGTCTATGTCTATGTGCCTGATTATGAGGGACAGTTCCCCGTATTGTATATGTTCGATGGACATAATCTTTTTGATGACGAAGAAGCTTCTTTCGGAAGATCCTGGCGTCTGAGGGATTATCTGGATGAGAACAGAGTCCCGTTGATCGTAGTAGGAGTAGAATGCAATCATCATAAAGAAACAGATAAATGCGGGGGACGTCTTTCCGAGTATTCACCTTTCGATTTTTATGATCCGCATTTCGGAACGATCAAAGGCAGAGGAAAGATCACGATGGACTGGTATGTGAACGAGCTGAAACCTTACATCGATGACAATTATCCGACTCTAAGCGATCGCAAGCATACTTTCATTTCCGGTAGTTCGATGGGCGGCCTGATGACGCTGTATGCGATCAGCGAATACAACGATATCTTCTCCAGAGGAGCAAGTCTTTCTCCGTCATTATCCTTTGCGCCGATGGCGGTCAAAGAGACGCTCAGGAAGACCCGTTTCAAGCGCAATACCGTCCTTTATATGGACTATGGCGAGAAGGAACTTCCTTACATGTATGCCCGCGAATACTTCGGTGAAGTATCTGAAATCCTGATCAATAAGAACGTATTGCTGACAAGCCGTATCGTACCGGGAGGCAAGCACAACGAGGAATCCTGGGAACAAGCGATCCCGTTCTTTATGGATGTTCTGTTTTATAAATTATAGGAGTTACCATGAAAGTCGATTACTATGAATTCTACAGCGAGAATCTGAACCGCAATATGCCGATCAAAGTCTATGGCCATCAGGGCAAGCCGATCCTGTTCATCCCCTGTCAGGACGGACATTGCTACGACTTTGAGAATTTCGGGATGACCGATACTTTCCACGACTGGATCGAAGGAGGAAGATGTGTCGTTTATGCGATCGATACGATCGATATCGAGACCTGGAGCGCAAACGATAAGAATCCCTATGACAGGATCCGCCATCATGAAGCATGGATCAACTATATCACCAGGGAAGTCGTACCTTTCATCCGTTCGGACTGCAATGCCAAGAACGACTGGGACGGCTATCCCGGGATCATGACTTTCGGCTGTTCCATGGGAGCGACGCATGCCCTGAATCTGTATCTGCGTTTTCCTGATCTCTTCGATCGCTGTCTGGCTTTGAGCGGAATCTATAATGCTTCCTTCTTCCTTGGCGACTACATGGATGAAGTGGTCTATCAGAATTCCATTACCGACTATCTCAGCAACATGGACAGGAACCATCCGTTCATTGCCCGCTATAACAACAATAAGGCTGTGGTCTGTGTCGGCATGGGTGCCTGGGAAGAACCATGGAGCACGCAATACATCGATGGATGTTTCCATGAACTGGGTATCAATATCTGGGTTGATTACTGGGGCTACGATGTCAATCACGACTGGCCTTGGTGGCATAAGCAGGTGCCGTATTTCCTGCCTTATCTCTTGGAGGACTAAATATGACGAACTTGATCTATCTGTCTCCCAACTTTCCGGAGAACCACTGGAATTTCATCTATCATCTCAAACAGAACGGGATCAACACTTTGGGTATCGGTGACTGTCCCTATGATGATCTGACGAATGAACTCAAAGGTTCTTTGAATGAATACTATAAGGTTTCTTCTCTGGAAAACTATGATGAAGTCTATCGGGCTGTCGCTTTCTTTGCTTATAAATATGGTAGGATCGACTGGCTGGAGACCAACAATGAATACTGGCTGATCAGGGATGCACAGCTCAGGGATGACTTCAATATCAGCAGCGGCCTTCATCTGGCTGATATGGACAATGTGAAATACAAATCCAGAATGAAGGCGAACTATCAGAAGGCAGGCATTCCGGTTGCCCGATATCATATGGTCGATGACCTGGAAGGCTGCAAGGCATTCATCAAGGAAATCGGTTATCCTGTGGTTGCGAAGCCGGACAACGGCGTCGGGGCCAGCGATACGCACAAGATTAAAAACGAGGATGACTTGAAGAATTTCTTTGAAACGAAATTCGATATCCCTTACATCATGGAAGAGTATATCATCGGAGAGGTGCAGACTTATGATGCGATCATCAACTCGAGAGGGGAACCGATCTTTGAAAACGGCAACGTAACGGTTGCCAACCTGATGGAAGTGGTTTCTCAGAAAGGCAACTGCAGCCTTTTTGAGCGTGCAGATCTGCCGGAAGATCTTCTGGATGCAGGAAGAAGGACGGTCGAGGCATTCGGAGTCAAGAGCCGTTTCGTGCATCTTGAATTCTTCCGTCTGACCAAAGACCAGTATCTGGGCAAGAAAGGGGATATCGTCGCTCTTGAAGTCAACATGCGTCCTCCGGGGGGCATCGCTCCGACGATGATGAATTATGCCAATGGCGTGGATGTATACAAGATCTGGGCAGACATGATCGCATTCGATCAGTCGGAATATGAAAGACAGAGCCATGAAGTCTGTGCCTTTGCTTCCAGAAGAGACGGCCTGGATTTCGCTTTGACATATGATGAAGTCCGTGAAAAGTATGCCGCTTCGATGAAACAGGAAGGCAGAGTCGAAGCTGCTCTGTCAAGCACGATGGCTGACTACATGTTTATCGCAAATTTCCTGACAGAAGAGGAAGCAAGAGCGTTTATCGTAGATGTATTGAGATCTGCTTAACACTTATGAGAAATCATAAGTGTTTTTCTTATAGGAAACGGACGGATACGATAGAATAGAAGTATGAAAATAGCCAAGAACCGTAATATGATGATTCTGCATGCCTTGATCAATTCGCAGGGACCGCTGACAGCGGAAACGCTGGCACATCCTTCATCGACCAGGTATTCAATTCCGGTTTGATCCAGGTTCTGACCAAGTGCGCTTCTGTTCTGGGCCTGATGATGGTCGGTGCCATGACCGCTCAGATGGTCAATGTGCCGCTGAATCTGGTCGTCAATACCACAGGTACCGAGGGTGGCGAAGTCGTCATCGCTGACATTCTGAACAGCGTCTTCCCGGGTCTTCTCGGTGTATGCGCTCTGTTCCTGATGGTCTATCTGATCAAGAAGGGCTGGACACCGACAAAACTTATCCTTCTGATCTTCGCGTTTGCCCTTGTTGGTGCTGCAATCGGATTATTCTAGGATTCAATAAGGGGAAAGCTTAAAGCCTTCCCCTTATTTTTAGCCACATGCTCATGACTTGTTGTGATCATATGGGTGAAAGGAGTGAATCATCATGACTAAAATATTGTTTCAAGGCGATGACTTTGGTTTTACCAGAGGCGTCACTTTAGGTATCGTCGATTCGATCGATCGAGGCGTTTTACGTAATACCGGTCTGTTTGCGAATGTGCCTGCCGCAGAATTCGCTGTTTCATTTATGAAAGACCGTCCGCAGGCGTGTTTCGGTATCGACTTTAATCTGGTCGCGGGACCTTGCTGCGCGGATCCGAAAGAGATTCCTCATCTTGTTGATGAAAACGGCAATTTCCTGAAGAGCGGCTTGCGTGTGAGAGATCCGAAATGGCAGACAGAAGAAGGAAGAGCCGAATTGTTTCCTTATGAGGAAGTGAAAACGGAGCTTCTGGCACAGTATCACAGATTCATCGAACTGACAGGAACGAAACCGGGTTATCTGCATGAGCATTCCATTTCTTCCGAAAACTACCGCAAGGTCATTCATGAATTGTCGGGAGAAGAAGATATTCCTTATTCCAGCGAGATCCATAAAGAACTGCATATGGATTTGGCGTTCCAGAAACTGTTTATGAATTCTCTCGCTTCGCAGAAGAAGGTTTTCGATCCTAATGATCAGTTGAACAAGAATACGGTCGAACAGTTCTTCTCTCTGACTGAGGATTTCCTGAACAATGAATACAATGCCTTCGTGTGCCATCCGGGCTATGTGGATGCGGAACTTTTGGGACTGACGACACTTTCTCTGGAACGGGCGAAAGATGCACAGATGATGATGTCTCCTGAAGTCGCCGCCTGGGTGAAAGAAAACAATGTTGAACTGATCACTTACCGTGATCTGCCGAGGTAGAAATATGATCATTTACTCAAAAAGAATCGTTACTGAACAAGGCATAATCGATGGCTATCTGAAGATCGAGGGAGAAAAGATCACCGACATCGTCAGAAGAGATGTCGAGGAACTTGAAGCGGATCTGGATTATAGCGCTTATACTGTCATTCCGGGTATTTTCGATACACACAATCATGGCTACATGGGATGGAATCCTGACGATGGCAAAGAGGCTGTTCTGAAGTATGCCAAAGCATTGGCAAGTGCCGGAGTGACTTCCATTTTCCCTACAGTCGATAACGAACATGAAGTCTATCCTCAGATCGTCGAAGCGATCAGAGAAAACGATGATGGGGCACGGATCATGGGAATCCATTCGGAAGGACCATATCTCAACCGTGTCGGCGAAAAAGGTGTCGATACCGGACACCCAGAGATCAATCTTGGACACATTCAGAAAATGATCGACGAAGCAGAAGGGTACCTGAGACTGGTCGCGATCGCTCCTGAACTTGAACAAAGCAAAGAGGCGATCCGCTTACTGAATCAAAACGGCGTCAGAGTGGCCTTTGCACATTCCAATCAGACGTATGAAGAAGCCATGGAATCCTTCAAGGACGGCATCACGGTCATCACCCATACTGCCAATGTCATGAGCGGGATCCATCATCGCAACATGGGCGGTCTGGGAGCTGCCTTGCTGAATGATGAAGTCTTCAATGAACTGATCTGCGACGGTCTGCATGTACGCAACGAAATGATCGACATCATTATGCGGATCAAAAAGGATCCATTCGACAAGATCATGATGATTTCCGACAATATCCATTACGCCGGACTTCCTCAGGGGGATTACCGTTATGATGAGAATACGGTCTGTCACATTGATGAACAGGGTTTCTGCCTGACTGATACAGGAAGACTCTTCGGTTCGGCAAAACCGGTTCTTTACGGGATGAAGAATCTGGTACAGAAGATGGGACTTCCTTTGGAAACGGTATGCCGCATGTCTTCTTTGAATCCGTGCCTGGTCTATGGCTTTGCGGACAAAAAAGGATCCCTGCGTGTGGGCAAGGATGCGGATATGGCAGTTATCGATAATGATTTCAATTGCCTCTATACCTACCGTGAGGGAAAGAAGATCTATGATCATCAGACAGATACCGATCTCTGCAACCGTGAGATCAAAGAGATCTGATCTGAATCAAAAAACAGCAAATATTGAATGAGACATCATTGGCGATGTCTCATTTTTTGGAATATGCTTTGGCCGAAATAAAAGCAGTGATCGGGATGGCCATAATGGCACCGAAACTGCTAGATAAGGATGAGATCAGTTCTAGAGAGAGAAAGGCTGAAGACAGCAGCTGATACTTCGACAGATTCAGGGAATAGAGATACAGGATCAGTACAAAGCTGCTTCCCAGGAATGCCATGACCAGTGTGGCGGTCATGGTGGAGACCATATCCTTGCCGATATTCATGCCGGATAAGAATAATTGTTTAAAAGTCAGGTCCGGATCGGTATCATGCAGCTCGCTTATGGAAGATGCCAGACCCATGGTGACATCCATGACGGCACCCAGGGAGCTGATGATGATGCCTGCGGAAAGCAATCCGCGCAGACCGATTTTCATGCCTGTATTGTTCAGCTGCAGCAGAGCTTCGACATTCTCCTGACGAAGACCGTCGATACGCAGGATGGCCTGTGCAATTGATGCGAACAGCAAAGCCATGGCAACGCCGGATACTGTTCCCAGAAAAGAACAGACTGTCTTCGTGCTGAAGCCGGACATGATCATCAGCGAGAAAGCGGCAATCAATGCGCAGACGATAAAAGTCATGATGACCGGTGATGCGCCTTTCATCAGGCCCGGAAGAAGGATCATGAACAGGCACAGAGCGATGAACAGGAGGCCAATCAGCGATTTGGCACCGTTTTTCCCGCCGACAAGAATGGTTGCCAGCACAAACAGAAGCAACATGACCAGAATGCCGGGGATCCTGTTGACCTCATAGACCGTTGCCTGATGCGTTCCATCGCTGTAAGTGGAAATGATCAGAGTGACGCCGTCTCCTGCTTTCACCGGAACCGAATAGATCGGTCCGACATAATTGTATGCCAGCAAGGTCTCACCTTTGTATCTGCCGGTCGTTACCAGTACCGTCAGAATCTGCTCCCCCCGCCATGCGCCATCAGCGGTCTCATCCTGGCGGGTATTGTCGGAAAGGATCTCAACGACTTTACCGTTTTCGTATTCTGCGATATCTGTCTGGACTGCAGCTAGCGCTTTATCTTCCTGGTTCAAGAAAAAGGCACACAGGATAAAAACGAACATGCATATGACGGCAGCAATGATCGTTTTCTTATCGGCTAGCAAATGTATTTTTCTTTTATCTGACATGTTTTTCCTCAAATATATTATATATAAATCTTTTTAATCAATAAAAAAGAATTGGTTAGTGTAAAATGGAAGTGGATACATTCTGCTTTTTTAGGCATAAATGAATATCAAAACAGAGGTGGATAAATATGAAGAAGAATCTTGGGAAAAAGCTGTTGAGTGTCTTGCTGGTTCTGGTTATGCTTTTCAGTTCGATGATCTATCCGATCAAAACGAAAGCAGAAACCAAAACGGACAATCAAACTGCAGAACTGATTACCGATCTTTCCTTGCTGAAAGAAGGATCGAAGATCGTCATCGTCAACAAGGCTCACAAGAAGGCGCTGAGCCAGACGTACAACGGCTACTACAACAGCGGCGTCGATGTGGCGGTCTCAAATAACAAGATAGCAGATCCTTCGCAGGATCTGATCTGGACGATCGGATTTGACAGCGAAGGGAACTATCAGATCAAGACAGCAGAGGGCAAGAAGCTGGCTTTAGGCGCTTCCTATTCCAGCATGACCCTTGATGAAGTCAATGATAAATGGAAGATAACACCTGTTTCCGATGCTTCGGACAATGATGTCTTCTTCATAGAAAATATCGGCAGACCCGGTCAGGTCATGGAATGGTTCAGTTCCAGCAACCGCTGGTCCTGCTACAACAACAACACGACAGGCGAACTTTTCCAGCAGCAGATCTATCTCCTCAAGAACGACTCTCAGCCATCCGATCCGGTGCTTGCTTCCTCTGTGACACTGGACAGCGATGCTCTTGAACTCTACGAAGGAGATACCCATCAGCTCAAAGCCTCCGTATCTCCTGCAGATACCACCAATAAAGCCCTTTCC
>JAFRVK010000031.1 GCA_017441765.1 Erysipelotrichaceae bacterium
AATGCTGAATGCAAGCACGCCGACACAGATCAGGATGAACAGATAGTCGGCGAAACGGAACTTCAGGATATGATATCTGGTCCTTTTTGCACCAGGAACGTAGCCTCTGGCTTCCATCGCATCGGCAAGCTCATAAGCTCTTTCAAATGCGACCGAGAACAGAGGAACGATCAAAGAAAGGATCGATGTGACTTTCTGAGAAAGCGAACCGTTCTCGAAATCGACGCCACGGGACTTCTGGGCATTCATGATACGGATCGTTTCTTCAATGATGGTCGGAATGAATCGTAAAGCTATGGATACCATCATGGCGATCTCGTGGGTCGGGAAACGGAATACTTCCAGCGGCTTCAGGATCCATTCGATACCTAAAGTAAGATCCAAAGGTTTCGTGGTAGCCGTCAGCAGTGTCGTAATGGAAATCATCAGTAATAATCTGGCGATCACAAACAGCGTATTGAATACCGCATCATAATGAACAGGGATCGATCCGATCATAAACAGAAGTTCTCCTGTTCTTAATGTCAGTACATTGATCACCAGCAGGAAGATCATCATCATGATCATCGGTTTAAAGGACTGGGCAATCATCTTGATGCCGATCTTGGCCAGCAATAAGACAATCACTTCAACAATGGCGATCACCAGGAAAGCCCACCAGCTCTTCGGAACAAATACGGCAGCGATCATCAGGAAAAGACCGATCAGTTTGGCACGCGGATCCAGTCTGTGCATGAAGGAATCGATAGGAATGTATTTACCGAAAACCATGTTGTTCATCGTTTCACCTGCCTGGCAATTTCTTCACTCAAAAGATCCAGCGTACGTGCCTCTCTGGAAAGCTTGAATCCTTTTTCTATCAGTTTATTTCTGAATATAACGATCTGCGGTTCAAGCAGGTCGAATTCTTTCAGCTTCTTTGGATCATTAAACAGATCCAGCGTATCTCCGACATAGACGATCTTTCCATGCGATAGAACGACTGTTTCGTCGCAGACGTTATAAACCATTTCATTGTCATGAGAAACAATGATGATCGTCTTTTTCATCTTTCTATTCAAAGAGACGAAGAGATCCGTCATTTCCTTGGCGCCCTTCGGATCCAGACCGGCAGTCGGTTCATCCAGAACAATAATCTTCGGATCACAGGCTATGATACCGGCAATCGCTACTCTTCTTTTCTGTCCTCCGGATAACTCTAAAGGAGAAGACTGATACAGATCTTCTGATATTCCCACAAGTTTCAAAGCCTGTCTGGCTCTTTCCTGGGCTTCCTGCAGCGTATATCCGAAATTGAGCGGTCCAAAGGCTACGTCCTTCAGTACCGTTTCCTCGAACAGCTGATATTCCGAGAACTGGAAAACCAGACCGACATCTTTTCTTAACGGTTTCAGAAATCTGATCTTCTGATTGGCAACCAGATTGTAGTCAAGGATCTCCAAACTTCCCTCGCTAGGCAGAAGCAGGGCATTAAGATGTTCAACCAATGTGGATTTACCCGAACCGGTCTCGCCGATAATGGCGGTAATGATTCC
>JAFRVK010000032.1 GCA_017441765.1 Erysipelotrichaceae bacterium
AAGCATACACTTCGATCATTCCGATCATATTCATCAGAAAATGAGCGACAGCACTGACAAGACAGTTGTTGGTCTTTCTCATGATCAGCGAATAAAGGATGGCATCAATAAAGATTCCGGCAAGGTCGAATATGACAACTGCAGTATTTCCGCTTGCCAGATGAGCCAAGGCAAATACAGCCGAAGAAACCAGTGCGACAGGCCAGAAACCGAACAGTATCATACCTTTGCCAGTAAAGAATCCGCGGAAAGCGATCTCTTCGCCCAGCGCTCCGATGATGAACTGGACAGTCAGGACCAGGATGTTTTCAAAGTTGAGGATCGCATCGGTCCTTCCCAGGATATGATCGACATACTGACGTCCGAATAGCGCCGTTCCCAAAACGATGTCTCCGATCGATATTGCCAGCAAGATCAGCCACAGAAGCGGACCGCACTTCTTCAGATCGGCAAAGAAGGTCTTAAAACGCAGACCGGATTCTTCCTCCGGCGTTTTCGAAACCCATTCGACAATGAAAAATAACGCAATGCCTACCACCAGTGAGTATTCTGTCAGCTGATGGGTCAGCAGCAGCCTCATTAATACAAGCAAAGTCATGGCAACGATACCGATAATCGTCAGAATGTTCCCTTTATCTGCTTTTTTCATATAGTTATCCTCCGTAACAGATATTTATCTGTTTTTCATAAGTCCTTCTGCTGTCCGATCGAGAGCTTTCCTTAATGACTCTTCGTCATAATCCAGAGCATTGTTGGCGATCAGGCTGGCATATCCATGTACCATGGCAAACAATATCTCAAAACAGTCCAGTGCTTCTTTTTCCGACATTTCCATATCTTTGGCAGCAGCTGCGACGATCGAATCATCGACATTGTCTCGTATCAGATTCATCAGATTCAAACCATCAAAACGTCCGGACTGGAAGAGAAAACGAAACAGATTTGTTTCCTCACTGGCAAATCTTATGTATCTCAATCCGATCTCCATGAAATCATCGTTTGCAGTAATATACTCTGTATGATATATGCCTGCTCTCTCATATGCCTGATCTGTCAGTTCCTCCAGATTCGGGAACTGATACATGATGGGTTGCGTCGAACATCCAAGTTCTTTTGCAAGTCTTCTGGCAGTCAATGCTGAAAGGCCTTCCCTTCGAATCAGCTGGAAGGCTGCTTCGATCATATCTTCTCTTGTTGTTGTTGGTTTTTTAGGCATTCTGTCTCCAATACTATAACATATGTTATTATATTCTGCTTTGTTCTGACAATCAAGTTCTTTCAAAGAGAATCACGAATACGAAAATAGATACGGATTTAACCATACCTGTTGTTTGTTTCATAGAATACTGGATTTCAATCTGACTGGATGATGCCCGCAAGGTATTCTTCGCACGTCAGTTCCAGCTGGATACATCCATCCTCTATCCCGACTTCTTTGAATCCGACGTACTTATGGATACGGTATGCTGCATCACGGGTCGCTTCAAAATCGTTGTGCAGTCTGGAGATCCCGTCGATCCTGAACGCTTTTTCCAGCAGCAGTTTCAGACCCTGTTTACCGTAGCCCTTGCCACGTTCAGGCGCATAGATCACGATGCCCATGTCATGCCATCCCCTATCAGGATTGTAATGATAGTTCACATCACCAATAAATTCACCGTCTGATTTACGTCTCAGATATGCGTAGAACCGTTCAGGCTCATGATTGAACCAACTATCATATAAATCTTCCCATTCCTCTTCCGCATCAGGAATACATCCATCCGGAGGGAACCAAGGCGCATTGTAAGACATCGTCTCGGGATCGGACATCATTTTCACATAGAACCAGCCATCATTGTGCTGGGGAATATATAATTCTAATTCTTCCATACGGTTATTTAAATACGTAAGATTCATACGTTTATCCCAATCATTATATACATTTAGCAGAAATGTAACCATCCGTATTATTTGCGCTACTTGATTGAACTGTAGCTGCTGTCATCCAAGATCGATTCGATAATACCGGCAAGTCTTTCCCATTTTCTTGTTTTCGTTTTCAGAAATGAAGATCCCACCGTTTTTTCTGATGACCTCTGCAGAAGTCAGATTATCTATGACACAGCCAACGATGACCTTGTCCATTCCTTTTTCTTTGCAGACAGATAAGGCATATCCAAGCATTTCACTCGCATAGCCTTTGTTTCTTTCCGATGGTCTCACTCCATAGCCGATATTCCCATATCTGTCAGTCAGACTGTCCGGCAATTCGTATCTGATCGTTAATAAACCGATCAGTTTTTCTTCATCAAAGCACAGATACAGCAATGATCTTCCCCAGATCTCATCGCCTTTATCCGCGTTTCTATGGACCATTTCCAGCCACTTTTCATAATCCATGGCTGTCAGTCCCAAACTCGCACCGATATCGTTTTCTCCGTGTTCAAGATGTTCCCAGACATAATCCTTCAAGATCTCTTTGTCTTCTGTTTCAGGCAGTCTGTATCGCATATCTTTTCTCCTGCATCACAGATCCAGACGGTAAGTAATCGCATCATATTGTCTTCCGTCGACTTCCCGACAGTCCTTCCATCTGGCCGTTTCTTTAAATCCCAGTTTCTCAGCCACTCTCATCATCGCCGCATTTCCCGACCAGGTCTGGGTATAGAAGGAATGATATCCGTATTCTTTCAGATAATCGATATACAACCGAAAAGCCTCTGCTCCACAGCCATGATTTCTGTATCCTCTCTCAGGGATATCTATACCGATGGCGGGAATCTTATCGTTATTTTCAAGGTATTCCAGATCCGTATAAGACGAGATCCAGCCGATATGCTTCCCCTCGGATTCTATTTCATATTTCCGGCGTACCGTATCCTTTGTGAGATCCTTTATAGAATCATAGTATTCTGTCCAGTTTCTGCGTTCTGTTTCCTCGTCTGTATCGAAAGGTTCCCAAGGTGCGTCCCAGTTTCCCCATTCCGTTTCCACAGTAAACCACCGGACATAGTCTTCGATATCGCTTTCTTTCATATCTCTTAGCAGCAGCATAATATCTCCCCGCTTTATCGTTTCCAGACACGATGCAGACGGAAATCCTGATCCATTTCCGCAACAAAATCGCCGTTCAGCATCTTCATGCATGCGAATAATTCTTCGCTTGAGGCAGGAACTTCCATTCCCTCGACATATCCGATGAAATAAGACAGGATCACATAATTCCCATCCCAGCTGGCATCATAGACGTTCCATCCTACCAGCTTGTGATCGCCATCAAGGACCAGATCCCCTTTTTCAATCGTTTCCTTCACGATTTCTTCTGATTTCTCACGCCAGTATTTCATGCATGCGATGACTTTTTCATCGATTTCATGCGATGAAGGTATTCCCATATCAGGAACATCCATATCAAGAGCCGCAATGGAGAAAGGAATTTCTGTAAACGCATCGGTATCGAAATCCATATATTTCTTCAGACACGCAAGAAAAGCAGCTCCTGTCAGATAGGTCACGGAACGGACAGGAAAGTAGCGGGATGGATCTTGAATCTCTGAAAGCAGTTTTGTCCATTGCCTGTCCGCTTTTGTTTCATCAAGCTGTTTCAAAGCAGAAAGTTCCACATAATGCGCAGAGCCTTCGATCTGTTCGATACGCGATTCATAGTCATATTCATAAGGAAACAGATCCCTACGCGACTTACGCAGACTGATCAGCTGATAAAAATCATCCACGGAATCTTCTGCAAGACATTTTCTGAAACATTCTCCCTCTCTCAATCTCAGTGAAACATTCATTTCATCATAATGATATTTCACCAGAGCGCCTTGCTCATCCGCCCAGCGCTTCTCGTTACAGACATGCTGATAAGCATGAAACATTTCATGTACGATTTTCGAAGTCAGCAGATCATAGTCTGCGACTTCTTCCATAATATTCCAGATCGCGATCTCTTTCCCTTCGTATCTGACAGAAGTATTGCCGATGAATTCAGCGGGTTTTTCGATATACCCTTCATTCAGGAACGCCTGTTTTTCATCGTACAATGCGAACGGGAAGGATGAGAATCCTCTGTACAGCACAGAATAATCGATTTGATTCAATCGACTCTCGATCTCGCGATAGATCGTTTCAAGTTCCATGATGATACTCCTTTCATGCGGTTTTGCAGTTGATTCAGTTAAAATGATTTGTAAAAAGATGTCAGTTCCGGAATTTCTGTAAATCCTGTTTTCTTATAAAACACATAAGACGGTTTATCTCTGTCCGTCATCAGATAGATCGTATCCAGTCCCTTTTCTTTCAGTTTGTTTTCCATCAAAGCAAAGAACTCTTTCCCATAACCCTGATGCTGATGATCCGGACGGATGCACATCTCTTCGATGTAGTATTCCGTTCCGCCGCACCAGTGTTTGATCCTGCCGATCGAGAAACCGATCAGTTCGTCTTCCTCAAACAAGCCATAGATCAAAGGATTACGCACTTCCGTGATATCTTTCAAATAGTTTATCCAGCTGTTCTCCATCGCTCCAGTCTTCGTTCCAGGGAGGAGCGCTGAATACTTCTTTGAACAGCTGTTTCATTTCATCGGAAACAGAATGATCCAGTTCTTCGATTCTCATAGGATTTCTCTCCTTATCCGCTTCACATCACAAGCTTTTTCACAATACGGATATCCAGGCATCCGCTTCCGTACGGTTTTTGAAGATCAGTACTTTTTTATCCGGATATTTCTCGATCAGATGATATATCACCGGTCTGTTTTCGTTTCGATACTTCCTGACCTGTTCCACCAGTTCCGGGTCCAGCTGCTGTTCTGTCCAAGGGATATCCGATCTGTCTTTGCCTACCCGGTCAATGATGCCTTTCATACATTCCTCTTCGCTGTAATCCAGAAAAATCACTGTATCACAGCAGAGAAAACGCGGTTCGTAAGTTCTGCTGTAGTCCCCATCGATGATCCACTCTTCTTTCTGCAGGATCGTCTCAAGCTTCTGATCGAATTCATCTCTGCTGATATGTGTGCGATCCTCTTTCCACCAGAGATTATCAAGATGAAAAAGAGGCAAGCCTGTCCGTTTCTGCAGTTCTCTTGCCAGTGTACTCTTACCGCTCCCTGGACATCCCAGGATGATGATCCTGCTGCCTGTCTCCATTTATCTTCACCTCAAAATGACGAATCACGGTTCGATTGCTATGATCCTGACTCTGCTGACGCCTTTGTCGTTATAGACTTCAAAAGAATAGCGCAATATCTTGTCGCCTTCCGTGATCGTTACTTCCGTCGTTCCATATTTGTGCGCATAGATATATACCGAACCCTCTTCCAGAGAACTGACCTGAACGCTGCAGATCGAATCATCTGTGACTTCGACGATCGGCTCTGACGCAAACGATGGACTGTCAGGAAGATAATCCACTACCTGCAGATCGACTTGCGGAAGCATGATCGCCAGAACTGTTATCGTAATGACAGGGATCAGGAAAGCGATGATCCTCTGTTTATTATCAGACAGGAAAGCCAGTACATAGAGAATGATCTGCAGGATGCAGAACAGCGTCGCCAGCAGCAGATACGGGAAATTCTGTATGCATTGCCTTCCGGTTTCAATGATCGTATAGCCAAGAAATGCCAGGACCGGAGCCAGGATCAGCAGACTCAGCCAGTTTTTCTTATTGATATACCAGCCGACATATGCTATCGGGAATGTCAGCAAGGTCCAGATAAACCAGTAGAAATAATAACGGAAAATGCCCCAGCCTTGCCAGGAGAATGGCACCTGAAACAGATAGATCAGAGGCTGGCTGATCAGAAAGAACACGAATGTTTTTAAAGCGGATTCCAGGGGCTTCTTGCAGTTGGCCATGATGATGACTGCAAAAAAGATCCAAGCCTCCATGTAGACGCCCATGTGCTGGAAAGAGGTATCCTTGAATACCGGTACAATCAGAAAAATCGAAGTCAGAACCGCTGTCACAAGCGCATAAAGGATCACGACAGGCCAGCTCATATTGAGACCGCCATAGATTTTGCCGATCAGATTTCCTGCTTTTCTTTCATCATTCCCGTTCATATCCATCTCCTTTCTCATCTGCTATAAAGGACAGTTTCATCCTCTTCTCTCTTCTTGCAGTGGCTGATCCCAGAATACGGTCGCATCGTTTTCTTTCGCCAGTTCATCGATCGTTTCATGAAGCTGTTCCAGATATTCCGCTTCTTTCTTCTTGGATCTTCTGCCTTTTCCGTTGTACAGTTCTTTCTCAAAGTATGCGTCATAAGATACTGCATAATCTTCTTCATCCTTGTGAGGGAAGAACGTCACTGCGGCTTTATATATGATATTGCCAGCTTCAGAATCGCTTATCAGCATCACCAGCGCTCCATTGCGCTGAACGCCGGAAAACGAAGCGTCCGCCTTAAAATACTGTTCATATACATTGATAACCATACAATGTCCTCCTACTGTCTCAGCAGCATTCCTTCAAAATATTGCTCCTGGAAAGAGATCGCTTCCATGATTTCTTCATCCGTATACTCTCTGTCATCCAAAGAAACGATCCATTTGTCCTCATTATCGTTTGTCCGATGATAGACAGCGATCACTTTTCCTTCAAAGGTTTCCAGAGCTTCATCAGCGCCAAGTACATACACATCCTGTTCCTCGCCATCGGCGGCAAGGATCCCATCCACATAGCCATAGTTGATCGGATAAACCAGATCCGGATAGTCGGGATGAGTACTGCCTAACGGACGATCGATCGTACCTTTGACGTAAGAACCGATGATACGATGCATCTTCATTCTCCTTTCGGGATATCGGGATTCAGGCTTTTGTTGCGATAATTGATGTTCGTCCTGATGGAATATCCCTGTTCCTCCCAGAATGCATTGGCAGGATCGTTGTCTTTAAAAACAAGTTCGAATATCTTAAAGATCCCTTCGTTCTTCAAAGCGTCTTCTGCATGAGAAAGCAGATGAGCGGCAACTCCTTTGCGACGATGATCCGAATCGACGCACAGATGATGAATGATCCCTCTTCGTCCGTCATGACCTGCAAGGATCACTCCGATGATTCTATCTTTCCTCACCGCTACGAAACAGGTATCAGGATTGCGTTTCAGATAACGGAAAAAGCCCTCTCTGCTGTCATCGATCGGATTCAAGGCTCTTCTGGTCTCGTCCGTCTGATTCCATAATGCATAGATCTCATCATAATCTTCATATGATACTTTCCTGTATTCAAGATCCATAACATATCTCTCTTTCATCAATGACCGGAAATGAAATCCGCGATATCAGCGATCACTTCTTCACTGATGTGCTGTTCGACGCTGTATTCTTTCGATGCTTTTGTGATATCGTTATAGATCCCCGGTACAAAACAGTGATTCAGTTCAGGATACAGTCTATATGTCGTGTTCTGTCGATCTGCCAGCTGTTCCTGAAACTGCTGATAATCCTGATCCGCAAGTACCTGAAAATCTTTTCCGCCCTGCATGATCAGGACAGGTTTCCTGTTTTCCAAAAGATAATCGGCTGCCGTTTTCTGTCCCATCTCTTTGAAATAATACAGGCTCATGTTTCCTGCGAATTTCTGCTTCTTCGCTTCTTCATCGCTTAACTGATAAAGATTGCTGAATTTCTTTGAGTATGTTTTATATTCCAAACCGATGATCCACTTTAGCAACGGGTTTTTATAGTCTGCCTGTTTGAGCTGTCTAAGAACGATCTCCTCCAGACGGCAAGGTGTTCCTGCCAACATGACCAGTCCCCTGACATCTCCGCCCTCCGCATCGATCCGAGGCGCTAGCATCGCTCCCATGCTGTGGCCAAGAATATAGATCCTGTCATGATCGATCCTGTCATCCTTCTTCAGCATTTCGATTGCCAGCAGAGCATCGTCGATCGTTTCTTCTTTAACTGTAACATCTTTCAGTTTGGCCATTTTCTTTCCATAGACGAAAGTACGTTTGTCATAGCGCAAGGATGCGATACCATGCTTCGCCAGACCATCCGCAAGGTCTTTAAACGGCGTCAGTTTCATGACTTTTTCATCCATGTTGCTGGGACCGGATCCGTGAACCATCACGACAGCCGGAACCGGTTTGGCTAAATTATCAGGAAGCGTCAGTTCGCCATTCAAGGGATACTCTGTTCCTGTACCAATGATCATCTTTTCTTTCATCGCAGATACCTCATCAATCTTTTGTTTATTTATTTCTATTCCCACAAACCGTTGTCATGCAGCCAAGCGACAGATCTCTGCAAGGCAGCGATCGTCTTGGTTTCCAATACGCAGCGGGCGTTTCTTTTCTTTGCTAGTTCCAGACGTTCTCTTAGATCGATCGTTCCATCTCCCAAAGCCTGATGGTTTTTTGGCGGATCTTCCGTTCCGTCATGGATATGGAAATGATACAGATGATCCTGATGTTCCATAAGGTATGGAAGATCTTTTTCGTGTGTCGCTTTGGAATGGCCGATATCCCAGGTCAGTCCGAAATGCGGACTTTCCAGTAGGATTTCGATCGCTCTTTTTTCGTAATCGCGGAAACCGTCGGTATTCTCGACAGCGATCATTATTTCATCGTTTCCGATCCATTCATCGCACATGGTACGGAATGCAACGAAAGACTGCAGATAAGTATCCATATCACGCTCATAAAGCGGAACGATCCGATCCGGCAGAGTCACGTTTATGCCATGATTCATATGCATATTCAAAGTGATAGGCTGCTTCGGATCGCCATATTTATCTCTTAACGGAACAAGCTGTTTCACGATATTGATGGTGCGCTGTACAGTTTCCTGGTATGCTTCCGCAATCATCGGATTGAAGCTTGCGACATCCATATTCTCATCCAGATGGATCGTGTAATAGATGCCCGTTTCTTCAGCGATACGTAAAAGATGATCTGTCTGTTCCAGCTGCTTCAGCTGATATTCCGGAAAGCTCATATTCAGTTCCACGAATTGCAGACCGAGATGTTGGCACAGTTTCGCATTCTCTTCCAGAGACTTGTTTTCTATTAAAGTAGGCATTCCATACTGCATCTGGCGATCTCCTTATGATTCTTATCATTCATTATTATATCAGTAACCTTGTTCAGGTATGCAGTCATTCCGATCATAGAAAAAGGAACGATTTCCATCATTCGTTCCTGTTTTGTTTTTATTAAATATCATCTCAGGATCGTTTCCCGATCGTACAGAGTTTTCCTCTTAAGATGTAACCGATCTTTTCATAGCACGCATTGGACGCGACATAATCCGCATCGGTATACAAGATGGGCAGATATCCCGCTTCTTTTGCGATCTTCGTGACATAGTAAACCAGATTCTGCGCATAATGCTTCCTGCGATCTTCCTGACGCGTATATACCAATCCGATGGAAGCCATATCCTCATCAGGACGGTAGCTGCAGCTGGCGACATATTTGCCTTCTTCATTCTTCCAAAGAAATAAAGAACCGTTTCTGATTCCTTCCTCTGCCGTCTTGCGATAGGAATCGAGACTCTGTTTATCCAGATCGATTTCCTTGTGGAACAGATCCATGAATTCTACCAGCACGTCAACATCGTCCATCGTACAACAATGTGCATATCCGTCAACTTTTTCTTCCGGTTCGATGGGATCCGGACAGTCATAAGCGAACATATTGGTTCTGATCGATAATGTCTTCCCTTCTTTTGCGGCTCTTTGAATGAAGTGTTCCGCAAGATCATACTTCAGATTGTAACTGTGTTCCTCGAAAGGACAGTGGCTTACCGCAAGGCTGTAGGCTTTTTCTTTTTCTTCTTCGGTCGCATCATCAGCAGTCCAGATCCAGACCGGGAACGGAGACATACTCAGACAGATGATCAGACGTTCATGGTCACTCAATAACACCTGGCAGTCACCGCCCATGATCCGATTCAAGACAGAGAATGTGTATCTGTCATTCTCTAACAGCTTATGGTCCCGTTCATCCACAAAATGGTCCATATCCGCTCCCTTCCGTTTCAACAGACGCTTGTATGCTTCCTGATGGCTTTCCGATTCTTTATAGAATCCTTTCATCATCTCACATGGAAAATGATCACATTCTCCGCAATCATAGATTTCTTTCTCTCTGCAACATTTCACAGGCGGACAGATATCGTCTTTCCATTCCGTCAGTCGGCAGGATGGGCAGATCTTGTTCAGGTAATCAGGACATGCCGAACAATCCACGCCGCAATAGGCGATCATGTCTTTCATTCTTTGTCTACCCATGCGATGATTTCCAGTTCATCATCGCCCTTGGAACCGTCATAATAGTTCACATCGCAACAGATTCCGGTCATTCTGACCAGCAATTTATCGCCGTCACGTTCGAGGATCTCAAGCCTGTTGTCATAAGTCAGATTGTGCTCACAGTAATAAAAGTTTGCTCCGTTGTCTTCGTTCTCCTTGTTTTCAAAGATGGCTCCTGCATGAAGAGCAGTCTCGTCAGTCAATGGAAAAGACAGTTCCCAGGATGGTTCCTGTTCGAGATATGCCGTATCCTCATGAAGATCGATGCCTTCTTCAAAGTTCATCTCGATCACAAGATCATCGTGCCAGATGCTCCAGACAGCGCTTTGCAAAGGATAGTGTTCCTCTCCGCAGAATCGTTTCATTGTCAGAATATTCAGATTATCGATCGTATCCATGGCTTTATTGTAACAAGTAATCCGCCATTCCTGAAAGAACTCTTTGTTAAATTCAGATTTGAATCTTATCCTGTTGTATGATTATATTGACCATGAATTCTGAAATCCATCATCTCACTCTTTCAGACTCTTCTCACCTGAAGGTCCAATCCGTTCATTTGGATCGTTTTGATGATCTTCGGTTCCTGAAGCCTGTATCTGATCCTCAGGCGTTTCATAAGCTTTGCGACCTGTATCGGGATTACATCATTCCCAAGTATCCCCTGGTCTTTGGTACGCTGATTCATTTCTATGCGCCGGAAGATTTAGACATACCCTTTTCCTGTTACGATGAACGCTATGGGATGATCTATGATAAAACCGTTCTTTGCAATGTCCTTTTCCATAAGCACATCCATCTGCATCATAATAAGCTTTCTTTTGATGATAATGAAACAGAATCTTTGTTTCATTCCCTTCAGGAACGAAACTGTCTCCGCATCTCGAAAGGCAAGCTTCCTACGTTGTCGATCCTTCCTGTGTCAAGTTCTTTAGGATTCCTTAGTGAAACAGAAAAAGAAGCGAAACTGAAAGTCAATGCCAGTTTCTTTCTCATGGATCTCTTCGATCTGGGAAGCATTTATGATCAGCTGGGTACCCCTTTCGGGCTCTGTGTCAAAGATGGAACGATTCTGCAGCCGCCTCTATTCGATCGGGAAGTATTGCTGATGAAGAATGATCATATCAGTATCACGAACATATATCTCAATCAGTTGGATATCTACATCGATGGCGTCTCTTACAGAGACGGCAGGAATGCTTCTTTCCTGTCGAGACCCAAACAGAAAAGAAGTCCATCAGGCGGTTATGATATCATCGTCATCAATGATCGTGTCATCGCCTGTAAGGAAGGAGGAAACTGTGAGATCCCCTCTTCCGGTTTCGTGATCCATCTAAATGGAAAGATCTCAATCAGAGAGCCATTCGTTACCTATCAGGGACTGGAAGATGTCTCATTTGCGCTCCAGGTCGGAAACAGCGTGATCAAAGACGGAAAGATGACGGAAACCTTTCTCTCCCCTTTTTATAAGATCCTGGAGTTCTGGAAAACCTCATATCCTCCATCTATGTATCCTCATAACTATCACGCTGACAGAGCGCCCAGAATCGTTCTGGGAGCTGATCAAGGCAATAAGCCGATGCTTCTGTGGTTTGAAGGCGCAGCCAAATTCGGGCATGATCCCCTGAAGGACAGCGTCGGAGCTTCTTTGAGTGAAGCTGCAGAAATATCCAAAGAACTGGGAATGCAGAACGGGACCCATCTGGATGGCGGAGGATCTGCCCAGATATTATTAGACAATCAAAGAGAGCTCACGATCTCGGATCGGAAGAAAAAAGATCTAAAAGAAAACGAAAGAGCCATTCCTATGGCTCTCTACGTACCTTGATTAAATTCCTCGGAATCTTTTTTTCACTCTAAATCATCCTTCAGCGCCATGAAACGGTCATACCTGCCAAATCTCCTCAGTTTCCTAAGCGCCGATGCTTCGATCTGCCTGACCCGTTCCCTGGTAACATTCAGTTCTTTTCCCACTTCTTCCAAAGTGTGAGTCTTTTTATCTTTTGTCAGACCGAAACGGAGTCTCAGGATCCTTTCTTCACGTTCAGTCAACGTTGACAGCAGCCAGTCGATCTCTTCCCTTCTCCACGTGTTGCGTACTTCTTCTTCCGGAGTCAGTGAATTCTTATCTTCCACAAAATCTTCAAATGGAGTATCGTCATCCTCTCTCTTTGGCGCATCGAGAGAAGTCGTATCACGGAAGTATGTCATGATCTCATCGATCCTGTCGGCTGTATAGGTCGTTTTATCAAACCTGCAATTCATTTCTTCAGCGATCTCTTCCGCATTCGGTTCTGCTTTGTTTCTCTGAGCCAGTTCACGTTGCACCTTCTTAAGCTTTTTGTATTCTTCAACCATATGTACGGGCTTGCGGATAATGTTTCCAAGATCGGCAAGCGCTCTCGTGATCGCCTGACGGATCCACCAGGTTGCGTATGTTGAGAATTTATTACCTAGAGTATAGTCGAATTTGTCTACTGCCTTTATCAGGCCTTTGTTTCCTTCCTGGATCAGATCGAGAAAATGCATCCCTCTGCCTGTATATTTCTTGGCAATCGATACGACCAGACGCAGATTCGCTTCGATCAGCCTGTCTCTGGCTTCCTTGCCTTCCTGTACCAGAATGGGATCCTCCGGATGGTACAGCCCCAGTTCCATCTTTTTTGCCAGATCGATTTCGTCTTCAGCCTTTAGAAGAGGAACCTTGCCGATATCCCTGAGATAGACTTTGACCAGATCTTTCAAACCATGATACTTCGATGCCTTCTGATAATCGATCACGATTTCTTTTTCATTGTCATCTTCTTCCTCTTCTTCATCTGGAAAGAGATCATCATCTGAAACGTCTTCACTTCCGTTCTCGCTGATCAGTACGATATTTTTACTGTTCAGCCAGTTGTAGAACTGGTCGATGTCATCATCTTTCATATCGAACTGATCCAGTGCAGAGATGATCTCTGTCTGTGTCATTGCGATGCCCTTTTCCGACAGTTCGATCATGTCTTTCATGAGATCTTCGATATCGAGGTAGTCTTTTCTTAATTCAGCCATTGTCTTCCTCCTTTTCTGTCACGATCCGGTATTCTTTCAATGTTGGATGGAGTCCCATAGGAAACCGTTCCGGTTCAGTTTGACTGATCTCCAGCTTTTTGTTCCATCTGATGAAAGAGATACATGAAATATCGTTAGTTCTTTAATTAGCATTAGAACTATAATCGCTAAATGGGCTGTTGTCAAGGGTAATTTTAGAAATATTAAAAAATGACTGTAAATCAGTCATCAAAGAGGTGCCGGTACATGATCTCCGGCTTGTCGATGAAGTCTTTGGTGATCCTGTAGTGTTCCGTTTCTCTGTATGTCGTTTCAGAAATTCCCTGCTCATTGAGTTCATAGATGCATGCGTCCGGATAGGACATCAGGATCGGGGAATGTGTGGCAATAATGAACTGGGAGTTTTCTTCGATCAGTTCGTGGATCAGACATAACAGCTGCATCAATCTGGCAGGTGATAGCGCTGCTTCCGGTTCATCCAGGATATACAGGCCATTTCCGGAAAAACGGTTCTTTACGAGCGCTAAAAAGCTTTCTCCATGAGACTGCTGATGCAGAGAGACTCCGCCATAGCTGTCGATCAGTTTGTTTCCGAAAGATGGCTCACGATCGCTTTGGTCGATGTAACTGGCTACATTGTAGAAGCTTTCCGCTCTGAGAAAGAAGCCATCCCTGGGATGCGACTGTCTGGCTGTGTTCAGATAGCTGTGCAGTTTGGAATGGGAATCCTCGGTCGAAAACGCAAAATTCTTTGTGCCTCCTTCTGGATTAAAACCCATCGCTACGGCAATCCCTTCGATCAGAGTCGATTTGCCTGAACCATTCTCACCGATGAAGATCGTGACCGGTTTCTTGAATTCCAGATCATTAGTTTCCAGAAATCTGATCGCAGGAATATCGTTCAGATAGGAATCTTCCTGCAACGGTTCAGACAATGAAATGCTTCGTAAATAGAGCCGATCCATACTGTTTTCATTATATCCTTAAGTCATCGTTTTATAAAAAAACAGATGGTCATGCATCCCATCTGTCGTTCGTATCATTGTTATCTTCAATACCGAGTTCTTTCGCATGTTGCTTGCCAAACTGGTTCGCCAGTCCATAACCGACGTTGCCATTCTTCGCAAGAACGATTCCGAACAAAGCGCCTAGAGCGGCGAAGAATAAAATGACCAATAAAGCAATAGACATAGACATACCTCCTAGCTTATATTCAATTCGAATCTATTATAACAGTTTCAATCATTTCCAGCTAATTCTGGCCGCGAGTCATCAGGAAGATGCCGTACTCCTCTTCCGAGATCCACATTTCTGCCACAAAGTATTCTCTTCCTTCACAGGCATAATAATGCCGGACATCGATGACCGCATCGTTACCGTAAAGACGGAGACTGTTGTTTTCATCGAAGCCTCCCTCGAAAGGCTGATACGCGACTTCCGCATCATCTGTCGGCCAGGATTCATCGCCGTCATTACCTATTCTCGGATGCAATTGGATGATCATCGTCTGCTTGTCGTAATCAAGATCAAGCTCCGCATAGCCTAATTCATCATAATAGAAGCCTTGTGTCGTATCATAGCGGAACGCAAGATTGTATTTCCATTCCCCTTCCGCATATTTGATTGCCGGATATACGGCTTCTTCCGGAATGCCATAATACATGATGTCATAGTAGAAATCAAAATCTTCAAAGCTCAGTTCTTCTCCTTGAATCGCAGGAGTATTCTCCTGTTGAGGATCGCCTATGGTATTATCAAAATCTCCTGCTGAAGCATCCGGTTCAGGAATCGCCTCGCTGCTTTGAGAGAACGGACCGTTCTCGTCATATTGAAGCGTTTCTTCCGATACCGGAATGGATTCTTCCTGATTTGGTGCATAAGAACCTGCTGCGGATTGCGATGAACCGCAAGCAGTCAGGATGAGACAGATCAATGTGATGATCAGAATTAATTGTTTTTTCATGATTTAATGCTCCTTCTCGAAAATGATGCTGAAATTTCTATTATCTTCCCTAAACAATAACGGAATCCTGTCAGGAGTGACCATATCGACTCCGACTGTAGCAGTTGAACCGTCTTCTGATGCGATTCCTACATTCAATACGACGGTTTCTTCCCCGATTGCGATCTGTAGCTCATGAGCGACATCATAGCGCACATCGACGCTGCCGTTCGGAGGCAGATCACCCGAAAGGAAGACATAAGTTCCTGCCTGTTCACCGGAAGGAAGACTGGTCAGCTTTGACAGTTCTTCATCGAAGGAAATGATGACGCTCTTTCCATCGCCGTTGAAGGTCATCGTTCCATGTTCGGAAACGAATGTACCATTATGCGGATCCGGTGCAGGCGTATCCGGCTCGTAAGGCTTGTTTCCGCCATCTCCCCAAAGATTGCAGGCGCAGCAGAGGACAGCGATCAGAGCCAGAACAGTCAAGATTTTTATCTGTTTCTTCATGTTATCTCCTTGTTCAGGTTCTCAAGAATCATTTCATAAAAAGATCTATGATTCCCGGTGAATATATGATGATAGGCTGAGAAATCTTCTTGTTTATATCATAACATATCGTTTTACTCATCCGGAATATCACAGAATTCCGGATTCTTGCGATAATGCCCTTCTTTGTCTATGAGATAATCAAGGACCATCAGGACAGAATCGTTGTTTATGAGTCCATAGACATGCGGATAGTATCTTCCCGGATAGTCTTCATGATCTTCGTATTTCACTTCGGACAGCAGTTTGTTTTCGTCGATGCAGATCAATACCCGTTCATCGGGATCGTCTTCAAAACCCGGCAGGACACGCCAAAGGTATTCCGCGGTCGAGCAGTGGACGAATCCGTATCTGTCGATATCGTTCTGCCCCCAGGAATCCTGATTCTTTGCCTCTTCCCAGGAGCGCTTTTTCATGCAATGGATGATCATAGATTCCTCAAAACGATTCAGCAAGAGATCTATCGGTATCTTCCAGGGTAAAGGTATTGCGTTTGCAGTAAGCGGATTCACCGCACAGGAAGTCTTTCCGGCAGGCTTCAGTAATCTCGGAAGATATTTCAGGATCGGGAATCTCATTCGGATGGGAAAGCTTCAGCAGTCTCCCATAGTCTTCCTTGGAGATCTGGTAATACATCAAGACATCGGAAGCCCCGACATGCGGAAAATCGGAAATCGCATAGACGATCTTGCGTTCTTTCTGGAACTTGAAACGTCCGACACTGACTCCATAAGCCAAGATACCATCCGTGATGAAATCACGTACTTTCTTGCTTTCTTTCTGAAGATCGGCTTTCATAAATGATTTATGAAGCGACGATTTCTGCACTGTTTCTTTCTTTTGCATAGTATTCCTCCTTGGTCAGGATATTGACTTCGTTGTCTTCGATCGTACCAAGCCTGGTTTCAAATGTATCGTAGGCATAGTGATGAAATCCGCACTTCTTCTGTGCTCTTTGCGACTGCCTGTTCCAAAGGAAATGGCCGCAGAAGATCACATCCAGTCCGACATCTTCAAACAGGTAGCGAATCGCTTCCCTGACCGCTTCCGGCATCAGCCCCTGTCCCCAATAGTTCTTGGACAAGACATAGCCGATTTCCCGAGCTTTCTGTTCTTTGAATTCCGGAAAGTGTTCCTCATTGTATTCTTCAATACCTAAGGAACCGATCACTTTCCCTTCGTATTCCAGAGCGAAAGTCTTCTTCTCGTCTATGAACATCTTCAGGATCATTCGCGATTCTTCGATGTTCTCATGCGGTTTCCAGCCTGCCATCTGTCCCACGCCATCGACTCTGGCATATTCATAAAGATCATGGACATCGCTTTCTTTCCATGACCTGAGTGTCAATCGTTGAGTGTGCAATGTGACATTGCTGATATCGATCGGTACATTCATATCTTTAATACGATAGTAAAAGAAAAATGACTCATTTTCAATAAGAGCCATTATTCGTTCATGTTTTGCGCAACCTGCTATTTGCTTACCCGGCAGGAAAGCAGTTCCTGATTGATCAGATCGGTATCGACCTGATAGTCATAGACTTTGCGACCGCCATTGTAGGTGTAATAGACTTTGAAATTCCTGTCGATGACTACAAAGTCCGCATCTTTGCCTTCCGCAAGACTGCCTTTATTGGTCAGACCGAATTTCATGCAGGGATTGTAGGAAGCCATTTTGATCGCTTCTTCCAAAGGAATATCACAGTTTTCTACGATATTCTTCATTCCATAGATGACCGGTTTTGAGGAACCGCTCAATGATCCGTGTTCATCGAGAACGAATCCCTGCTGATTGACATTGATGGTTTCACCATGGCGGACGTATTTGCCTTTCGGTAATCCTTCGAATGCGGAAGAATCGGAAATCATCATGATCTTGTCATGCGGTTTCAACCGGAAGATCAGTTTCAGCATGTCGTTGCATACGTGCATGCCGTCACAGATCAGTTCGCATGTGACTCTGTCATCCATCAAAGCGGCACCAAGTCCTCCGATATTCCGGTGATGTATCCCGACCATGACATTGCAGGTATGGGTAGAAATGCTGACACCGCGATCGAATGCTTCGAACGCCTCCTGTGACTTCGCATCGGTATGGGTCATGGCGACTTCCGTACCATTCTGTAACAGTACTTCGGTGGCTTCGACTGCCCCCGGCAGTTCCGGAGCCATGCCCATTTCTTTGAGTTTATCCCCGCAGATATCGATATACTGTTTTATCGCTTTGAGATCGACCGGATCCGGGACATAACGTACGCCATTCTCGCCTACCCGGTTGAGGAATGGCCCTTCAAAATTGATGCCAACGGATGTAGCGCCATCGAATTGTTTGCCGACGATTTTATTAGACAAAGTCGTCAGCACTTCAATCGATTCTTCATCCGCTACAGTTGAAAACAGGGTCGTCAGAACGCTGGTAACGCCTTTGGCTGCCAGGTTCTTGAGATACTTTTTATTGTTGGAAACACGGATCTTATCGGTCTTTCCGTAAGGATGATAACCTCCCGAAGCGTGGTTGTGCGTATCGAAAATACCCGGAATGATCAGTTTGTTTCCGAAATCGACATCAGCTTTCTGTTTTTCCTTTGTAATCGCTTTGATCTTGCCTTTTTCAATAATGAGATATCCATTGATCGGTCCTTCAGGCGTATAGATATGATTCGCTTTATAAATCATCTTTGATATTTGATCCCCCTTTCCGTCAGCACTTTCTTAAGATTACCTTCGTTTCTATCCAGCGCAATTTGCGCTTCTTTTACATCCAGTCCGGTAAAACACATCGCCAAAGCAAGTTTGATATCACGGTTAGCCTTGTAATAGGCATCATTCGCCTCTTCTTCCGGACATCCGGTGATCTCTATAATCTGTCGTATCGAGCGGGCATAGCATTTTTCATTCGTATCGATACCATCGACCAGGTAATTGGAAAAGACATGACCCAGCCTGATCATGGCGGTCGTACTGACCATGTTCAGTACAAGTTTCGTAAGGGTTCCGCCTTTCATTCTTGTCGAACCAAGAACGATTTCCGGACCCGTATCGATGTCCACAGGATAATCGCTGATTTTGGAGAATTCAGAATTTGCGACGGAAGTGATGCAGCCGATCCTGCAGCCAAGAGACTTGCCATAGCACATCGCTCCCAGGACATAGGGCGTCCTGCCGCTGGCGGCCACGCCAATGACCATGTCCTTTTCATTCAAGTCATATTTTCTGATATCTTCTTCTCCAAGTTCAGCATGGTCTTCCACTCCTTCCACGGGTCTCTGTACCGCTTCCAATCCTCCGCCCATGATACCGATCACCTGATCGTATGAGATGCCGTAAGTAACCGGAAGTTCCGCCGCATCGACGAGAGCCAGGCGTCCGGAAGTACCGCAGCCCACCTGAAAGATCCTTCCGCCATTCCTGATCGTTTCCACATAGGCATCGGTCAGTTTTTCGATCTCTGAGAGATGTTCCTTGATTTTCAAAGGAACAGACTGATCTTCTCTGTTAATGATCTCTAAAATTTCTTTTACAGTCAGGATATCGATATCTTTTGTTGCAGAATTTCTTTTTTCTGTGCCCAGATCCGCCAGACTATGAACAAGGTTTTCCATAAAATACCTCCCTTTTGTTTCGAGGCATATTCCAACATATTAAAAAGTCAGGAACGATCGGTTATCTGTCCTGACGTATTCTCTTATCTAAAGACCGGCCTTCTTCAATAAAGCCAAGAAGTCGTCCTTTCCATCGGTCGGGATCATCTGGGTTTCCAGAACGCCTCCGCGCATTTCAGCAATTTCTCTGTATACTGCTGCATCTTCCGGTGTAGCGGAAATGGAACGCGTGATCATCTTGTGATTGGTTCCCGGCATCGGTGCAGCATTGCCGACGTTGACTCTTTCGACTTCGACACCCCGTTTGAGGATTTCCAGACAGTCGGTAGGATATTTGCAGATGACGAATTTCTTCTCATCCGGATTTTCTTTATCATAGGCGATAAGTTCATCAATGGTCATGATCAGGACTTTCTCGCCCTTGCACGCCAGTGGCAAGGCCATTTTCTGGATCGGATCTGCCGCAACCTTGTCGTTGCAGACGATGATTGCTTCGGCTGCTACATTTGAACGCCACATGACCGCAACCTGGCCATGGATCAGACGATTATCGATTCTAAGATGATTGATCATAATAAATCTCCTCTAAAAAAGGAACCGCAGTGAAAACTACGGTTCCCTATAAAACATTGCTTACGGTAATTAGCCGATGATGCCAAGTGCACCAAGCACGAAGGCGATCGCAGCAAGAATCAGGATCGCTGTGGTTGGTTTCAGCTTCTTCTGTTTGATCATCCAGTAGCAGAATAAGACTACCAGGATCGGGAGCAGATAAGGAAGGATGCCATCGAGCGTGTCCTGAATACGGACTTCACGGATATTGCCGTTGATCTCTTTCGTATAAGCCAGTGTCAGGCCGATACCGACCATCGAAGGAACGAATCCGCCGACGACCATCAGTCCGAGGATCTGAGCAGCTTCCTGCAGTCTAGCGAAGGAAGTATTGCCGCTGATATCCTGAATGATGGAAACGGAACGCTTGTAGCCAAACCTGAACAGCGGGAATCTGACTGCCCACAGGAGCAGGAACGGGATCAGCAGGACCGGAATCGCCAGGAATGAACCATCGGCAGCCAGCGAAGCAGCCAGGATGTAAGCGATCGGTTTGACCAGAACGGCCTGAACGGTATCGCCGATACCGGCCATCGGGCCCATCAGAGCGACTTTCAAGCTGTCGGCTGTTTCTGTCTGATAGTCTTCTTCAAGAGCGACACATGCACCAAGGATGGCTTCAGAAGCACCCGGGTGAGTGTTGTAGAACTGCAGATGTGATTTCAGACGATCACAGATCTCTTCATCCGTATCATAAAGTTCTCTCAGGACAGGAATCATTTCATAAGCGAAACCCGTAGCCTGCATTCTTTCATAGTTCCAGCACCATTCATGCGTTACCGCTGCACGCGTAGCCGCACTCTTTAAGGCTTTTTCGGATAATCTCTTATTTGTTCTAGCCATTAGTCAGTACCTTCCTTCCTCAGTTTGAAGCAATAGACATATGCGACGCATACGCCCAGGATCGCCAGACCAAGTGTCGGCATTCCTAGGAACGCGAACATCACATAGCCCACCAGCATTGCCCACCAGTATTTCTTGATATCCATATAGGAAAGCAGAAGTGCAAATCCAACAGCCGGCAGGACGCAAGAAACAGCATTCAAGCCTGCTTCGACCCATGCATACTTGTCGATGAAATCCATGATGATCTGGTACCTGTCAATGACCAGCAAGCCCAGGAAGATCGGGATGAAGTTCGTGGACATGATCGTCAGAGGCATGCCCAGCAGGTGCCATCTTTCGACACCCTTGATATCGTTGTTTTCCGCAGCTTTATCAGCCATGTGGTTAAAGGGGATCGCCATAAAGCCTTGGATGATATCGAACCAGGAACCCAGCATAGCTACGACCGTACCGACCAGGATACCCTGATTGTAGTCGCCGCCGTTTGCTGCTACGACTGTACCGAAGAGCGCACCCATCGAATAAGATGGAACGACGGCACCGCCATAGGTGTAGAAGCCCAAGTCCATCAAGGCGCAGGCAGCACCGATCTGCAGACCAAGCTGCGGATTGCCGACGATCACACCAGTGACAGTACCCAGGACGAGCGGGTTATACCAACCCGAGAAAATGTAACTACATAAGACGATCAAGCAAGAAACCAGCGCAAGTAAAAACGCTGTACCTACATTCATATGATTTTCTCCTCCTTTTTAGTTGGCATATATCTTTTCTCCCCCTTGATCAGATATAATGCTTAATTTAATTGTAAATCATGTAATTTTACAGTTACAAGCGGTTCGGTGCTCTTTTGGAAGACAGTAAGAGTAAAATATGGATTCTTTGAAAATGTTTACATAAAAAAAAGCCTGATGATATGGTTTCATCAGGCTGAAAATATGATCTATGATTCCGGGTTTTATCATTTGCTCAGCGGCATGACAGCTTCTTCCATGAAGCGGATCGCTCCGTCTTTCTTCAGCAGCATTTCCAATGTCTTGGAAGACGGATTCCCTTCTTTGATCATACGCTGACGGAAGGCACTGAGTTTTTCTTTGTATCCGGGATCATATTTCGCCTCTCTGATCGATGAGAGATACGCACGAATGCTGTCCCTTGTCATGATGATCAGCTCTTCCTCTTCCCCGCTCTTGATCAAAGAATACGGCCTTCTTTCGCTGATATACCAGTTCGGTTTTTCATTGTAGTCAGGAAGATTCTTGTAGTGTTCGTAGACCTGGTTCATCTTCTCTTCGACAAGGCCGTCATGATCGCAGCCGTAGTATTCGATAAACACGCAGCGTTTCTTTTTCATCTCCATCGCATCGATCAGCAGATATGGCAAAGTGATGCTATCGGGCATGAAGGACATCGTCAGCAGTTCCATACCCATCTTCGTGATCGTATGCATGACCATCAGATGACCGAAATCTTCGATCTGATACTGATCGACATAGAAATCCATCAAAGAGACGATCTTGGGATACTTCATGTGGGCATATCTTGAATCATCGGTTTTGGTTGCAGAGATTTCGGATAAAGTCCTCTGCAGATCTTGTTTCAGTTGAGAAATCATAACATATCCCTTTCATTTAGAGAAACATCGAACATGCGATCAGGATCTGTCCAAGATAATACATGGTCAGATTGGTGATACGCATAGAGAATCTGGTCACACCGGAAAAGGTGTTAAAGATGAGAACGACATCGGATGCGGTGAATAAGACAGCACCGATCGAATAGATGATAGCTCTTCTGGATGGCGTGAAAATGGCAATGCCAATGGCGATCGCAGTCATGATGAAGACAGCGCCCAGATAGAAGACGCCAAAGATCTTGAATGCTTTCTTGACTTCCATTGTCTTAAAGATATATGCCAGCAGACCTGCAGCGGCCAGAGCTCCCAGAATGATGCAGTACCAGATCCAGACATGCCGTGCCTGCGGGATGAGTGCCAGCAGATACATGATATGTCCGATCAGGAAAGCGACGATTCCGATCAGGAAGATTTTCTGTCCTTGCTTCGGGAAGACATAGCGCAGATTCAGCAGGATATCGCCGATCATGCCAAAGATCAGTCCGATCAGAAGCTGTTTATTGAATGCAAAATTGACAGATTGGTAGGCTTGTGATCCGATCAGAACGAAAATCAGTGAAGCAGACCCTTTCAGGATATCTGCCAACAGATACTTTTCTTTGTGTTCCATGTAGATGAACAGGGCTTGCAGAAGGAAGCCAAGGAGGATCATGATAAAGATCGATGGTTTCATAGCGTGTTTCTCCTATAAATTATGTATTCATTCGTGGATATGGATCTCTGTACCGATGTCGACTGCTTCATAAAGCATCGCGACTTTGTCCGTAGGCATATTGACACAGCCATGGGATGGATCTGTCCTCCAGATATCGCCTCCGAAGGCATCTCTCCATTGCGCATCGTGGAAGCCCAGGATATGGCCTCCCGACTCGAAATCGAAGCCGATCCAGTAATCGACATGTTCCTCATAGGTAGAAGATACCAGAGTGGCATTTCTCTTCATATGCTGGACATAATAGGTTCCATAGGCAATGATCTCCGTGTCTTCATTTCCGGTCACGACCGGTGAAGAGAAGATCAGTTCGCCATTCTCGTAGTAGTACAGCATCTGTTCGCTGTAGGATACTTCGATCAGGTTGCTGGAGCGTGTGCCTGCTTCTTTTGCCCATCCGCATTCGACGGATGTATCTGTTTCGCTTAACAAAGCTTTACGTAAAGCGTCCTTCAGGGGGCCTTTCTTAATGTATTCCGAAGAAGAGATGCTGTACTGATCAACGATTCTATTCGCATAGCTTTCCAGTTTCGTATCGTCGACGATGAATGTATTATCCTTCAATGCAAGCAGCTCTTTGAGCGGATTTCCTTCCAGGGACTCAGTTTTATTTTCGCTGATACTGATAGTAATCTTTTTATTCAGGATCTTCTGCAAGACAGAGAATTGGCTCTCAAGTTCATTACGATTGCTGTCCGGACTTTTTTCATAGGAAGAACGCAGGTCGATGGCAGACAACGTTTCCCCTGATAATGCTTTGTCCAACGCTTCAGAAATCAGCTGCAGGACCTTTTCCTTGCTGATCAAAGAACCATCCGATGCGTCGATGATCTTCAGTTCATTCTCCTCGAAAGCGATATGCGCAGCTTCCGGTACTCTCTGATTTTCTTCCTGAAGACAATAAAGATGACTGATACTCTTTTCCAAAACATCCTTGCTGTAAGAACCTTCGCACTTATCGCAAAGAAGCTGTTTTTGATTCAAAAGCGAGAGAAACCAGGTCGCCGCATCCTGATAATGATCGATCTTCTGTGCAACATAATGCAGATCGATTCCATCCATATCATGCAGTTCCAGTTCCTCACTGATCGTGTCATTGCCATCCTTGTCCTTCTCATCGACAACAAGTTTCACAGGCATCAGATCCAGCAGATCCTGCGTTTCTTCCCGGTTCATGAATGACACTTCCGTTCCATTCAGTGTTGTTCCGGGGAGGAAATGCGAGCTGAAATATAAAAGGCCAGTCAGATAGATGACAGCAAGAAATGTCACGATGGACAGAATAATAAGCACTGGGATCTGTTTCTTTTTCATTCTTGATTCAGGATCTCTTCAAAAGCCGGTTTCAAGCCGGTATCTTTATTGGTGACAAAATAATTCTGTGGCATATCGTAGCCGGGCAACGGGTTTCCTTCTACGATGATAGGTCCCTTATCGCTGATGGCGATATCCCATCCCACATAGCGGATATGTTTCTCGACCAGTGCGGCTTTTCTGCATAATTCCAGGGCTTCTTTGAAATATGGAACTTCAAAACCGATCAGAGGCATGCCGCTGGTCGGATGTTCCGTATAGGTCGAAATCGTCTTATCTGACCAGCAAGGGTTTACGATCCTTCCATCTTCGGATAGAACGGTATAGATCCCTCCCGATCCGACATTGTCGACACTCATATCACCGATACCTATCCGTTGCAGCGCATACATCACATGTGCTGTATCTTTCTTATCCAGAACGGTCGTGACTCTGACAGTATTGATCGAGGAAGAATGCAGCATCGACATCTTTTCGTGCTGAACGATGCTGTCTTCCACAAACAGATGTTTGTCTTTCAGATAGCCATAAAGTTCTTTCAGATTGGTATCTTTATCGATTGCGAAATTGCGATAGATCCCCTTTCCCGAACAGGAATCGTTCGGTTTCGCAAAGATCTTATTCTTTCCTTTGCAGAACACAACGAAATCATCAAAACTTGCTTCAGAAACATCCAGGAACTCTCTTCCAAGATATTCTTTGAAGATCTTGTTGAAAGACAGCTTGTCATTGAATAGCGGCAGGTATTCAGGATCGTTCAAAGTTTTGAACAGATGCTGGGAATAATCAAAAGTCACATAGGTATCACGCAGTTTCTGCGCTTTCCCGACAAAATGAAAAAGATTGTATTCCATATAGCCGATATGATCACGAAGGATGCACTGTGCCATATCTGCCAGGATCAGAAGTGTCGGCTTATGGCTGTATTCATGTACAGCCTTTGCATTATTGAATAATCGCTGGAAACTGGATAATTCGAAACGGTCAAATATTGAACTCATACCAATATTATAAGATAATAATGTCAAGGAAAAGAACATGATCAATAAATTTACATTAAGCAGAGCCCAGAATGTCAAGTTCGTAAGAGAGAATCTCGAACAGTTTATCGAGAATAATCTCGTTTTGTCCCGTTATGAGCAGGATGATCCGTTAAGACAGACTGCTTATGAGAATCTGAAGACAGCTTATGAATTCGTGCTGAACAGTCCGGATGTCGAGAATGACTACAAATGCCTTTTGGTGCTGCATGAAATCCTGATGAAGGATCTGGATGATGATATCAAGTCCGAACTGAATGAGGAACAGATCGAAGAACTGCACAAGATGATCAATCAGCCGACCAAGGCGAACCTGGAAGCTGCGATCGATGTCTTCCTGTATATCATTGAAAAGCGGCTCTTTGTGGATGGAGATGTCAGAGCGGCGCTGCTGTTCGCAAACAAGCTGATGATCGACAATGGCTGCGGTTTCATTACGATCACGCCATTGAACAAGGACACATTCAGGGAAAAGCTTGCGGAGTATAAGAATAACAACGACTATGACATCAAGGACTGGATCTATAAATACTGCATCAAGGGTCCGAAACTTGATTACTGATCTTGTTCATCAAATCATACTGAAACAGCTTCGGCTGTTTTTTTCTGAGCTTCCATAAGCAACTTCAGTATGTTTCATATTATAATGGAACTATGAATACAC